>DKJA01000191.1:34688-58232 GCA_002454505.1 Oxalobacteraceae bacterium UBA6704
ACAACCCCGGATGACACAGCCACGTGCCAGACGCTGGCACGATCGCGCCAGCATCAAGCCTGGTCCAGCACCCGCCGCCCGGCAGCCACCACCGCCTGCCCCAGCCGTTCCAGCTTCGGCGACTGCACGCGCCACGCGTGCCAGTACAGCGGCACGTCCGTGTACAAGCCTGGCGCCAGGTCGACCAGTTCGCCCCGCTCGATCAGATCGCCATATTGTTGCGGCGGCAGCATGCCATAACCCAGCCCCAGCCTGATCGCCTGCATGAATGGATCGCTGGCCGGCACATAATGCACCGGATAAGCACCGGTCATCAGGCCCAATTGCGCCAGGATGAAATCGGCCTGCAGGCTGTCTTTCCGGGAAAATACGATGACCGGTGCCGCCTTTGCCGCCGTTCTGTTGAAACCGGCGGGAAACCAGCGCGCCGCGAATTGCGGCGAAGCGAGCATCCGGTAGCGCATCGAGCCCAATGGCTGGACGGTACAACCGCGCATGGCACGCGGTTCGCTGGAAATGCCCGCCACCGCCAGTCCTTTCTCCAGCAGCGCATACGTGTAATTCTGCTCGTCCAGCACGATATCGACGGTGATATTCTGCGCCAGTAAAAACTCGCCGATACCGGGCAATAACCAGGTGGCCAGCGTGTCGTTATTGACGGCAATGGCAACCTGCAGCGGACCGCCCTGTCCCGCGTCGCCCAATTCACCCAGGAATTCGTCTTCCAGCAGCCGGCTGCGGCGCAGGTGGACAAGCAGCAGCTGCCCGGTCGTCGTCGTGCGGCAGGGACGGCTGCGCACCAGCAGCGGCGCCCCCAGCGCCGTCTCGAGCGCGGCAATGCGTTGCGAAACGGCGGACGGTGTCACGTTCAGCCGCGCGGCGGCCAGGTCGAAACTGCCCGTCTCGGCGGCGGCCAGAAACGCTTCGCATTGCCTGGTGTCGAGCGTCATATGCTTCCTTAAGAAATTTTGATGATCGGTTAAATATATTAACTCAGCTTCATCTATTCGCTGCCTGACGACACAATGCGGTTTTCATTCGGGGCAGGCGTCATGGCGACAACGGAAGTGTTTTTCAGCGGACTGGGGCTTGGTGCCAGTCTGATCATGGCAATTGGTGCCCAGAACGCCCACGTGCTGCGCATGGGTGTGCTGCGCCGCCACGTGCCGCTGACGGTGGCTGCCTGCATCGTCGTCGATGTACTGCTGATCGGGCTCGGCGTGGCCGGTGCCGGCGCGCTGATCCAGGCGTCGCCCGTGCTGATGGCGACCGCGCGCTGGGGCGGTGCGGCCTTCCTGCTGTGGTACGGGCTGCGCAGCTGGCGGGGCATGTTCACGTCGAGCCGGCTGGCTGCCGCGACGGGCGCGGCACCGCCGGGCGCGGCGGCGGCACTCGCCAGCGTGCTGGCCATGTCGCTGCTCAATCCGCATGTCTACCTGGACACGGTGGTGCTGCTGGGTTCGATAGGCGGGCGTTATCCCGCGCCGGAGCGCGCGGCGTTTTCCGCCGGTGCAATGACCGCTTCGCTGCTGTGGTTCTGCATGCTGGGTTTCGGCGCCGTGCGCTTTGCCGGCGTGCTGTCGCGGCCCGCCGTGTGGAAAGGCATCGAAGGCCTGACCGGTGCGGTGATGATCGCGCTGGCCGCCGGGCTGGCGTCGGGCGGATAAGCAAGGCGGCCAGCCGAAGCCCCTGGCAGTCACTTGCAAGTTCATACTGATGACATATTGGCTCTGTAGGCTGACGGGAACTTTCCCCTTCAACCTGCAGAGTGCCAATGAAATTCAAACGTAGCCAGCTCGCAGCCGCCATCGCGCTGCTCTCCCATGATGCGCTGATCGCCGCGCACGCCCAGAACGCCGCCGATGCCCAGCAATCGGTCATCGTCACCGGCACCCGCGCCAGCAACCGCACCCAGTTCGATACGCTGGCGCCCGTCGACGTGTTCACCCGGGAGGAGATCGCCGCCGTCGAATCGTCCGACCTGAACGACGTGCTGGCCCAGCTGGTGCCGTCGTACGTGGTGCAGCGCCTGCCGATGGCCGATGGCCAGGTGTTCGTCCGGCCCGCCACGCTGCGCGGCCTGTCGCCGGACCAGACGCTGGTGCTCGTCAACGGCCGCCGTTTCCACCGCAGTGCCCTGCTGGGCGCGCGCGGCGCGCAGGCGCCCGACCTGGCGCAGATTCCGGCCAGCGCCATCAAGCGCATCGAAGTGCTGCGCGACGGCGCCTCGGCGCAGTACGGGTCGGACGCCATCGCCGGCGTCATCAACATCATCCTGGACGATGCCGCGGGCGGCGAAATCAGCGCCCACCACTCGCAGTACGGCGAGGCGGACGGCAAGGCCAACGAACTGCATGCGAAATACGGCTTCACCTTTGGCGACAGCGGCCGGCTGAACCTGTTCGCCGAAGCAGCCCAATCGGATCCCACCTCGCGAACCCGCCAGCGCCCGGACGCCATCGCCTTCCAGGCCGCCCATCCCGAGCTGAACGTGCCGAACCCGGTGCAGCGCTGGGGCCAGCCGGACCTGGAAAGCCAGCGCATCGGCTACAACGCCAGCCTGGGCCTGGGCGGCGACACGGTCGCCTACAGCCACGGCCTGTTCGGCCACATGGAAGGCACGTCGGACTTCAACTGGCGCAATCCCGACACCAGCACCAGCGTCTACAAAACCAGCACGGTATTCCCCGGCTGGGACGTGCGCAGCATCTTCCCCACCGGCTTCAGCCCGCAGTACACCAACGAGCAGGACGACCTGCAGGTGCTGGCCGGCCTGCGCGGTCAACTCACGGACGCGCTGGCATGGGACGTCAGCGCATCGTATGGCCGCAATGCGATCGACTACGGCCTGCACAACTCCATCAACGCCTCGCTGGGCCCGGATAGTCCCACGTCGTTCTACCTGGGCCGCCTGACGCAGGAGGAAAAACTCGTCAACGCGAACTTCAGCTATGCGTGGCAGGTGGCCGGCCTGGCGCAACCCGTCAACGTGGGCTTCGGTGCCGAGTACCGCAACGAACGCTACCGGGTGAAGGCCGGCGATCCCGCGTCGTACGCAGTGGGCCCCGGCGCGGCCGTGGGACTCGACGCGAATGCCAATGGCGCGCCGGGCTTCAGCGCCGCCCAGGCGGGCAGCTGGGACCAGAACAGCTACGCCGCTTACGTGGACGTCGAAGTGCCGCTCACCGAGCGCCTGACGCTGGGCGCCGCGCTGCGCTATGAAGATTTCTCGGAGTTCGGCGACACCACGAACGGCAAGCTGTCGGCGCGCTACGCCTTCACGCCGGACTTCGCCGTGCGCGGCTCCTACTCCACCGGCTTCCGTGCGCCCACGCCGGGCCAGCTCAATACCAACAGCACCAGCCAGGGCCTCGACACGAAAACGCTGCTGGTGTTCTCCAGCGGCCGCCTGTCGAACAGCGATCCGCTGGCCGTGCTGCTGGGTGCCCAGCCGCTGACGCCAGAGAAGTCGAAGAACCTGTCGGTGGGCGTGACGTGGAAGACGGCCACCGGGCTGTCCGGCTCCGTCGACGTCTACGACATCAAGCTGCGCGACCGCTTCAGCACGTCGGCGTCGTTTGCCGTGCCGGCCGGTGTGCCGAACCCGCTGCGCTACACGTCGGTCACCTACTTCACCAACGACTTCGACACCACCACGCGCGGCGTCGACGTGGTCGGCAATTACCTGCGCCGCATCGGCGCCGGCAAGGTCAACCTGACGGCCGCCTGGAACTACAACCAGACGGAGGTCGACGGCGGCAAGTCCAGCATCGCCGCCAACGACAGCCAGCGCACCGTGTTCGAAGACCGCCTGCCGCGCCAGAAGGCCACGTTCAGCGCCGCCTACGACCAGGCCGCGTGGAGCGCGCTGGCCCGCGTGCGCTATTACGGCGCCTGGACGGACAGCACCGGCAACGCCACCGGCGACATCTTCCAGCGCTTCGGCGCGATGCGCTTCATGGATCTCGCGCTGGGCTACAAGATCAGTGCGAAACAGTCGCTGCGCTTCGGTATCGACAACGTGTTCGACAAGTATCCCGACGAAGCCGTGTTCCAGGCCAGCCGCGGCCTGATCTACTCGCGCAACGCGCCCTACGATACGGATGGCCGCAACCTGTATGTCGACTACACGGTGAAGTTTTGAGCCAGCCCGACCTGAAACGGCGCGCGCTGCTGGGTGCCGGCGCGGTGCTGCCGGCCGCGCTGGCGGCGCAACCGCTGCTGCCGTCACCGGCCCTGCCGCCCCACGAGTTGGCCGGCGACCACGCTTACTGGCGCGCCGTCGCCGCGCAATACGATGTGACCGACGACATCGCCATGCTCGACAACGGCTACTGGGGCTCGATGGCGCGGCCCGTGCTGGCGGCGTACCAGCGCCATGTCGCCGAAGTCAACCGGGGCAATGCGTATTACGGCCGCCTGCAGTTCCCGGCCGAGTACGAAGCGGCCCGCACCGCCGCCGCCCAGGCGCTGGGCGTCGAACGCGACGAGATCGTGCTGACGCGCGGCGCCACCGAAGCGCTGCAGGCACTGATCGGCGGCTATCACCGGCTGCGCCCCGGCGACACGGTGCTGTGCGCCGACATCGACTACGACAATATGCTGACGACGATGCACTGGCTGCGCCAGCGCCGCGGCGTCGACGTGGTGCAGATCGACATGCCGGAACCGGCCACGCACCAGTCGCTGATCGACGCGTATGCACAGGCCATGGCCCGTTATCCGAAGCTGCGCATGATGCTGCTCACGCACGTCAACCACCGCAACGGCATGGTGCTGCCGGTGGCGGAAATCAGCCGGATGGCAGGCGCACGTGGCATCGACGTCATCGTCGACACGGCGCACGGCTTCGGCCAGCTGGACATGCGCATCCCCGACCTGCAGGCGGACTTCGCCGGCATCAACCTGCACAAGTGGATCGGCGCGCCGGTGGGCGTGGGCGCCATCTACATCCGGCGCGGCCGGGTGCGCGACATCGATCCCTACATGGGCGAGACGGACCGCGACGATATCCGCACCCGCGTGCACACGGGCACCGTCAACTTCGCCGCCTACCTGGCGATGCCGCTGGCGCTGCAGCTGCACCAGCAGATCGGCGTCGCCAACAAGCAGGCACGCCTGCACCGGCTGCGCAACCGCTGGGTGGAAGCGGTGCGCGACATCGACGGCATCGACGTGCTGGCGTCAGGCGATCCGCGGCTGACCAGTGCGATCGCCTCGTTCCGGCTGCGGGGCAAGACGTCGGTGGCCGACAACGTGGCCTTGTCGAAGCGGCTGCTGCGCGACCACGGCGTGTTTGCCGTCATGCGCGACGGGCTGGCATCCGGCGCGTGCGTGCGGGTGACGCCGTCGATCTTCACTGCCGAGGCGCAGGTGGACCGGCTGGTGGCGGCGTTGCGGGCGTGACGGACGGCGCCGGTCACCCACTGCCGCCGGCCGGGATGCTGACCATCGACGGCGCGCGGCGGCCGGGAAGGTACTGCGCAATCTTGCCGGGGGGCGTCTCGTCGTTCACGGCCTGGAGCGTTGGATTGTCGTCGATGCGCGCGGCACCCAGTTTTTCGCGGAATTCGGTGCAGATCCGGCTGGCCATGAAGTTGCCCGCCCGTTCCGGGGTGTAGCCGCCCTTCCCGTTCGAGCCAGGCTGCGTGGTACGGATCCGGAACACGCCGTGCAGCGGGCCCACTACGCATTCCGGCATTCCCTGTACATTCTCGTCGCGCACGATGTGGACCGCCTGCCGGTCGGCGAAGCGTTGCGGAAAACCCTTGGCCAGCAGGTTCCACAGGAACAGCGCCTGCGAATCCAGCTCGCCCGCGTCGGTGCGGAACGCAACCCGCAGGCTCTCTTCGGGGACCAGATACAGGATGGGGCCGCCGGCCTCGACGTACAGGCGCAACTGCAGCAGCTCGTACATGGCCCCCAGCAGATTGAACAGGTCTTCGACGCTGGCGCCGCGCATTTGCCGGTCCTTGCCCCAGATCGCCAGCGGATTGTGGTCGACGACAAACACGCGTGCTTCGGCAAACGCCTTGCTGTCGGCATGCTGCAGCCAGGATTTGCGCGCCCGCCGGTAGACATCGCCCACCGCCTTGCACAAGCTGGCGCCACGGGGAAAACCACTGCCTTCCGCGAAAAACGCCACCGTCTCCCACAGTTCCACGTGCGGGACGCCAAGAAAATACAGCGCCAGCCAGTCGCCGGCCAGCGCCTCCAGGCCCTCGTCGGACATTTCCGGCACCGCGAACACGGAGTCGTTCTTCGTCAGCATGCGCAAGCGCTCGGCATTGCTGAGCAAAACCTGCCCGTGATTCAGGAACAGGTCGATGCACGGTTTGCGCCAGTTCAGCGCGCAGACCTTGTCGATGGCGATATTCTGGTGAATGTTGAACAGGGCCCGCGCCGGATCCCGGTCGTCCGACAGCAGGTGCCGCCACACGCAATCGACAACCTTCCGCAGTTCCTGCTCGTGGGAGTGGTCCCTGACCTCGTCCGGCCCGGCTTCGTTCATCATGATATTTCTCTCGCAAGTCCCATGCTGCGGTGCACCGGTGCGTCGATCTGCGCATCCAGTCCGGCTGCCGACCTGCGCCAGCACAGGTCGATGAATTCCTTGAAGATGGCCACGGCAAGCGCCTGGCTCTTGTCGGCCTGCAGGCTGTCCAGCTGGCTCAGCCATTTGTCCATATGGATCCGGTTCAGGCAGGCAGCCAGTTCCAGATCGTGCAGATGCAGGCAGGGGTCTTCGTGCAGGACGCTCTGCTCATAATCGACCGCCGCGTAACAGAGTACGGCGCACAGATACTCTTCCGCCGGCACGCCGCGCTGCAGGTAACGCCGGATTTCCGCCTGCGTCGATTCAATGGTCTTCATGCTCATTTTCTCGTCCAGCGTATTACGGTCCGATGCGATCAGGTTGGCGGTCTTGAGCACGATGGAATCCTCGAGGCGGCCATGGCGGACCACCTGGAACACTTCGTATTCCGTGGCATGCGCCCAGCAAAGGGGCCGGGAGATCCAGATGCCGATCGCATCGCGGATCCCCAGCTCGCGGCGCACCTTGTCGAGAACGATGCAATCCCAGGCCAGTCCCAGCATGGCATTGAACAGCTGGCCCGGATCCTCCGCTTCCCATCCCAGTGTGTGCGGCATGGGCATGTCGGACACGAAATAGGCCGACTCGATGCCTGGCGGCTGTTGCGGAGGCGGCAGGCCATCGCGCAGCGGCGCCCGCGGCCCCGTCAGGGCCCGGTACAGGTTGAAGTCGGTGCGCGTTTCGATCACCTCATAGAAGCGGCTCCAGACGGTCGCCAGGCCGCGCTGTCCGATGTCCATCGCCAGGGCCAGCTCCCACCACACCCTGTCGACCCCATGCTCGCGCACGACGGCGTAGATGGTTTTCGCCCGGGTGTAGGCATTGAACATCTCCTGCCTGAAAATCTGGATGCCCTCGGCGCTCAGCCTCAGCTGGGTTGTGTTGGAGATCCTGGCGACATCCTCGGTGACCTCCTTCAGTGCCTTACCCTGCGCGCTCATCGTCGCGGACAGCGCGGCGAGCGAAGCGGCCTGGCTTTCCGCAAGCTGGATCGCGGCATTGATCGACGCGCCGGCCTTGCCCAGCATGTCGAGCTGCTTCTCCAGTTCCGCCGTCTGCTGGCTCAGCGTACCCAGATGTTCCGCTGCCGCGAGGATCGCGATCAATGCCGCGACCAGCACGGCAGGCTGGTAGGCATTGAACATGCCATAGACGTAGGCGAGCGTGACGATCCCGGCCAGCGCAAAATGCGTGCGCCGGTGGGACAGCGAGGCGAATACCCACATGGCCGAGATGCCGACGACGCCGAGTATCTGCAGGATGCCGCTCCCCAGGCCGGGCAGCGGGTGGATCTTGTTGCTGATCGAGTCGAGCGTGGCGGGCGGCGGCGATGCGCAGGGCGGCGCCCAGGCCGGATTGACCCTGACGATCACGCAGTCGAGTCCGTGCCGCAGTTCGGCGGCAAGCCCTGCCGGCTGCACGCCCGTGCCATGACTGAAATTGACGATCACGAGCAGTGCGCAGATCACCGCCGAAAAGGCAAGGGCGAGCCAGAACGCATGCTGCCGGAGGCGTCCCGCCAGCCGCGTCGCCATTGCCGCGCCGCCGGATCTGGCCAAGAGCAAAGCCTGCATAGCCCCTCCGATGTACCCGCGTGGCGGGCGATTCAGGACAGTCGTGCCTTGAAAAATAATCCATCCGTCGGCTGACGGCAAGCTGGACAGGAAGAGATCGTGGTTGCGGGCGCATGCGGACAGCCATGCTGCAGGCAATACGCTGGCGGTGGATGCGCAGGATTTGCGTGACGCGGCGTGCAACTTGCGCGCAATGCGATGGCGGCTGGCCTGCCCAGCTGGGTTCGAACCAGCGACCTACGGCTTAGAAGGCCGTTGCTCTATCCAGCTGAGCTATGGGCAGTCGGGGAATCCGTGCGGATGTGCAGCGGCGGGGAATGATACTCGGTTGCGGTACGGAGCGTCAATTCGGTGGCTGGCCGGGGACCGTCCCCGGAGGGACGGTACGGCGATCCGGCAGTCCCCACCATCAGGCGGCCAGCGGCGCCTCGACCTTGTCGGCAATGCGCTGCGCGAAGCTCTGCGCCTTGGTGGCATCCTTCGCTTCGACCATCACGCGGATCAGCGGCTCGGTGCCGGAGGCGCGGATCAGCACGCGGCCGGTGTCGCCCAGCTCGCGTTCCACGGCTTCCTTCTCGGCCACCATCGCGGGATTCTTCTGCCAGTCGAAGCCATTGGGCACGCGCACGTTGATCAGCGTCTGCGGGAACAGTTCCAGTTCGCCGGCGATCTGCGCCAGCGTCTTGCCGCTGCGCTTCAACGCGCTCAGCACCTGCAGCGCGGAGACGATGCCGTCACCCGTCGTATGCTTGTCCAGTGCCAGCAAGTGGCCGCTGCCCTCGCCGCCCAGGATCCAGCCTTTTTCCTGCATGACTTCCAGCACGTAGCGGTCGCCCACCTTGGCACGGGCAAAGCCGATGCCCTTCTGCTTGAACGCGACCTCGAGCGCCATATTCGTCATCAGCGTGCCGACGGCGCCCTTCACTTCGCCCGTGGCCAGGCGGTCCATGACCATCACGTACAGCAGCTCGTCGCCGTTGTACAGGCGGCCGTTGGCGTCGCACATGATCAGGCGGTCCGCATCGCCATCGAGGGCGATGCCCAGGTCGGCATCGTGGGCCAGCACGGCGGCGGCCATCGCTTTCGGCGCGGTGGCACCATGGCCGTCGTTGATGTTGAAGCCGTCCGGCTTGTTACCGATCGAAACCACTTCGGCACCCAGCTCGTGGAACACGTGCGGTGCGATGTTGTAGGCCGCGCCATGGGCGCTGTCGACGACGATCTTCAGGCCGCGCAGGTCCAGCTCGTTCGGGAAGGTGCTCTTGCAGAATTCGATGTAGCGGCCCTGGGCATCGTCCAGGCGCTTGGCGCGGCCCAGCTTTTGCGGTGCCACGCACGTCATCGGCAGGTCGATCTGCGCTTCGATGTCCAGTTCCACCGCGTCGGGCAGCTTGGTGCCCTGCGCCGAGAAGAACTTGATGCCATTGTCCTGGAACGGGTTGTGCGACGCCGAAATGACGACGCCGGCCGACAGGCGCAGCGCACGCGTCAGGTAGGCGATGGCCGGCGTCGGCATCGGGCCGGCCAGCATCACGTCCACGCCCGCCGCGGCGAAGCCCGCTTCCAGCGCTGCTTCCAGCATGTAGCCGGAAATGCGCGTGTCCTTGCCGATCAGGACGGTGGGACGGGCATTGCCGGCCGTGGCCGTCTTGGCCAGCACCTTGCCGGCGGCATAGCCCAGGCGCATCACGAAATCCGGCGTGATCGGCGCCTCGCCGACCAGCCCGCGTACACCATCGGTTCCGAAATATTTGCGTGCCATATTGTTCTCTTCAGTTAGTGATTGTTCCGCCGCGATATTCAGCTGCAATTCATTGCGCCGCGTGCCAGACCTTCAGCGCATCGACCGTCTCGGACACATCGTGCACCCGGACGATGCCGGCGCCATGCGCCACCGCAGCCAGCGCACCGCCGATGCTGCCCGCCATCCGCTGCTCGACCGGCTTGCCGGTGACGGCGCCGATCATCGACTTGCGCGACAGGCCCGCCAGCAGCGGCACGCCCAGTTCGCCGACCAGTTGCCGGCCTGCCTTCAGTAAAGCGTAATTATGCTCGACCGATTTGCCGAAGCCAAAGCCGGGATCGATCCACAGGCGATGGCGATCAATGCCGGCGGCCGTCAGCACATCGATCCGTTCGCGCAGGAAATCGGTGACATCGCGCACGACATCCGCGTAGTCCGGTTTATCCTGCATCGTTGCCGGTTTGTCAAGCATGTGCATGATACACAAGGCGCAGTCGCTGTCGCGCACGGCTTCGATGGCACCGGGCGCCCGGAACGCATTGATGTCGTTGATCATGTCCACGCCGGCCAGCACGGCTTCCTTCATCAGCTGCGGCTTGTAGGTGTCCACCGAGACGGGCGTGCCGCAATCGCGCAGCGCGTACAGGATCGGCAGCACGCGGCGCAGCTCCTCGTCGACCGGCACCACGGGCGCGCCGGGACGCGTCGACTCGCCGCCCACGTCGATGATGTCCACGCCGTCGCGGATCATCTGTTCGGCATGGGACAGTGCAAAGTCGAGCACGGCAAACTTGCCGCCGTCGGAAAAGGAATCGGGCGTGACGTTGAGGATGCCCATCACGAGGGCGCGGCGGGCCGGCAGCTGGTAGCGGCCGAAGGGAATCGAAGACATGGCGTTTCTGGAGGGTGGCTTGAAATGCAAAAGGGATGAGGATTGCTCCTCACCCCTTTCCGTTGTTACGACGATGCTCTACGAATCAGCTGAACAATCAGGCTGGTGCGGTGGCATTCGGCGTGGCCGCCGGACCGTCGCCGCTTGGCGGCTGCTTGCGGATCGTCACGCCGGCTTTCGGCGGACGGGGCTCCTGGCCGGCCATGATGTCGTTGATCTGGTCGGCATCGATGGTTTCCCAGTCCAGCAGCGCCTTGGTCATCATTTCGACCTTGTCGCGGTTCTCGTCCAGCAGCTTGCGGGCCAGCGCATATTGCGTGTCCAGGATGACGCGGATTTCCGCATCGACCTTCTGCTGCGTCGCTTCCGAGATCGTCTTGTTCGAGCCACCCATGAAGCCTTCGTTCGCCTCGTCCTCGTAGACCATCACGCCCAGCGAGTCGGACATGCCGAACTTGGTGACCATCGAGCGGGCCAGCTTGGTGGCGCGCTGGAAGTCGTTCGATGCGCCGGTGGACATCTGGCCGACGAACAGCTCCTCGGCGATACGGCCGCCGAACAGGATCGAGATCTCTTCCAGCATCTTGTCCTTGTAGCCGGAGATGCGGTCGTGTTCAGGCAGCTGCCACGTCAGGCCCAGGGCCCAGCCGCGCGGCATGATCGTGACCTTGTGCACCGGATCGGCCTTCGGCAGCAGCTTGGCGACGACGGCGTGGCCCGACTCGTGGTACGCCGTATTGCGGCGTTCCTCTTCGCGGATCACCATCGACTTGCGTTCCGGACCCATGAAGATCTTGTCCTTGGCATCTTCGAAGTCCTGCATGTCCACCAGGCGCTTGCTGCGGCGCGCGGCAAACAGGGCCGCTTCGTTGACCAGGTTGGCCAGATCGGCACCCGAGAAGCCTGGCGTACCGCGGGCCAGGATGTCGGCCTTGACGTCGGTGCCGATCGGCACTTTGCGCATGTGCACGTTCAGGATCTGTTCGCGGCCGCGGATGTCCGGCAGGCCCACGGAGACCTGGCGGTCGAAGCGGCCCGGACGCAGCAGCGCTTTATCCAGCACGTCGGCACGGTTGGTGGCGGCGATCACGATGACGCCCGAGGAGGCCTCGAAGCCATCCATCTCGACCAGCAGCTGGTTCAGCGTCTGTTCGCGTTCGTCGTTGCCGCCGCCCATGCCGGCGCCGCGGTGACGGCCGACAGCGTCGATCTCGTCGATGAAGATGATGCACGGCGAATGTTTTTTCGCATTTTCGAACATGTCGCGGACACGGGATGCACCCACGCCGACGAACATTTCGACGAAGTCGGAACCGGAAATCGAGAAGAACGGCACTTTCGCTTCGCCGGCAATGGCGCGCGCCAGCAGCGTTTTACCCGTGCCTGGAGGACCGACCATCAGCACGCCGCGGGGAATCCGGCCGCCCAGTTTCTGGAACTTGGTCGGGTCGCGCAGGAAGTCGACGATCTCGGTGACTTCCTCTTTCGCTTCGTCGCAGCCGGCCACGTCGGCGAACGTGACGGTGTTGTTGGTGTCGTCCAGCATGCGGGCTTTCGACTTGCCGAACGAGAACGCCCCGCCCTTGCCGCCGCCCTGCATCTGGCGCATGAAGAAGATCCACACGCCGATCAGCAGCAGCATCGGGAACCACGATACGAAGACCTGCTGCAGGAACGATGGCTCTTCCGGCGGACGCACGTCGAAGCGCACGCCGTTCTCGCGCAGGTCGCCGATCAGGCCGCGGTCCAGATAGGTGGACGTGGTGCGCACCTTGGTATCGTCGATCCGGGTGGCGACGATGCTGCTGCCTTCGATGACGAGGTCCTTGATGCGTTTGGCCTTCACTTCATCCAGCAGGTCGGAATATGCGATCGTCTTGCTGCCGCCGGCAACGCTGTGGCTGTCGAATTGCTTGAACAGCATGAACAGCAGCAGGGCAACGACAACCCAGATGGCGGATTTGGAAAACATATTATTCACGAAAACTCCTTGGATGCTCGCGCACCTGTTACCTGTAGCAGAATTCCGATTTTACCTGCATTAGCCAGCCCGTGCTACAAAGCTGGGTAATGGTGTACAAGCGGGTGTACACGTGTGTACAACGACCAGTGCGCGAATGCCGATGCAGCCGCGCGAAAAACACCCGTTACGGCATGAAAACGGGTTCCTCGAAGGTCGATGTGCGGGTGCCGGGGCCAAATACAAGCCCGTTCGCGGGGAAATTCACGATTTATCATCAAAATCCTGCGCCAGATCAGGACGTGCCTGCGGCGCGGGCGGCCGGATTCTTCAGCCCTTTCCCCAGCAGGAAGATTTCCGACGATTTGTCGCGGCTGGCTTTCGGCTTTTTCTGTGCCACCGTTTTGAATTCGTCGCGGAAGCGCTGGTAATTCTGCGTGAATCCCATGTCTTTAAAACATTTCACCAGCAGCGCACCGCCCGGTTTCAGGTGCAGTTGCGAGAATTCGATGGCCAGTTCGATCAGGTCTTCCATGCGCGCGGCATCGGCCGACGCGATGCCGGACAGGTTGGGCGCCATGTCGGACAGCACCAGGTCCACCTGGCGCCCCTGCAGCACCTCGGCCAGCCGGTCGAGGATTGCCGGTTCGCGGAAGTCGCCCTGGATGAAATGCATGCCGGCGATCGGCTCCATCGGCAGGATGTCGAGGCCGATCATGATGCCGTTGATGCCGCCGCCTTCCTGGCCGGCCAGCTTGCGCCGCACGTACTGGCCCCAGCTGCCGGGGGTGCAGCCCAGGTCGACGATCACCTGGCCGGGCTTGACGAGCTTCTCGTCCTCGTCGATTTCCTTCAGCTTGTACGCGGCGCGGGCCCGGTAGCCGTCCTTCTGGGCAGCCTTTACATAAGGGTCGTTGATATGGTCGTGCAACCAGTTTT
Source organism: Oxalobacteraceae bacterium UBA6704 (assembly GCA_002454505.1). GTDB lineage: Bacteria > Pseudomonadota > Gammaproteobacteria > Burkholderiales > Burkholderiaceae_D > Rugamonas. The sequence goes on from DKJA01000191.1 coordinate 48,393, forward strand.
TATTTAATTTGTTCTTTGCCATTCGCGTAGAATACTGCTTTTAAGAGAACCACCAAAAAATATCATCATGTTGAATCTGACTCCCGTTGAGCGCAGCGCCCTGCGCGCAGAAGCCCACGCGCTCAAGCCCATCGTCCTCATTGGGGAAGCCGGCCTGACCGAGGCCGTCATGAAGGAAATCGACCTGGGCCTCGACTCCCACGGCCTGATCAAGGTCCGCGTGTTCGGCGACGACCGCGAAGCCCGCATCGAAATGTACGAAACCATCACCACCAAGCTGGAAGCGGCGCCGGTGCAGCACATCGGCAAGTTGCTGGTCCTGTACCGCCCGAAGAAGGAAGTGGAAAAAGCCCGCAGCACGAAAACCGGCAAGGGCATGCGCATGGTCACCATCGTCAAGCCGAGCGCCAGCGGCACGAAGAAGCCGTCGGTCAGCAAGGTCATGCTCAAGGGCAACGAGCGGGTGACCGAAGGCGGTACCATCAAGCGGGCCAAAAAGCGCCAGACCAGCACCAAGAAAAACATCCCGGGCTGATCGGCCGGGGACCAGGAAAGCGGGCATTGCCCGCTTTTTTATTGCCTGAAAAATGGGGTCTGTCCCCATTTTCAATGCCGGAAGTCAAAAACAACCCCGGGGACAGGCCCCTGCGGGGACAGTCCCCAAGCTACTATTGCTTCAGGATGAACCAGCCGGCCAGCAGGCTCTGGATCAGGTAGATGATGCTGGAGATGCCGTGCAGCATGCCGAAGCGCGACTTGCCGGCCGATTCCATCACGCCGCCCGGTCCTGCCGCGGCCTTCAGCTCGGCCATCATCGGCTGCAGGCCGTAGTGGCTGACCACCGTGCACAGCGCCATCGCGGCGATCAGCGCCAGCACGGTGCGGCGGCGCTGCGGCGTCCAGTCGGGCGTGCCGAATTTCAGCAGCACCAGCGAGGCCAGCGCGCAGCCCAGCGACAGCAGCGCCACCGCATGGAACATCGACCCGGCGATCGTGCCGGCCAGCACGCGGTCGGCCAGCGTGGCGAACAGCGTGGGCGCCACCAGGTAGCCGACGGCCCACAGGCTGCCTGCCCACAGCACCGCCACCAGCAACCGGACTCTGGCCAGCAGCATCAGATATAGCTGACGTCGAGGATTTCGTATTCGCGCGGGCCGCTCGGGGCCTGCACTTCGACGACGTCGCCGGCGCTCTTGCCGATCAGCGCGCGCGCGATCGGCGACGTGACCGACACCTTGTTCAACTTGATGTCCGCTTCATCGGTGCCGACGATCTGGTACTGCACCTTCTGGCCGTTTTCCAGGTCTTCCAGGTCGACGGTGGCGCCGAACACCACGCGGCCATCCGCATCCACCTGCGACGGATCGATGATCTGCGCGCTGGACAGCTTGCCTTCCAGCTCGGCGATCCGGCCTTCGACGAACGCCTGGCGCTCCTTGGCCGCATCGTATTCCGCGTTTTCCGACAGGTCGCCGTGCGAACGCGCTTCGGCGATCGCATCGATGACGGTGCGGCGTTCCTTCGTCTTCAACTGGTGCAGTTCTTCCTTCAGAAGTTCGGCGCCGTATTTGGTGAGTGGAACAGAATTCATGTCTCGTACCTTGTAAATGAAAAAGCACAGAGCCCGCGCCATGCATCGGCGCGGGCTCCGTTTGTTCGCCCGTTTTCCATGGGCCGGAGCCCACGGTCAGACAGTGTCTAAACCTTAGTGTAAGGTTTTATGCAGACCTTGTAAATCATACACGCGCAACTCGTCCAGGTGACGGATGCCCGCCACGGCCGCTTCGGCACCGGCGATGGTGGTGTACGTGGTCACCCGCGACTGCAGCGACGACGTACGGATTGTACGCGAGTCGACGATGGCGCTGCGCTTCTCTTCGACCGTGTTGATGACCAGCGCGATCTCGTGGTTCTTGATCATGTCGACCACGTGCGGCCGGCCTTCGACCACCTTGTTCACCGCGGTGACGGGAATGCCCGCCGCCGCGATCACGGCAGCCGTGCCCTTGGTGGCCACCAGCACGAAGCCCGCTTCGACCAGGTCGCGCGCCACTTTCACGGCGCGCGGCTTGTCGGAGCCCTTCACGGACAGGAACACTTTACCGGACTTCGGCAGCTTGACGCCGGCGCCCAATTGCGACTTGACGAATGCTTCGGCAAACGTCTGGCCCACGCCCATCACTTCGCCCGTCGACTTCATTTCCGGGCCGAGGATCGTGTCCACGCCAGGGAACTTCACGAACGGGAACACCGCTTCCTTGACGCTGTAGAACGGCGGCACGACTTCCCTGGTGATGCCCTGCTCGGCCAGCGTCTGGCCGACCATGCAGCGGGCGGCGATCTTGGCCAGCTGCAGGCCGGTGGCTTTCGACACGAACGGCACCGTGCGCGACGCGCGCGGGTTCACTTCCAGCACGAACACGACGTCCTTCTGCTCGCCGTCGATCTCCTGTTTCTGGATGGCGAACTGCACGTTCATCAGGCCGACCACGTTCAGGCCCTTGGCCATCAGCGACGTCTGGCGCTTCAGTTCGTCGATCGTGTCCTGCGCCAGCGAATACGGCGGCAGCGAACATGCCGAGTCGCCCGAGTGGACGCCGGCCTGCTCGATGTGTTCCATCACGCCGCCGATGAAGGTGGTTTCGCCATCGGAGATGCAGTCCACGTCGCACTCGATGGCATCGTTCAGGAAGCGGTCCAGCAGCACCGGCGAATCATGCGACACCTTGACCGCTTCGCGCATGTAGCGTTCCAGGTCGCGCTGCTCGTGGACGATTTCCATCGCCCGGCCGCCCAGCACGTAGGAAGGACGCACCACCAGCGGGTAGCCGATCTCCTGTGCCAGCGCCAGCGCTTCCTCTTCGGTGCGCGCGGTGCGGTTCGGCGGCTGGCGCAGGCCCAGGTCGTGCAGCAGCTTCTGGAAGCGCTCGCGGTCTTCGGCCGCGTCGATCATGTCCGGCGACGTGCCGACGATCGGCACGCCGTATTTTTCCAGGTCCAGCGCCAGCTTCAGCGGCGTCTGGCCGCCGTACTGGACGATCACGCCGACCGGTTTTTCCAGGTCGACGATTTCCAGCACATCTTCCAGCGTCAGCGACTCGAAGTACAGGCGGTCGGACGTGTCGTAGTCGGTCGACACGGTTTCCGGGTTGCAGTTGACCATGATGGTCTCGTAGCCGTCTTCACGCATCGCCAGCGCCGCGTGCACGCAGCAGTAGTCGAATTCGATGCCCTGGCCGATACGGTTCGGGCCACCGCCCAGCACCATGATCTTCTTCTTGTCGGTCGGGTTCGATTCGCACTCTTCGTCGTACGTGGAGTACATGTACGCCGTGTTGGTGGCGAATTCGGCGGCGCAGGTGTCGACGCGCTTGTACACCGGGCGTATGCCCATCGCGCGGCGCGTTTCGCGCACTTCCGTGTCCGTCGTCTGCAGCAGGTAGGCCAGGCGGCGGTCCGAGAAGCCCTTCTGCTTCAGGCGGTACAGCGTGTTCTTGTCGAGCTTGTCGAGCTTCTGCGTGTCCAGCCACAGTTCCAGGTCGACGATCTCCTTGATCTGCACGAGGAACCACGGATCGATCTTCGTCAGCTGGTGCACTTCTTCCATCGTGAAGCCCTGGGCGAAGGCATCGCCCACGTACCAGATGCGCTCCGGACCGGGCTCGCCCAGCTCTTCTTCCAGCTTCTCGCGGTCCACCGTTTTCTGGTTAAGGCCATCGACGCCCACTTCCAGGCCGCGCAGCGCTTTCTGGAACGATTCCTGGAACGTGCGGCCCATCGCCATCACTTCGCCGACGGACTTCATCTGCGTGGTCAGGTGCTGGTCGGCGGTCGGGAATTTCTCGAACGCGAAACGTGGGATTTTCGTGACGACATAGTCGATCGACGGTTCGAACGAGGCCGGCGTGGCGCCGCCCGTGATCTCGTTGCGCAGCTCGTCCAGCGTGAAGCCGACGGCCAGCTTGGCCGCCACCTTGGCGATCGGGAAGCCGGTGGCCTTCGATGCCAGTGCCGACGAACGCGACACGCGCGGGTTCATCTCGATGACGATCATGCGGCCGTCGGCCGGGTTGATCGAGAACTGCACGTTCGAGCCGCCCGTGTCGACGCCGATCTCGCGCAGCACCGCCAGACTGGCGTTGCGCATGATCTGGTATTCCTTGTCGGTCAGCGTCTGTGCCGGCGCGACGGTGATCGAGTCGCCCGTGTGGACACCCATCGGATCCAGGTTTTCGATCGAGCAGATGATGATGCAGTTGTCCGCCTTGTCGCGCACCACTTCCATCTCGTACTCTTTCCAGCCCAGCAGAGATTCTTCAATCAAAAGCTCGCTGGTGGGCGAAGCTTCCAGGCCGCGCTTGCAGATCTGCTCGAATTCCTCTTCGTTGTAGGCGATGCCGCCGCCGCTGCCGCCCATCGTGAACGAAGGACGGATGATGGTCGGGAAGCCCATCTCGCGCTGCACCTTCCACGCCTCTTCCATCGTGTGGGCGATGCCGGAACGGGCCGAACCCAGGCCGATCTTCGTCATCGCGTCCTTGAACTTGGAGCGGTCCTCGGCCTTGTCGATCGCTTCCGGCGTGGCGCCGATCAGCTCGACGTTGTACTTGGCCAGGATGCCGTTGTTGTGCAGGTCCAGCGCGCAGTTCAGCGCCGTCTGGCCGCCCATCGTCGGCAGGATCGCGTCCGGACGCTCTTTCGCCAGGATGCGTTCCACCACCTGCCACGTGATCGGCTCGATGTAGGTGACATCGGCCATTTCCGGGTCGGTCATGATCGTTGCGGGATTGCTGTTGACGAGGATGACTTTATAGCCCTCTTCGCGCAGCGCTTTACAGGCTTGTGCACCGGAATAGTCGAATTCGCAGGCCTGGCCGATCACGATCGGGCCGGAGCCGATAATCAGGATGCTTTTGATGTCTAAACGTTTTGGCATTTTTATTTCTTCTCCGCGGCTTCCATCATCGAGATGAAGCGGTCAAACAGGTACGAGACGTCGGTCGGGCCGGGCGACGCTTCCGGGTGGCCCTGGAAGCAGAACGCCGGCGTGTCGGTGCGGGCAAAGCCCTGCAGCGAGCCGTCGAACAGCGACACGTGGGTGACGCGGCAGTTGTCCGGCAGCGTGGCCGCATCCACCGCGAAGCCGTGGTTCTGCGACGTGATCAGCACCTGCTTGCTGTCCAGGTCCTGCACCGGGTGGTTGGCGCCGTGGTGGCCGAACTTCATCTTCAGCGTCTTGGCGCCGGAGGCCAGGGCCATGATCTGGTGACCCAGGCAGATGCCGAACGTCGGGATCTTCTTCGCCATCAGCTCGCGCGTGGCGTTGATCGCGTAGTCGCACGGCTCCGGGTCGCCCGGGCCGTTAGCCAGGAAGATGCCGTCCGGGTTCAGCGCCAGCGCATCGGCTGCGGTGGCCTGGGCCGGCAGCACGGTGACCTTGCAGCCGCGCTGGGCCAGCATGCGCAGGATGTTGCGCTTGACGCCGTAGTCGAATGCGACGACGTGGAACCTTGGCTTTTCCTGTTTTCCGTAGCCTTCGCCCAGCGTCCACTCGGTTTCCGTGAACTCGTATGCACCCTTGGTCGAGACGACCTTGGCCAGGTCCATGCCGGCCAGGCCGGGGAAGGAACGGGCCAGCTCGATGGCCTGCGCCACGGCCGGTTCGTTGCCCTGCGTGCCGGTCAGGATGGCACCGCCCTGCGCGCCTTTTTCGCGCAGCAGGCGCGTCAGCTTGCGGGTGTCGATGCCGGCGATGGCGACGATGTTCTCGGCCTTCAGGTAGTCGGACAGCGACTGCGTGGAACGGAAATTCGACGCCAGCAGCGGCAGGTCGCGAATAATCAGGCCGGCAGCGTGGACTTTCGACGCTTCGACGTCTTCGGCATTGATGCCGTAGTTGCCGATGTGCGGATAAGTCAGCGTGACGATCTGGCGCGTATAGCTGGGATCGGTGAGGATTTCCTGGTAGCCGGTGATGGCGGTATTGAAGACCACTTCACCGGTCGTGTGACCGGATGCACCGATCGAATAACCTTTGAAGACGGTACCGTCGGCGAGAGCCAGGATGGCTGGGACGGCGGGGCCAGAAGCAAATGGCGGCAAGGGCAACTCCTGAGAAAGTTACCGTAGCGGCGCCACGTCAGACAACCCCGATAAAAAATTAGCCGGGCAAAGCCTGGCTGGGGGTAGGATGAGAATGGTATGAGGTGGTAGGCGCTACGGTATATATAGATTGGCTAAACCTTCGAATTATACCGCAGGACTGCCCTGCCGGCAATGGCCGGCGGGGCATGCCGCAAGGATTATCTGCGGGACCGGTGCCGGCACGCCGCGCCACTCAGCAGTACGAGGCCTGCCGCCAGCATCGCATACGTGGCAGGCTCCGGGATTGCCGCCACCTGCACATTGAGGATGGCGTTGCCGATCGAGGCCAGCGCCATCGACTGGGCGTAACTGCCGTCGCCGCCGGATGCCAGCGCCTGTGCCCACACCGTGGCGAAGAAATCGAGCCGGAAGCTGCCGTCCAGCGCCAGCGGGCCGGTGGCCAGGGCAAACGGCTGCAGGCCCTGGAAATTGTCCAGCTGCCAGGAGAATGGCAGCGTCGTGCCGGGCGCTGTCAGCGTCCAGTCCAGGGCGGCGTGGTTGGTCGCAGTACCGGGCGGATAGTCGCCGAGTTGCCCGGGCGCCAGCTCGCCATAGCCCAGCGCATGCACGGAGATGCCGGTGACCCGGTAGCCCGCGTGCACATCGACCTCCAGCAGGCTGGCGTGACCGCCGCCGTTGACGGCGCCCTCGCCCGCCTGGTCGATGGCCGGCCAGTACTGCAGGTCGCGGTTCAGCGTGTCGAGCGAGATGCTGATCGTCAGCGGCGTTTGCGCGGCCAGGCTGATGTCCGGCTCGCCCGTGTTCGAGTTGTTGGTATAGGTGATCGTGAATGGCGCCGTAGTCAGCGTGGTGGCGGCATGGGCGGTCACCACGCTCGCCAGCAGCACGGCCAGCGCAGCCAGGAAGCGGATCATGGCAGCCTCCGGCGGGCACGCACAGCCAGCACGCCGAGTCCGGCCAGCAGCATGGCATACGTGCCCGGTTCGGGTATCGGCGCTACGGCGATATGCAGCGCCACGTCGCGGATCGAAGCAAGCGCCATCGATTCGGCAAACGCGCCGTCGCCGTTGACGCCCCATGCCTGCGCCGACAACACGCCGGAAAAACCGAGCAAGACCTGGCCCTCGCGCGCCAGGCCCGTCGGCCCCGTCTCCAGCGACTGTTCGGCCTGGAAGTCGTTGAACATGTGGCCGTAGGTGACCGGCGTGGTGCCGTCCCACACGGTCATGAAGAAGCTGGCGGCGTTGTTGGCTTGGCCCGGCGGGAAGTCCGGCACCTGGCCGACGCCGAGCTCGCCGAAGGCAACGCCGCTGATCGTCAGGGCCGTCACCCGATAACCGGGCTGGATATCGAGCTGCAGCACGCTCCAGTGGTCCGCTGTGGCGAAGGAGCCGGCGCCCGTCAGGTCGCGCGCTTCGGCGCCGGCCAGGTCGTTGTTGAGCGTGTCGAGCGAGATGCCGTACTGGCCGGGCGATGCATCGACCAGGGAGATGTTCCAGTTTTCCGGCGCGGGACCGTCAATGTAGGTCAGCGTGAAGGCCGGCGTGGTGACAGTCGTATCGGCAAAGGAAGGCGCAGCAAACAGCAGCACGCCGAGCGCAAGCCCGGCCAGCACTGCCTTGGTGAACTTCGTCATGGGAACCTCCGTCGGGGAAGCGTGAATGAGCTCGACAGCGAGTGCAGACTGGGCCGCATCGATTCAGCTTAGCAGCCGACGCTGCTTTTACCAGAGTCTTCCATGACGAAGTTTTACAGCAGAGTCCGTGTCCAACCTTGGGGTCAACCCCAAAATTGGACACGAGCTCATGTTTAATACAGTCGAGCTCGTGTCCAAAAAGAGGGTTGACCCCAAGGTTGGACACAAGCTGAACAATCAGCCCAGCGCGGCAATCCCCGCCTTGGCGATCTGCGCATCCTCGGCGGATTTCACGCCCGATACGCCGACGGCACCGACCGTATGGCCGTCGACGACGATGTTGACGCCGCCTTCCAGCAGGCCTTCCACTTCCGGCGCTGTCATGAAGGCGACGCGGCCGTTGTTGATGATCTCTTCGTAGATGCGCGATTCGCGGCGGCCCAGTGCCGACGTTTTTGCCTTCGCCGGCGCGATGTGCGACGTCAGCGGCGCGGCGCCGTCCAGGCGCTGCTGCCACAGCAGGTGGCCGCCGTCGTCGACGATGGCGATCGATACGGCCCAGTTGTTCGTCAGCGCTTCGGCTTCGGCGGCGGCGGCGATTTTCTTGACATCGGCGAGGGTCAGGTAGGGTTTGGTTTGCATCGTGGTCCTGTGGGTGGTGTAGGTGTATTTCAAAAAAAAGCAGCCCCGGGACAGTCCCCTGTGGGGACAGTCCCCCGCTATTTTGCGGCCATCGGCACCGGCGATTCGCGCAGCGCCTTCAGCTTCTGCTTCATCTGCGGCATCAGCGCCAGCGTCGCCTTCTCGCCGGCCTGCATGGCGCGGGCGCGGCTGGCGAAGTCGTTGCCGGCCATATTGCCCAGCGGCGGCTGGATGACGACGTCGGCATCGCGCAACTCGTACTGGTTGATGCGCTGGCCCATGATGGAGAAGGTCTGCATGATCACCTCCAGCGAGGACACGGCAGCCTGCGCATCGGTCTGCGTGCTGATGTTGACGGCGATGATGAACTCGGCGCCCATCTCCTTGGCGAAGCGCACCGGCACCGGCGCCACCAGGCCGCCGTCGACATAGGTGCGGCTGCCGATCGTCACCGGCTGGAACACGCCCGGCACAGCCGAGCTGGCGCGCACGGCCATGCCCGTATTGCCGCGCACGAACAGGATCGGCTGGCCGGTCTTCAGGTCGGCAGCCACGGCGCCGAACGGCAATTTGAGTTTTTCCATCGGGCGGTTCTGCACGGCCTTGTTGACGTAGCTTTGCAGCGCCTCGCCCTTCAGCACGCCAGACTTGCTGCCGAACAGCGGCAGCGCCCAGTCGGAGATCGCCGCCTCGTCCATGTCGTAGGCCATTTTCTGCAGCGCGGCGGCGTTGTTGCCGGCGGCGTACATCGCGCCGACGACGGAGCCGGCACTGGTGCCGACGACGACGTCCGGCACGATGCCGTTCGCTTCCAGCGCCTTGATGACGCCGATGTGGGCAAAGCCGCGGGCGGCGCCGCCGCCCAGCGCCAGGCCGATCCTGACCTTGCGCTGCGGCGGTGGACGGGGCACCACGTTGGCGGTCGATTCGCCCAGCGCCGGCGGAATCACCGGCGGCAAGGTGGACGCCAACCCGGGCTGGCCGGCGTCGGCCGCGGTCACGGGCGGCAGCGTGGGCGGGGGAGCGGGAGTGCTGGCGCAGCCGGCCAGGATGGCGGCGGCCAGCAGGGATACGGAAAGTCGTTTCAGGGACATCGATTCAATCGGTCGGTGGCGCGGCCGCCGCATGCCTGCAGCGGTCGCCAAACACCGGATTGTATCTCAGTTGCACATCGCCGTTGAGCGGCGGCCGATGGGTCAGTCCGCCGCCAGTGCGGCCGGCGCCGGCTGCATCGCCGCGGCCAGCGACTTCGGCAGGTTGACGGTGAACGTGCTGCCCTGCCCCGGCTCGGACGTGATGGTCAGCGCGCCGTTATGGCGCAGCAGCACATGCTTAACGATGGCCAAACCCAGGCCGGTGCCCTGCGTCTCGCGCGAACGGCTTTTATCCACGCGGTAAAACCGCTCGGTCAGGCGCGAGATGTGCTCGGGATTGATGCCGATGCCCGTGTCGCGCAC
>DKJA01000059.1 GCA_002454505.1 Oxalobacteraceae bacterium UBA6704
ATCGCCTCCGGCGACACGCCGCAGCTGATCGACGTGCGGCTGCACCTGCTGCCGTCGGGCAGCAGCTTTGCCCTGCCCGAAGAAATCCACCATCCGCACCAGTTGCGGCCGGACGCCACCCGCGATACGCCGGCCGCACTGGCGGACTTCGTGCGCAACGTCGCCAAGAGAACCCCCCTGTCATGAAAATCCTCGACCAGCGCGTGCTGCGCGGCCCCAACCTGTATGCGGCGCGCCCGTGCCTGCTCACCGTGCTCGACTTGCAGGCACTGCACGACGTCGCGTCGACGGACGTGCCAGGCTTCACCGACGCGCTGCTGGCACTGCTGCCCAGCCTGATGGCGCACCGCTGCTCGCCCGGCCACTACGGCGGCTTTGCCGAGCGGCTGCGCGACGGCACCTACATGGGCCACATCATCGAGCACATCATGCTGGAACTGCAATGCCTGGCCGGCACGCCGGCCGGCTTCGGCCGCACCCGCCGCGTGCGCGGGCAGCCGGGCGTGTTCCGCATCGTCTGCGCGTACAAACTGGAGGACGTGGCGGAACAGGCGTTCGACCTGGCGCTGGAACTCGTGCAGGCCCTTGCGCGCGGCGAGCCCTTCGACCTCGCCACGCCGCTGGCCGCGCTGCGCCGCACGGCCGACCGCCAGGCGGTGGGCACGAGCACGGCGGCCATTTTGAAGGCGGCGCGCCGGCGCGGCATCCCGTATTTCCGCGTGACGGAGACGGGGAACCTGTTCCAGCTGGGCTGGGGCAGCGCGCAGAAGCGGCTGCAGGCCACGATGACGGGCGACGCCAGCAATATCGCCTGCCGCATCGCCAGCGACAAGCAGCTGACGAAGGCGCTGCTGAAGGAAGCGGGCGTGCCCGTGCCGGGCGGCAGCGTCGTGACGACCGTCGACGAAGCGCAGCGCGCCGCCCGCCGGCTGCGCGGCCCGGCCACGGTCAAGCCGCTCGATGCCAACCAGGGCAAGGGCGTCACCACGCAGTGCCACACGCCGGACGAAGTGGCGCAGGCGTTCGATGCGGCCAAGCGCCATTCGCGCAGCGTGATCGTCGAGCGCTTCATCGAAGGCCAGGATTACCGCGTGCTCGTCACCGGCAGCAAGGTCGCGGCCGTGGCGCTGCGCCGGCCGCCAACGGTGACCGGCGATGGCCACCGCACCATCCGCGAACTGGTGGCCATCGAAAACGACAACCCGGCGCGCGGCAAGGGCCACGCCAATGTGATGACGCAGATCGCGCTCGACGAGCATGCGGAACACCAGCTGCGCCGCCAGGGCTACGGCTTCGACAGCGTGCCGCCGGTGGGCGTGCCGGTCACGCTGCGCAGCAACGCCAACCTGTCGACCGGCGGCACGGCGGAGGACGTGACGGCGCTGCTGCCCGAGGAAACCGCGGCCGCCTGCGTGCGCGCGGCGCAGAAGATCGGGCTGGACGTGGCCGGCATCGACCTGGTGTGCCGCGACATCGCCCGCCCGCTGGGCGAACAGGGCGGCGCCATCATCGAAGTCAATGCCGCGCCGGGCATCCGGATGCACCAGTATCCGGCCGCCGGCACGCCGCGCGACGCGGGCGATGCTATCGTCGAAGCGATGTACGGTGACGACAATGGCCGCATTCCCGTCGTCGCCATCACCGGCACGAACGGCAAGACCACGACCACGCTGATGACGGCCCATTGCGCGAAGCTGGCCGGCTTCACCACCGGCGTGACGACGACGGAAGGCGTGTACATCGACGGCCGCCGCATCGTGCAGGGCGACTGCAGCGGCTACTGGTCGGCGCGCACCGTGCTGACCGACCCCACCGTCGATTTCGCCGTGCTGGAAACGGCCCGCGGCGGCATCCTGAAGCGGGGCCTGGCCTTCGACCGGTGCGACGTGGCGGTGGTGCTGAACATCAGCGCCGACCACCTGGGCATGGACGGCGTCAACACGGTCGAAGAACTGGCGCGGGTCAAGGGTGTGGTGGCCGGCGTCGCTTCGCGCTGCGTGGTGCTCAATGCCGAGGACCGCCACTGCGTGCGACTGGCCGCCCGGTTGCGCGACAGCGTGGAGATCCTGTATTTCTCGCTCGATGCGGAGCACCCGGTGCTGCTGAAGCATGTGGAAAACGGCGGCCGCGCCGCCTACCTGCAGGACGGCGAACTGGTATTGGCGGACGGCACGCGCCACCACGCGCTGCTACGCGCAGCCGACATGCCGTCGACGCTTGGCGGTCATGCCCGCTACAACATCGCCAACGGCCTGGCCGCCGCGGCCGCGCTGATGGCCGCCGGCTTTGCCAACGAGCAGATCGCCGCCGGCCTGGCGGGGTTCGTGTCGGACGGCCGCAACAATCCGCTGCGCAGCAATGTGTTCGACGTGCGGGGCGTGAAAGTGGTGGTCGATTACGCGCACAATCCGGCCGCCTATGCCGCGCTGGCCGAGATGGCGCGCGGCGTCGGCCAGGGCCGCACGGTGGCCGTCATCACGACGCCGGGCGACCGCCGCGACCAGGACATGCAGGCCGTCGGCGCCACCTGCGCGCTGGGCTTCGACCAGGTGGTCGTCTACGAATCGCAGAACCGCGGCCGCGCGGCGGGCGATTCGGCGCAACTGATGGTGGCCGGCGCGCTGGCCAGCGGCGTACTGGCGGACTCGGTGCACAGCCGGCTCAATGGCCGCGAGGCGCTGCGCCATGGCCTGTCGCTGTGCGCGCCGGACGACGTGCTGGTGTTTGCCTGCGGCTCGTCGCTGAACGAAGTGGTGGAAGCGCTCAGGGAGAGCGATCCGGAGAGCGCGATGCGGATTGCGGAACAGGTGGCGGCGTAACTGCGGCGGTCGCTGCGGCGGCCAGCGGCAGCCGGATCTCCACCGTCGTCCCCTGCCCGACACCCGGGCTGGCGATGGCGATCGTCCCGCCATGCATCTCGACGAGGCGGCGGGCCAGCGTCAGGCCGATGCCCAGGCCGCCCTGCGCGCGCTGCAGCGTCTGTTCGCCCTGCACGAAGACATTGAATACCTGCGGCAGCAGTTCCGGCGCGATGCCGGCGCCCTGGTCCGCCACGGCCAGTTCCGCATGGCCGTCCCGCACGTGGACGGCCACGCGGATATCGCCGCCGTCCGGACTGTACTTGATCGCATTGTCGAGCACGTTGTCGACGACCTGCGCGAGCCGCGTGCGATCCGCCGACACGGGCACCGGGCCCGCCACCGGCAACAGCCGTAGCGTGCATTTGCCGGACCGGCCGGCCGCCTGCAATGTCTCGACGCACAGGCGGGCCACCTGGGCCAGGTCCAGCGGCTCGCGGTGCAGCGACAGCTTGCCCATCAGCGCGCGGTTCACTTCCAGCAGGTCGTCCACCAGCGCACCCAGGTGGGCGCTTTGCCGGCGCAGCACGGCGCGCGCCTTGTCCGCTACGGTCGCGCCATGGTCGCCATCGAGCAGCGTGACGGCGCTGGTGATGGCCGACAGCGGGTTGCGCAGCTCGTGGCCCAGCATGGCGAGGAATTCGTCCTTTGCGGCGTTCTGCCCTTCCGCATGTTCGCGCGCCGAGCGTTCCAGCAGCAGCGCCTCGTTGCGGGCCTGCACCGCTTCCTCGCGCGAACGCATCTCCACCGCCAGCCGGGTGCCCGCCTCGCGCAGCGCATCGTTCAGTTCTTCCATCTCGGTGATGCTGGACGGTGCCAGCTGCGCGGACTTGCCTTCGCCCAGCGCATGCGCGACGGCCGATGCGCGGCCGACGAAGCGCAGCAACCGCCGGCCTGACAGGATGGCCAGCCCGAGCGCCGCGCCGATGGCCAGCACGAGCCCGCACAGCGCCACCCACATGCTGCTCCACACGGCCGCATCGACCTCCGCCACGGGCGCGCTGACGACGATCGTCCAGCCGGACGAGGGCGAGCGGACGAAGTAATCGTAGGCATCCACGCCATCGGCCGTCTCGTGGCGGAAGGCGCCGGACGTGCCGCCGCGCGCCGCAGCCAGCACGGCCGGATTGGCTTCGCGGCCGGTGAAGGTGGTGGTGCGGTGGCTGCGCGCGATGATCTTGCCGTGCTGGTCGATGACGGCCATGCGCCAGCTGTCGGGGATCGCCCGGTCGGTGAACGCCCGCGCGAAGTACGATGGCGCAAAGGCCTGGCCGATCACGTGCCGCGTACCGGTGCTGGTGACGAAGGGGTGTTCGATCATGACGAAGGTGTTCTTCAGCGCCACGCCCCACTTCAGGCCGGACACCGTGTCGCGGCCGGCGGCCATCATCCGCTTCATCGCGTCCACGTCCGGCCGCACGAGACGCGGCGCGCCGAAGTCCAGCCGCGTGTTGATCAGCTGGCCGCCGTCGGCGTCGTACAGGATGATCCACGCGCCGGGGCCGGCATTGGCCACTTCCGCCTCGTCGTAGAAACGGGACAGCTGGCCGGTGGCCAGCGCATGCGAGTTGCTCAGCACGCGCAGCACGGCGCGGGCCCGCTCGATGTCCGCTTCGATGACCATGCTGGTGGTGCGCGCCGTTTCCTCGATACGGCGGGTGGCCGCGTCGCGCTGGCTGTCCAGCAGCATCGCAAAGGCCATGCCGGAAAACACCGCAACGGGGGCGACGATCGTGACGGCAAGCAGCAGGTAGAGAGTGCGTAGTTTCATCGGCCGCCGGTATGCGCGCAGCGAAACCGGTGTGGTCCGCGAGCAGCGGCAAATTGTACTACAGCAATCTCACGCGACGGCGCCGGCGAACGCACCGTCAAGGGCGGTGCGCAGCAGCAGTGGCGGCTGGCCCGTCCACCGCTTGAACGAGCGGCGGAAATTGGCCACGTCGTGGAAGCCCAGGTAGCGCGACACGGCATCGTTGTCGGCCCGCTGCGCAAAGAACAGCCACAGCGCGACATGCGTGCGCACCTGATCCAGCTCCGCCTGGAAATGCGTGCCGTGGCGCGCCAGGTGGCGCTTGAACGTGGCGGCCGACACGCCGAAGTCGCCCGCCGCCTGCTCCAGTGCCGGCGCCGTGCGCACCCGTTCGAGCAGGTAGTCGTACAGCGCGGCCAGCAGGCCGGGCGGCCGTTGCGGCTCGCCTTCCGCGGCGCGCAGCGCGAGGCCCGCCGCCAGCGCGCTGCCGCGCGGCCAGGGCCGGTCCAGCCACGCCGCGTCGATCAGCATCGCATCGAAATGGCAGTCGAAGCGCAGCGCGCTGCCCAGGTGGACGTGATGCTGTTCGACGTGGCGTGGCGCAGCGCGGTTGAAGCAGAAGCGCCACGGCAGCCGCTCGCCGCCCAGCCACCGGCACAGCGCGACGACGGCCGTCATGTGCATTTCCACCAGCGCGGGCCGGATGCCTGGCGCACCATGGCTGTCCACCCAGTACAGCGCGGCCACGCCGTCCCACGTTTCGAGACGGGGCCGCAGCAGCGGCGTCAGGCGCGCGTGCCAGCGGCACAGTACCGACAGGGCGTCGCGCAGCGTCGGCGCCTGCACCAGCGCGTTGGCCGGTGCACCGTCGTGGCCGGGCAGCAGCTGCTGGCCCAGCATGAAGCTCGTTTCCGGGTTGTCCAGCGTACGCAGCGCATTGGCCAGCAGTTGCAGCAGCCCCGCCGGTGCGACGCGGGTATCCGGTGGCGGATCGGGATCGATATCTGTGTTGCGCAGCAGGGCGCCGAGCGACGCATCGCGGCCCCGGGCGTATTCCAGCACGAGGGCCGGCAGCTGGTGCGCCGGGATCGACGGTTCGGTGGCGCCCTGCCAGGCAATCACGCCGCGTCCATCCGGCGGCACAGGTCCGCCAGCAGTGCATCGGGCTCGCCCTGCGCTTCGGCGCAGCTGTGCCGCAGGCTGAGGTCGACGCGCCGGTCGGCCACGTGGTGCCGCATCGCGCCGACCATCCGGCACAGATGGCGGGCCGCTTCGTCGGCATCGCGTTCGGCCAGCCCCGGCATCAGCACGGCGAAGCGGTCACCCGCATAGCGGCACAGCAAATCGTCGTTGCGCAGATTGAGCAGCAGCATGTGGCTGACGGCCTGCAGCACGCGGTCGCCTTCGGCCTGGCCGAACTCGCGGTTGACGCGGTAGAAGCCGTCGATATCGAGCAGCGCCAGCGCGCACGGGCCTTCTTCGCGCTGGCGCTTGAGCTGCGCGCGCAGGTAGCGGGCATCGGCCAGCTGCGTCACGCGATCGAAGGCGCGGTGGTCGCGGAACAGGCGCTCGCGCTTCTTCAGGTGCTGGTTGAGGTTTTCCTGCTCGTGGCGCCAGTAATACAGGCCGGCCGTCAGCACGAACATGCCCACCGGGACCAGCATCTCCAGCGCGTTGTCCCACATGGCCGCCTTGTCGATGCGGTAGAACTCGTCCATGCAGTCGGCCCACGAACCCAGCATGATGCAGGCCAGGCCGCCCGCCAGCAGCCGCGTCACGCGCCCGTCGGGCCGGCTGGCCAGCACGATCATGCACCAGGTCAGGGCCAGCAGGGACATGCCGCCTTCGGCCACGACGTCCATCCAGTGCCACTCGGCGAACGGCTTCGGCGTGCCGGCCATGGCATACAGGACGTAGCAGGCCGCGCAGGCGATGACGGTGGCGACGGAGGCTTGGCGTTGGAGTGTGGTCATGGCGGGCGAGATTAGCGCGGGGTTGTGACAGGTTGATGACAGTGTTGCTATTGCGATGGGGGTGCAAACGGCTCAGTACGGGGACTGTCCCCGCATGGGGACTGTCCCCGGGGTTGTATTTGACTTGGCTGGGTAATCAGGGAAAGCAACCCCGGGGACAGGCCCCTGCGGGG
>DKJA01000038.1 GCA_002454505.1 Oxalobacteraceae bacterium UBA6704
AAATGCAACTAACATCCACCACCGGCTGGGGACTGTCCCCGCAGGGGCCTGTCCCCGGGGTTGCTTTTGACTGTGCTTGAGCGCCACTGCTGTAAGCACCGCCCACGCTCAATTTAAAAATGCAACTAACCGAAATCCAACAACACTACATCAACCCCCGGCGGCGGCAACCCCACCCGCCGCCGCCGCACCCCCGTCTTCATGAAACTCCATGCACCGCGCCGCATACACTGCGCCGCCACCGCGCCGGCGGCATCCCGACAACCCGCCCGAAAGCTCGCGTAAAAGCCGCCTCCGACTCATACCCAACCTCCAGCGCAATCGCGGCCACGGGCGCGCGGCTTTGCCGCAACAGCGTGGCCGCCATCTCCATGCGCCAGCGCGCCACGTATTGCGCCGGCGGCAGCCCGACCAGCCGCGCAAAGCGTTCGCAGAACGCCGAGCGGGACAGGGCGGCCGCGCGCGCCAGCGCGTCCACCGTCCAGCCGTTCTGCGGCTGCTCGTGGATCAGCGCGAGTGCGCGGCCCACGTGGCGGTCGCGCAGGCCGGCCAGCCAGCCGGTCGCATGGTCCGGCAGCTGCCGCGCATAGCGCTGGATGGCATCGATGAACATCGTCTCGCTGATACGTTCGGCGACGGCAACGCCGCCTGGCGCCGCGCTGTGCGATGCCAGCACGGCCTGCCGCATCAGGTGGCGGATCCACGCGCCGTCGCCATCGGCCGGCACGTGCAGCAGCCGGGGCAGGGCCGCCAGCAGCGGGTTGAACGGACCGTGGTCGCAGCCGAGGAAGCCGCACACGATGTTGCCGCCATCAGTGCCGCCGCCCGATGGCGCACAGGCTGGCGCGCCCCAGGCGAAGTCGCTGCTGCTGAACAGGGCGACGGGCATCGGCTTCGGCACGTCGCGGGTGGCCGCCACCCAGTCGGGCGAGAAGCGCATCGGCGCGATGCCGGGCGCGCTGCACAGCACGTGGGAATCGCCTTGCGGGAACACGACGACGTCGCCGGCTGCCAGCCGTACCGGCGGCTGGCCCGGCAGCGCCGCCCAGCCGGCGCCTTCGACGATCACGTGGTATTCCATCACGTGCTCGGCACCCGGGATCACGGTGGCGGCGATCTCGGCCGCGGGCGGCGCCTCGACCGACCATTCGCTGCCGACGCTGACGGCGTAAAACACGGCGCCGCGCAGGCGCACGGTGCGCAGCACATCGGACAGGGTATCGGTGGCCATCGCGCGCTCCCGCATCGCGGACGATCGGGCAAGGATGAACGACGCCCGGCCAAGCGTCAAGCACGGCGGCGGCGAATAATGGGCTGGCCCATCCGGGCGACCACTGAAGGAGACCAGAAATGACGCATATGGCTGAAACCGCAAGTGCACATTCATCCCCGTCCAGGCCGGCGATGGACTACGCCGCCATCAAGGAACGCCAGCAAGCCACATGGGCCAGCGGCGACTTCGCCGTCGTCGGCACCACGCTGCAGATCGTCGGCGAGCTGCTGGCCGAAGCGGCCGACGTGCGGGGTGGCGAGCGCGTGCTCGATGTGGCGGCCGGCAACGGCAACGCCACGCTGGCGGCCGCGCGCCGCTTTGCCGACGTGACGTCCACCGACTACGTGCCGGGGCTGCTCGACAAGGGCCGCGAGCGGGCCCGGGCGGAAGGACTGCAGGTGACGTTCCGCGTGGCGGATGCGGAAGCGCTGCCGTTCGCGGATGGCGAATTCGACTGCGTGCTGTCCACGTTCGGCGCGATGTTCGCACCGGACCAGCGGCGCTGCGCCGCCGAAATGCTGCGTGTGGTCCGGCCGGGCGGGCGCATTGGCCTGGCCAGCTGGACGCCGCAGGGCCTGATCGGCCAGGTGTTCCGGCTGATCGGCAGCTACGTGCCGCCGCCGGCCGGGCTGGCGTCGCCCGCGCTGTGGGGCACCGATGCGCACCTGGCCGAACTGTTCGGCGAGCGCATCGAGATCCGCAGCACGCGGCGCATGTTCAATTTCCGCTACCGCTCGCCGGAGCATTTCGTGCAGGTGTTCCGCGACTTCTACGGCCCGGTGCTGAAGGCGTTCGCGGCACTGGATGGCGACAGGCAGGCCGCGTTGCACCGCGAGCTGCAGGCGCTGGCGGAGCGGTGCAACGTTTCCGGCGCCGCGGCGCTGGTGGCGCCGGCCGAGTATCTGGAGACAGTGATTACCCGGCGCTAGAACAGCAGGGCAGGCCGCCGTGAAGCCTGCCCTTCACGATTGCTTCAGGCGTGCGCCTTGCGCGGAATGAGCTTGAACGCGGCAAACGCCGCACCGGCCACGCCCAGCACCATTGCCGCCGTGCTGCCGGAGAAGCCCACGGCCGTGTTGGCGGCGATCTTGCCGGCCTGCGGCGTCACCAGCTGGAGCCGGCGCCGAGTCATCGCCATGCCAAGTTCGGTGAGCCGGTCTGCTGGCAGCAGCCGTTCCGCATCAGGCAGCAGCACGGTTTCCTCATCGGCCACATGGTGCATCACGTCGCGCATCAGTTCGTGCATCAGCACGTCGTGCTGCGGATCGGCGGCCTTCGTTGTTCGCAGCCGCGCGATCACGCGGCGCATTTCGTTGTGTTCCGGCTCCGCCTTCAATATTGTCGGGTCCGACCCTTCCAACTCCCGCATCACCGGGTAAAATATTTCTTCTTCCAGCGTGGCGTGGATTTCCAGCGCCGTGCAGATGGTCTCCGCGAGCGCTTTCTTCACTGTCGGTTTCTGGCTTGCCGTGTACTGGTGGAAGGTCACCATCACGTGCGAGTGGTCGAAACGGATCATGTCGGTAATCGTCGGGCTGAGCTTGTTAAGTGAAAACATCGTGATTCTCCTTGTTCGCGGTTTCTCTCGATAGTAAGGCCGCGCAGCCGACGGCAGCGTAGGAGCGCCACTCATGCGCGCGTCGGCAGGGCGCGCGCCGTGCTGGTGCCTGCCGGACTATATTGTCGTCAAAGAAAAGAAAATAGAAGGGCAGGCATGGAAAAGAAGTACCGGCAAGCCAGACGCCAGCAATTGCCGGCACGACGGGCGCGGCGCCCGCTGCTGAACCGCTTCGGCGACCTGTTCCAGGATCACCCGCAGCCGATGTGGATCTACGACCTGGCCACGCTGCACTTCCTGCGCGTGAATGCCGCCGCCTGCGCGCAATATGGCTACACGGAAGAGGAATTCCTGGCCATGACCATCCGCGACATCCGTCCCACCGCGGACCTGGCGCGGCTGGCTGCCAATATCGCGGCCAGCGAAGGCCGCCTGCCGCAGGCTTCCGGCGTGTGGACGCACCTGCGCCGCAACGGCTCGGGCGTGTCGGTGCGGATTTCTTCGCATGCGATCAGCTACATGGGGCGCCGCGCACGGCTCGTCGTCGCGCTCGACGTGACGGAGTCGGTCGCGCTGGAGCAGGCGCTGTACCAGTCGGAGCAGCTGTACCGGCGGCTGATCGACACCATGCCCCTGGAGGTATTCTGGAAGGCGCTCGACCTGCGCTTCGTGGGCTGCAACCGCGTGTTTGCCGAAGCGGCCGGGCTGGGCGATCCGGCGCTCGTCGTCGGCAAGCGCGACGCGGACATGCCGTGGAAATCGCTGGCCGAGGTGATCGGCGCCGAGGATCGGCAGATCATCGAGACGGGCGAACCGATGCTTGATTTCGAAGGGTGGACGACGGGTGCCGACGGCCGTCCCCGCTGCCAGCTGATCAACAAGCTGCCGCTGCACGGGCCGGACGGCGAAATCGTCGGCCTCCTGGGCACCGTCGAGGACATCACGGCGCGCAAGGATGCGGAGGAAACGCTGCGGCTGCAAAGCCGGGCGCTGGCGGCCAGCATCAACGCCATCCTGATCACGCGCTGCATCGGCAAGCAGGACGTGATCGTGTATGCCAATCCCGCCTTTGCCCGCATTTCCGGCTACGAGCTGGCCGAGGTGGCGGGCCGCGACTGCCGCTTCCTGCAGGGCGCCGACCGCGACCAGGAAGGCCTGCATGCGCTGCGCGAAGCGCTGCATGCGGACCGCGAAGTGACCGTCGTGCTGCGCAATTACCGCAAGGACGGCACGCTGTTCTGGAACCAGCTGCACACGGCGCCGGTGCTCGATTCCAGCGGCCGCGTCACGCACTGGGTGGGCGTCATCAACGACATCACGGCGTCGATCCGCTACCAGCAGGAGCTGGAGCACCAGTCGAACCACGATGCGCTGACCGGGCTGCCGAACCGTAACCTGTTCAACGACCGCCTCGAACAGGCGATCGCCTACGCGGCCCGCTACGAACACGAGCTATGGGTGGCCGTGCTGGACCTGGACAACTTCAAGCTGATCAACGACACGCTGGGCCATGCCATCGGCGACAATCTGCTGCTGACGGTGGCCGAGCGGCTGCGCGCCGCGCTGCGCGAATCGGACACCGTGGCCCGGCTGGGCGGCGACGAATTCACGCTGCTGCTGCAATCGCAGCATGGCGGCCTGGCACCGCGCACGGTGCAGGCGGTGCTGGATTCCATCAGCGCGCCGATGCGGCTCGGTGCGCACGACCTGGCACTGACATGCAGCATGGGCGTGGCCGTCTATCCGCGCGACGGCGACACGGCCGCGGCCCTATTCAAGCATGCCGACATCGCGCTGTACCGCGCCAAGGATGCGGGCCGCAACCAGGTGCAGTTCTATACGCAGGAAATGAATGCCCGCGTCACCGAACGGACGCTGATCGAAGGGCATCTGCGCAACGCGCTGGTGCGCGACGAATTCGAACTGTTCTTCCAGCCGCGCGTGCATTGCACGACCGGCCGGATCGCCGGCCTGGAAGCGCTGCTGCGCTGGCGCCATCCGGAGATGGGCCTGGTGCAGCCGGGCCGCTTCATCGGCGTGGCCGAGGACACGGGCCGCATCGTGGAAATCGGCGAATGGGTGCTGCATGCGGCCTGCCGGCAGGCGAAGGCGTGGCAGGATGCGGGATTCGGCGCGGTGCCGGTGGCGGTGAACGTGTCGCCGCGGCAGTTCCGGCACGCCGGCTTCGTCGACGACGTGCTGGGCGCCTTGCGCGACAGCGGCCTCGATCCGCACTGCCTGGAACTGGAGCTGACCGAGTCGGTGATGATGCACAACGTGGAGGCGGTCGAGTCGGCCATGCGCCAGTTGAAGGATGCCGGCATCCTGCTGTCGATCGACGATTTCGGTACGGGTTACTCCAGCCTGGCCTACCTGCGCCGCCTGCCGCTCGACTATTTAAAGATCGACCAGAGTTTTGTCCGCGACATGCTGACCGACCCGCCGGGCGCCGCGATCGTCCGCTCCATCATCGCGTTGGGCCACAGCCTAGGCTTCCGGATCATTGCCGAAGGCGTCGAGACGGCCGAGCAGATGGAATATTTGCGAAGGGAAGGGTGCGACGAGATCCAGGGCTATCTGTGCAGCCGGCCCGTGCCGGCCGATGCGGCGGGATTGTTATTGCGGAACGGGCTGGGGACTGTCCCTGCAAGGGACTGTCCCCGGGGCTGTTCTTGAATTTGCCTGAGTTCAGGCGAACGACAACCCCGGGGACAGGCCCCTGCAGGGACAGTCCCCAGCCGACAGTCCCCAACCTCAGTCCCTGATTTCAAGGGCGCGATTCACGGACAGCGCCGCCAGCGACCCCACGGCGCCCGACAGCAGATACAGGCTCACGTAGCCGAGACCGAAATTGGCCGACAACCCCAGCGCCACCAGCGGCGCAAACGCGGCACCGGCCAGCCACGCCAGATCGGACGTCAGCGCGGCGCCCATGTAGCGGTGGCGCGCCGTGAAGTTGGCGGTGACGGCGCCGGCCGCCTGGCCGTACGACAGTCCCAGCAGCGCGAAGCCGACCAGGATGAAGATCGTCTGGCCCGTTTCGCCGCCCTGCATCAGCGTCGGCACGAAGCCGGAGAAGATGGCGATCAGCGCGGCCAGCGTGCCCAGCGTGGTGCGGCGGCCGAAGCGGTCGGCGATCACGCCGGAAGCGATCGTGCCGACGATGGCAATCGCGGCGCCCCACATCTGCAGCACGAGGAAGTCGGCCACCGGGCGGTTCGAATACAGCTGCACCCACGACAGCGGGAACACCGTCACCAGGTGGAACAGCGCATAGCTGGCCAGTGCGGCCAGCGCGCCGATCAGCACGTTGCGGCCCTGCGTGTGCGACATCTCGGACAGCGTGACCGGTTCCAGTTCGCGGTCGTCCAGCAGGCGGGTGTATTCCGGCGTGGAGACGAGGCGCAGCCGGGCAAACAGGGCAACGACGTTGATGGCGAAGGCCACGAAGAACGGGAAGCGCCAGCCCCAGTCGAGGAAGTCCAGCGCGGACAGGTTGGCCGCCATGTAGGCAAACACGCCAGCCGCGATGATGAAGCCCACCGGTGCGCCCAGCTGGCCCAGCATCGCGTACCAGCCCCGTTTGTTGTGCGGCGCGCTCAGTGCGAGCAGCGACGGCAGCCCGTCCCACGAGCCGCCCTGGGCCACACCCTGGCCGATGCGGAACAGTGCGAGCAGCACGAGTGCCGTGCTGCCCGCTTCGGCAAACGACGGCAGGAAGGCGATGCCGACGGTGGCTGTCCCCAGCAGGAACATGGCGCCCAGCAGCTTCGCTTCGCGGGAGTAGCGCCGCTGCACCCACATGAAGAACACGGTGCCGAACGGCCTTGCAATGAAGGCAAACGAGAAGATGACAAAGGAATACAGCGTGGCGTCGAGCCGGTCGTCGAACGGGAAGAACAGCTGCGGGAACACCAGCACGGAGGCGATGGCGTAGACAAAGAAATCGAAGTATTCGGAGGCCCGCCCGATTACCACACCGACGGCGATTTCGCCAGGGTGGATTTCGCCGTGGCGGGCATTGATGTTGCGTGCGCCGCTACTGGTGGGACTTGCCGGATAATCCGCCGGCGCGCCACCGTTGAAGTTGGTGCCATCGTAAGTTGTATTCGTAGCCATGGTCGTCTCTCTTGTATGTTCACAAGTTCTTGCGAAATGGTCCTGGAATACCGCACTTCGAAACTGCCGCGACAGGATTTGCCAGCGGGGGTGAGACAAAGTGTCCAATTCCATTTCGCATGCCTGTGACGGTACAGTAGCATGTTCTCAATCCTCTGTAGCGCACATAACTTAATGAAATCATCAATTGTTCGCAGTGGACTGGGTCTTCTCACCCTGTTGTGGCTCACCGGCTGCAATACGGTGGTGTTGAATCCGTCCGGTGATATCGCGGCCCAGCAGGCCCATCTGGTAATGGTTTCCGTCTACCTGATGCTGCTGATTGTCGTTCCCGTCATTTTCCTGACCCTGTTCTTCGCATGGCGTTACCGTAAAAACAATACGACCGCCAAATACGATCCTGACTGGGACCATTCCACCAAACTCGAGCTCGTGATCTGGGGCGTGCCCCTGCTGCTGATCATTGTGCTGGGCCTGATCACCTGGATCAGCACCCACCTGCTCGATCCTTACCGTCCGCTGCAGCGCCTGGACGAAAACCGTCCGATCCCCGCCGGCGTCCAGCCGATGGAAGTGCAGGTCGTGGCACTGGACTGGAAGTGGCTGTTCATCTATCCGGAGCAGGGCATCGCCACCGTGAATGAACTGGCAACGCCGATCGATCGTCCGATCCGCTTCAAGATCACCGCGTCGAACGTGATGAACGCGTTCTACATCCCGGCGATGGCGGGCATGATCTACGCAATGCCGACGATGGAAACGCAGCTGAACGCCGTGATGAACAAGGTCGGCACGTACGACGGCTTCTCGTCGAACTACAGCGGCGCGGGCTTCTCGCACATGCGCTTCAAGTACCACGCGATGACCGACGGCGACTTCAACGCCTACGTTGCGAAAGTCAAGGCAGGCGGTGGCGCGCTGACCCGTCCGGACTACATGCAGCTGGCCAAGCCGAGCGAAAAGGATCCGGTCCGCAAATACGCCGCCGTCGATGCCGGCCTGTATGATGCGATCGTCAATGCATGCGTCGAACCGGGCTCCAAATGCGCGGCCCACACGATGCACGAGGATGCGCACCGCAACGCTGCGGCCCACGCGCACAAGGAAGCGCGTGCCAAGGGTGCGAATGAAATCGCCCGCCTGGCACAGGCCGAAGCGGAAGTCTGCGTGACGCCCGCGGATCAAACCAAACTTTCCATGAAGAGTAACAATGCAAGCAACTGAACTCGACCCGGTCTTCGGCCGGCTGAGCTGGGAAGCGATTCCGTTCCATGAACCGATCCTGCTCGTCACGTTTGCCGGTGTGCTGCTGGGCGGTCTCGCCCTGGTCGGCGCGCTGACATATTTCAAGCTGTGGGGCTACCTGTGGAAGAACTGGTTCACCAGTATCGACCACAAGAAGATCGGCATCATGTACATGATCCTCGGTCTGATCATGCTGCTGCGCGGCTTTGCCGACGCGCTGATGATGCGTGCCCAGCAGGCGCTCGCCTTCGGCGACAACGCCGGCTTCCTGCCGCCGCACCACTACGACCAGGTCTTCACCGCCCACGGCGTGATCATGATCTTCTTCGTGGCGATGCCGCTGATCACGGGCCTGATGAACTACATCGTGCCGCTGCAGATCGGCGCGCGCGACGTGGCTTTCCCGTTCCTGAACAACTTCTCGTTCTGGATGACGACGATGGGCGCCGTGCTGGTCATGGCCTCGCTGTTCGTCGGCGAATTCGCCCGTACCGGCTGGCTCGCTTACCCGCCGCTGTCCGGCATCCTGGCGTCGCCTGACGTGGGTGTCGATTACTATATCTGGTCGTTGCAGGTGGCCGGTGTCGGCACGCTGCTGTCCGGCGTGAACCTGATCGTCACGATCGTCAAGATGCGTGCCCCCGGCATGGAAATGATGAAGATGCCGGTGTTCACGTGGACCTCGCTGTGCGCCAACATCCTGATCGTTGCCGTCTTCCCGGTGCTGACCGCAACCCTGGGCATGCTGTCGATGGACCGCATGCTGGGCACGCACTTCTTCACGAACGAACTGGGCGGCAACGCCATGATGTACGTGAACCTGATCTGGATCTGGGGTCACCCTGAAGTCTACATCCTGATCCTGCCTTGCTTCGGCATCTTCTCGGAAGTCGTCTCGACGTTCTCGGCGAAGCGCCTGTTCGGCTACACGTCGATGGTGTACGCCACGACCGTCATCATGATCCTGTCGTACCTGGTCTGGCTGCACCACTTCTTCACGATGGGCTCCGGCGCGTCGGTGAACTCGTTCTTCGGCATCACCACGATGATCATCTCGATCCCGACGGGCGCGAAGCTGTTCAACTGGCTGTTCACGATGTACCGTGGCCGCATCACGTTCTCGCTGCCGATGATGTGGACGATCGCGTTCATGGTCACCTTCACGATCGGCGGCATGACCGGCGTCATGCTGGCGATCCCGCCGGCCGACTTCGTGCTGCACAACTCGCTGTTCCTGATCGCCCACTTCCACAACGTGATCATCGGCGGCGTGCTGTTCGGCCTGTTCGCGGCGATCAACTACTGGTTCCCGAAAGCGTTCGGCTTCAAGCTGGACGAATTCTGGGGCAAAGTGTCCTTCTGGCTGTGGGTGATCGGCTTCTACGTGGCCTGGATGCCGGTGTACGCACTGGGCTTCATGGGTGTCACGCGCCGCCTGAACCACATCGAAGATGCGTCGATGCAGCCGTACTTCGTGGTCGCCTTCATCGGCGTGCTGATGATTGCCGGCGGTATCGGTGCGATGCTGCTGCAATTTGCCGTGTCGTTCATGCGCCGCAAGCAGCTGGCCGACGTGACGGGCGATCCTTGGAACGGCCGTACGCTGGAGTGGGCGACGTCGTCGCCGCCGCCGGAGTACAACTTCGCGTTCACCCCGGTCGTGCATGACAACGACACGTGGGCCGACATGAAGAAGAACGGCTACAAGCGTCCGCTGAAGGACTTCGTGGCGATCCACATGCCGGCCAACACGGGCGCGGGCTTCATCATCGCCGCACTGTCCGCGCTGCTGGGCTTTGCGCTGATCTGGCAGATGTGGATCGTTGCGGCCATCACGTTCGTCGCGATCGTGGCCGTTGCCATCGTCCACACGTTCAACTACAAGCGCGATTACTACATCACGGCGGAAGAAGTCACCCGCACGGAAGATCGCCACACCGCACTGCTGGGAAGCCATGTCTGATATTCATGTAAATACCGTAACCTCGGCCGGCGCCGCAAGCGCCGACCCGAGCGCGCGCTACCTGGTGCGCGAACACCATCCGGAACAGGGCACGCTGCTCGGTTTCTGGATCTACCTGATGAGCGATTGCCTGATCTTCGCTTCGCTGTTCGCCGTGTACGCCGTGATCGGCCGCAATTACGCGGGCGGTCCCGGTGGCGCCGAGCTGTTCGACCTGCCGCTGGTGGCGCTGAACACCGCGTTCCTGCTGCTGTCGTCGATCACGTACGGCTTCGCCATGCTGTCCGCACACGCCAAGAAGAAGTCGGCCGTGCTGGGCTGGCTGGCGATCACGGGCCTGTTCGGCCTGGCGTTCCTGTCGCTGGAGATCTACGAGTTCCTGCACCTGATCCACGAAGGTGCCGGTCCGCAGCGCAGCGGCTTCCTGACGGCGTTCTTCGCGCTGGTCGGTACCCACGGCCTGCACGTGACGTTCGGCGTCATCTGGCTGGTCACGCTGATGGTGCAGATCAATAAATACGGCCTGCACGCCGCGAACATGCGTCGCCTGAACTGCCTGTCGCTGTTCTGGCACTTCCTGGACGTGATCTGGATCGGCGTCTTCACCTTTGTCTACCTGATGGGAGTCCTGCCATGAGCGGCCACGATCAACACGATCACGACCACGGTCACGACGATCACCACGATGACGCGGCCCCGCACGGCTCGATGCGCGATTACACGATCGGTTTCATCCTTTCCGTAATCCTGACGGCGATCCCGTTCTGGCTCGTGATGGGCAAGGTGATCCAGGATCCGGCCACCACCGGCTTCGTGCTGCTGGGCTTCGGCTTCGTGCAGATCATCGTCCACATGGTCTATTTCCTGCACATGAACTCGAAGTCGGAAGGCGGCTGGAACATGCTGGCCCTGATCTTCACGATCATTACCGTCGTCATCGCGATGGCCGGTTCGATCTGGGTCATGTACCACATGAACCACAACATGATGCCGACCATGCCTGAGGCGAGCACGCCGCAGCAATTGCACGACATGCCATGATGGCAGCACCGGCAGGTGGCGCGGCCGGTGCGCGCCCGTCCCGTTCGCGGGGCGCACGCATCGTCCTCGCCGCCTGCGCGGTGCTGTTTTTCCTGGTCTTCCTTGCGCTGGGCAGCTGGCAGGTCAAGCGCATGTTCTGGAAGCACGAGCTGATCGAGCGTATCGACCAGCGCGTGCATGCCAGCCCGGTCCCGGTTCCCGCCCGCGCCATCTGGCCGCAGGTGACCGCCGAATCGGACGAGTACCGCCCGGTACGCGTCTCCGGCACCTTTCTTTACGATTTCACCACCCGTGTTCAGACCACAACGAAACTCGGCATCGGCTTCTGGCTGATGACGCCGCTGTGCACGGCTGAAGGCGTCGTATTCATCAATCGCGGCTTTGTCGCGATGCAGTCCGGCGATCTGAAATTGCCGGCACCGCCCGTCGCTGCTGGCGACGTGTGCTCCACCGCCTCAGGTGCGCCGGTTACCATCACCGGCCTGCTGCGCCTGCCCGAGCCGAAGGGCCGCATCCTCCGCGAAAACGAGCCGGCCAACGACCGCTGGTACACCCGCGACATCGTGCCGATGGCCGCGAAACGCGGCTTCCCGGATGCGGCGCCGTTCTTCATCGATGCCGCCGCGGGCCAGGAATATCCCCGCGCCGCAAACGAAAAACCCACCGGCGGACTGACCGTCATCGCCTTCCCCGACAATCATCTCGTCTATGCCCTGACATGGTTTGCTCTGGCCGGCATGGTCGCGGGCGGCTATTATCTCGTCCTGCGCCACGAATCCCGGCGCAAGACGAGGATGACGGATGACGGAGAAGACACAATCAGCTGATGGACCACCCGACCGGCGCAGCAAGGCCGGGCTGAGGGAGCGCGTCACCGCCGCCGGCGTCAGCTACGCGGCCGGCCACCAGAACATGATGCAGCTGATCCAGCTGCGGTGGATCGCCGTGATCGGCCAGATGGCCACGATCGCGGCCGCCATCTACATCTACGACATCCGGCTGCCGCTGGTGCCGATGCTGCAGGTGCTGGCCTGCCTGATCGCGTTCAATGTCGCCAGCCACCTGCGCTGGCACGAAGTCCGGTACGTGCGCAACACCGAGCTGTTCATGGCGCTGCTGGTCGATGGCGCCATCCTCACTTCCCAGCTTTACCTGTCCGGCGGGGCCACCAATCCGTTTGCCTTCCTGTATCTGCTGCAGGTGATCCTGTCGGCCGTGCTGCTGCAGCCGGTCTACGCGTGGACGTTCGTGCTGATCGCGGCGGCCTCGCTGGCCGGCCTGTCCCGCTACTACCTGCCGCTGCCGCTGGAAGCGGACCACGAGCGGGGCATCCTGTCGCTGTACGTGCAGGGCATGCTGATCTGCTTCATGCTGAACGCGTCGCTGCTGGTGTTCTTCATCACCCGCATCATGGCCAACCTGCGTGCCGGCGATGCGCAGCTGGCCAACCTGCGCCAGCGCGCCGCCGAGGAAGAACACGTGGTGAGAATGGGACTGCTGGCTTCAGGGGCGGCGCATGAACTGGGCACGCCGCTGGCCACTTTGTCCGTGATCCTGGGCGACTGGCGGCGCATGCCGGAATTCGCCCGCAACCCGGAACTGCTGGAAGAGATCGGCGAGATGCAGACGCAGCTCAAGCGCTGCAAGGCCATCGTGTCGGGCATCCTGCTGTCGGCCGGCGAGGCGCGCGGCGAATCGTCGGTGAAGACGACGCTGGCCACCTTCCTCGACGAGCTGGCGCATGAATGGCGGGGCAGCCGTCCCGTGCACGGATTCGCCTATTACAACCGGATCGGCGACGACCTGCCGGTGGTGTTCGACGAGACGCTCAAGCAGATGATCTGCAACGTGCTGGACAACGCGCTGGAAGCTTCGCCGCAGTGGGTGGGCATGGAAGCGGCGCGGCAGGATGGCGAACTGCTGCTGCGCGTGACCGACCAGGGGCCCGGATTCGACCCCGCCATCCTGGCGCAGCTCGGCAAACCGTATAATTCGACCAAGGGACGGCCCGGCAGCGGCCTGGGCCTGTTCCTCGTCGTGAACGTGGCCCGCACGCTGGGCGGCACCGTCAGCGCCCGCAATCGCCAGGAAGGCAGCGGGGAAGCGGGCGGTGCGGAAGTCGTTATCCGGCTGCCATTGTCCGCCATCGCGCTCGCACGGACCAGTACCGTCTGAGCGTAGCCAGTCTCAATCGTCCCCCATCATTCGCAGTGAGCCATTGTTGCAGATAGCATGACCGAAACCACCACCGATCCAGACCGTGTCCTGCTGATCGTCGAAGACGACGAAGCCTTTGCCCGCACGCTGGGCCGTTCCTTCGAACGGCGCGGCTACCGCGTGCTGCATGCCGCCAACGTGGACGAAGCCGCCGGGCTGCTGG
This sequence comes from Oxalobacteraceae bacterium UBA6704, assembly GCA_002454505.1. Lineage (GTDB taxonomy): Bacteria > Pseudomonadota > Gammaproteobacteria > Burkholderiales > Burkholderiaceae_D > Rugamonas. The sequence continues at coordinate 13,580 of DKJA01000038.1, forward strand.
CCGACCACACGCCCGGCTATGCCGTGGTGGACCTGAAACTGAAGGGCAACTCGTCCGGCCTGGCCTGCGTGCAGATGCTGCACCAGCACGATCCGGAGATGCTGATCGTCGTGCTGACAGGTTACGCCAGCATCAATACGGCCGTCGAAGCGGTCAAGCTGGGTGCCTGCCAGTACCTGGCCAAGCCATCGAATACCGACGACATCGAAGCCGCCTTCGACCACGTGGCCGGCAGCGCCGACGTGGAGCTGACGGCGCGCGCCACCTCCGTCAAGACGCTGGAGTGGGAGCATATCCACGCGGTGCTGGCCGAGACGGAGTTCAACATCTCCGAAGCCGCCCGCCGCCTCGGCATGCACCGGCGCACGCTGGCCCGCAAGCTGGAGAAGCAGCGGGTGAAGTGAAGGTTGGGGACTGTCCCTGCAAGGGACTGTCCCCGGGGTTGCAGTTTGCATGCACTCCGCTGAGGTCAAAAACAACCCCGGGGACAGGCCCCTGCGGGGACAGTCCCCAGCGCTACCAGTCGGTTGTCATCAACTTGTCACCATTGAGCAACATAAAACGATCGGTGCTGGCCGAGACGGAGTTCAACATCTCCGAAGCCGCCCGCCGCCTCGGCATGCACCGGCGCAAGCTGGAGAAGCAGCGGGTGAAGTGAGGGCTGGGGACTGTCCCTGCAAGGGCCTGTCCCCGGGG
>DKJA01000058.1 GCA_002454505.1 Oxalobacteraceae bacterium UBA6704
GGGGGCGGTACCCCGATCCGGGCTACGGATCGGGGTACCGCCCCCGGCGGCAGACGCCTGGTGGCGTGCCGTTACCGTTTAGTGTTGCGCCGGCGGCGCGCCGCGGCCACCACCACGCCGAGTCCGCCCAGCAGCATCGCCCAGGTGGACGGTTCCGGCACCGGCGACACCGGGTTGGTTTCCGGCATCGGCCCGACCGAGCGGCCTGGAATCGGCGAGTCGAGCGAAGGCAGCGGCGCGAAGCCGACACCCGTCTGGCGCCATGGCGGCAGGTCTTCGCCGGTCGTCGTCATGGTGGAATAGTAAGGGATCGGTGCCGGCCATGGCGGAGCCGCGCCGCCCGGCAGTTCGTCGCCACCGCCGCCGCCCTCGCTGCCGCCACCGCCCGTACCCGACGTCACCACCCGGCGGATCCGGCTGATGTTGCCGCACACTTCAGGAACCACGATGCACTGGTCGTTCACGCAATACACGGCAGCCGATTCGGTATGGGCCGGTTTCCACTTGGTTCGCGTCACCGTGCGGCACATGCGGCCGGCGCCGAAGTGCATGTCGGTGATCTTCGGCTCGTAGCTGTACTCGCCCTCGATCTTGTCGCGGCCGATCTGCACCCGGTCGTCCGCCGTGCCGGCCGCGATGCGCTGCGCCAGCACCTTGCGGTCCGCGGCGGGAATGTCACGGTAATGGGCGAGGGCCGCCTCCGGCGTACCTCGGTATGGATCGACACCGGGACGATCCCAGGAACAGGTGGATTGGGCAAGAGCGACCGCGGTGGCAGCGGCAAGGAGGATGGGCATGATACGGCTCCGGTGACACTTAAAAATATTGCATGACGTAATTATCAGATTATGCCTTTTTGCCCTGAACAAATGTGCGTTTCTTAACGTAATTGAATCAGATCAGATGGGTTTTCGCCGGAACTGTTGTGCCGTTGCGCCAGTTTCGGTCGCTGCATGGCACTGACAAATAGTCAACGATTCCTTACGCTCAACAAACTCCGGCCACCTGCGCGTCCTGCCGGGTGCGCCGTCGCGCGGCGGCAATACGTAGTTCCCCTTATCGTTTTTCTTCGGGCGCCCGCTTTGTAACTGGTAACACCTGTTGCTTTACATGCCTTAACACAAATTTCCACTTTCGCTACGTTGCCACTCTTGACACTTATCAAAAGGGCTCCCGAAACGCATATCAAATCGGCGCGTTCGCCGAAGTTGTTACAGATGTAAAGCTGAGTAGTGTCGTTTTAACCGCAATTGGGCGATTTTGCTGCGTTGACACTGGCAAACCGCAAATGCTCTGATGGCAACCCTGTCGGCATGCAAACCACAAGCCGACGGAGATTTGAAGAGCACTCAAGGGGCCAACAGCACCCACGAGGGACAACAGCAGCTTTCATTTGGAGAAGTCCATGCATCAACGTACCAAGATTGCCTTAGCGGTGACGATGGCCCTGAACTCGTACGCTGCGTTCGCGCAGACGACCGAGTCGGCGGCCGCCCCGGCCCGCGTCGAGATCACCGGCTCGCGTATCCGCCAGGTGGACCTGGAAACCGCACAGCCCGTGCTGAAGGTCACGGCCGAGCAGATCCAGGCCACCGGTCTCGTCACCGTCGGCGACATCCTGAACCAGCTGACGGCCGCCGCGCCGCCGGCCTTCAGCAAGGGCGCCACGCTGACGTCGAACCGCGAGCAGGGCGGCCAGTTCATCGACATGCGCAACCTGGGTTCGGAGCGTCTGCTGGTGCTGGTGGACGGCAAGCGCTGGACGCAAACGGTCGACGGTTACACCGACCTCTCCACGGTGCCGAGCTCGATGATCGAGCGCATCGAAGTGCTGAAGGACGGCGCCTCGTCGATCTACGGTTCCGACGCGATCGCCGGCGTGGTCAACATCATCCTGAAAAAGCGCCTGGAAGGTGGCCAGTTCTCGATCTACAAGGGCAAGAACGAATCGGGTGACGGCGACAACGGAGACATCTCGCTGTCCTACGGCGTGAACGGCGACAAGGGTTCGCTGATGTTCGGCCTGACCCACAGCAGCCAGGGTACCGTGTGGGCGAAGGACCGCGCGATCACGTCCACCAGCTACGGCCCGGACCACCCGACCGACGGCCTGGGCGTGGGCGAATTCGGCCGCATCGCCGCGGTGGGCGCGAATGGCGCCGCCGTCACGTCCGCTGCTGCCGGCGGCTTCAACAAATACCTGAACCACACCGGTTCGTGGGCCGCGCCGGGCGTGGGCAGCGCGTCGAACAATATCGCGAACTACCACGACTACGATTCGTCCAATGGCGACGACAAGTACAACTCCACGTCGCAGATGATGTTCCAGTCGCCGGTGCGCCTGACGTCGATCTTCACCAAGGGCACGCTGGAACTGCCGAACGACATGCACTTCTCGACGACCGCCATGTTCGCCGAGCGCACGTCCAGCACGCAGAACGCCGGCTATCCGCTGAACAGCCTGACCAAGTCGGACTACCCGGTGTACGTCAGCGCGGACAGCTACTACAACCCGTACGGCAACCAGGCCGTCGGCGACGGCAACGGCCAGGACCTGTTCTTCTACCGCCGCCTGGTGGAAGTGCCGCGCGTGACGGAAAACCGCAACCAGACGCTGCACATCGACTCCACGCTGGCCGGTTCCTTCATGGCCGCCGGCAAGGAATGGAACTGGGACATCGGCTACAACCACAGCCAGGTGCGCGGCACCACGCACAGCACCGGCAACATCAACCTGATCAACCTGAAGAGCGCGCTGGGCGCATCGTTCATGAATTCGTCCGGCGTCGTGCAGTGCGGCACCGCAGCGAATCCGATCCCGCTGTCGCAATGCGTGCCGGTCGACCTGCTGGGCGGCCCGGGCGCCATCTCGCAGGCCGGCCTGGACTACATCATGTCCGTGGGGCAGGGCACCTACGGCAGCACGACCAACAGCGCCACCGCCAACATCACGGGTGAACTGTTCACGCTGCCGGCCGGCGCCGTCGGCTTCGCCGCCGGCCTGGAACACCGCACGGTGGAAGGCTACGACGAACCGGGCCAGTTCGAGCAGTCCGGCTATTCGACCGACCTGGCCGCCTACTCGACGAACGGCAAATACCAGGTTCGCGAGGCCTATGCCGAAGCCAACATCCCGCTGCTGAAGGACGTGTTCCTGGCCAAGTCGCTGTCGCTGGACATCGCTTCCCGCTACTCGGACTACAGCAACTTCGGCAACACGACGAACAGCAAGGTCTCGTTCATGTGGAAACCGGTCGATGACCTGCTGGCCCGCGGCACGTGGGCCGAAGGCTTCCGCGCCCCGGCGCTGGGCGACACGTTCGGCGGCGGCTCGCAGTCGTACGACACCTACCTCGACATCTGCGACAGCCGCTACGGCCAGGCCGCCACCAACGCCACCGTCGCGGCGAACTGCTCGGCAGCCGGCGTGCCGTCCACGTTCCGCCAGGTCAATGCGACCGGCGCGCAAACCGGCGCGGGCGGCTCGCAAACGCCGTACGCGTTCGACACCAGCGTGGGCAACAGCCAGCTGCGTCCGGAAACGGCCACGACCAAAACGCTGGGCCTCGTGTACAGCCCGTCGTTCATCAAGGGCCTGACCACGTCGCTGGACTGGTTCAAGATCCACGTGGACGACCGCATCACGTCCGTCTCGGTGAAATACACGCTGGACCAGTGCTACCTGTACGGCGTGCAGGAGTTCTGTAACAACCTGCAGCGCGATTCCTCCGGCCAGATCACCAATCTGTCCCGCGGCAACATGAACCTGGGCGCGCTGGAAACGGAAGGCCTGGACATCGGCCTGCAATACCGCTTCCCGGCCTCGTCGTACGGCCTGTTCAACCTGCGCTCGGACACCACGTGGGTGAAATCGTTCAAGATCAAGAGCACCGCCGATTCCGACTGGATCAACTACGTCAGCGAATATGGCTACAACCGCCTGAAATCGAACCTGTCGCTGGACTGGTCGCGCGGCAACTGGAACGCAACCTACACGATGCGCTACCAGAGCGCCGTGAAGGACCAGTGCTGGGATACGGACGTCGAGTGCAACAATCCTGACGGCGAAGCCAGCTTCGGCACCGGCTACAACCGCCTGGGCTCGCTGACGTACAGCGACCTGTCGGTGGGCTACGCGCTGCCATGGAAGGGCAAGATCCTGGTTGGTATCAACAACCTGTTCGACAAATCGCCGCGCATCACCTACAGCAGCGCTTCGTCGGGCTCGTCCGTGGATCCGAACCTGCCGCTGGAGCGGTTCTTCTATGTGCGGTACAACCAGGCTTTCTGATCTTCCTGATCGCTAGCTAAAATGCGAAGGCCCGCCAGTGATGGCGGGCCTTTTTCGTTGACGCCGGCTGGGGACTGTCCCTGCAAGGGCCTGTCCCCGGGGTTGCTTTTCTGCCGCCGATTTTCGTCAACAGTCTCTCAGCTCAGCGGCAAAACCAGATCTTCACAGCATCGAAATAACAGGACATCGCACACCGATAAAACCCGTTCGTCGGCGAAATGATATCGATATGCCCCTGCAAGCTATCGATGCGTCCTATCGGAAAGAATGACGCAACGCTGCTTTAACGTGGCAAAGGCAGGTTTCATGATTTCGTTCCCTTGCGGGCAGCGGCGGATACTTCGTCTTGAGCGCTTCGAGCACCAGCGGCGCTGCGCTTTCCGCCAGCGCTCTGGGTGGATTCTCACTGATCGCATCGATCAACTCGAAGTTCAGCACGCCTGTACCGACGTGCCTTTAGATTGGCAAGGTCGCCAGTCAATCATCTATCGACGCCCCCTCGTATCCATCCTGCAGCGTCCGGCTGCCGATGCGCCGCTCGTCTCCGCGGCGTTCGCGCTTTCCGGGTGGATGCGCTTTCAGCGCATCGGCCAAATCGCCTTCGATTTGCTGTTCGACGCGAGCCTTGCGGGCAAGCTCTCTCCGGTAGTAATCGGCAGGCCGCCATAGCCTTTCGCCAGGCATCAATACCATTATCCCTTGCCAGGCATTGCGCGGTGCGCCAGCGCAGGCGGCGGCAAACTGGTTTGGTGACACAGCGTGTCCGTTATATAGCAGCTCATCGCCAACGACCTCCGCGTGAAAGATGTGATTCCGCGTCCTGATACGGAGCCTGGTGCCCGCAGGCAGGAACAGCCTTTTCCAATGGTAGCCCTGGATATCGGACGGTTGCCGCGCCGTTTCAGTCTCCTCTTTGAGCCAGCGGTCGATCGCCATATCGATTACGTGACAGGGATGGACGTCGAATTGCCGATGGGCCAGATGTTGGAGCAGGGTGAGCATAGTCCGGCCAGAGACTTCTATGGTAACTCGGGGAAGCATCTCGGTTTCTCCTCTCTTTTAAGTTGGTGGGCGCTGGAATTCGCTGGAATTACCATGTTTGACAACAAAAGAAAAGAATGGTTCAGGAGAGATAAAAAAAGAACGGATTTCGAGAGATATTCCGTATCGAATAAAAAAAAGCGTTTTGAACAAGGCACCCCATGCCGTCGGTGTTCCATTCGAGCACTGCCCTGTGGAGGCGGAAGCCACGGGATTCGGTCAGCAAGCGAAATTTCGCTGCTTGCCCGATGCTGTCGGACTGCATAGGCTCATGAGGCTTGCCGCAACATTCGCCAGTGGTGTACAATCCCGGGTTGCCTGAACTCGTTCAGTGCAATGTTGCAAAATTCCCACTTTTTTATAAACTCGAATCCGCTCTACAAGGGTGCTTTCCTCAGCGATGAGGGAGTGACTGAGTGGATTCCAGACCCAACCCTGGAGTAAGAACATGTCTGTAACGATGCGTGAAATGCTGGAAGCCGGCGTCCACTTCGGTCACCAAACCCGATTCTGGAACCCAAAGATGGCTCCGTTCATCTTCGGCCACCGCAACAAGATTCACATCATCAACCTGGAAAAGACCATGGAGCTGTACCAGGAGGCGATGAAGACCATCCGCCAACTGTCCGCAAACCGTGGCACGATCCTGATGGTTGGCACCAAGCGCCAGGCACGCGACATCATCGCTGCTGAAGCTCAACGTGCTGGTGTTCCTTATGTTGACCAGCGTTGGCTGGGCGGCATGCTGACCAACTTCAAGACCATCAAAACCTCGATCAAGCGTCTGAAAGACATGGAAGCTTCCATCGAAGACGGTTCCGTCGAGAAGCTGACCAAGAAAGATGCACTGCTGTTCAGCCGCGAAATGGAAAAGCTGCAGAAATCCATCGGCGGTATCAAGGATATGGGCGGCGTTCCTGACGCAATCTTCGTGGTCGACGTTGGCTACCACAAAGGCGCGATCACCGAAGCTGCCAAGCTGGGCATCCCGGTCATCGGCGTGGTCGATACCAACCACTCGCCAGCCGGCGTGAACTTCGTTATCCCTGGTAACGATGACTCGTCGAAAGCAATCGCCCTGTACGCCCGCGGCGTCGCAGATGCGATCCTGGAAGGCCGTGCGAACGCCTCCGCTGACGTCCTGGAATCGATCAAGACGGCATCCGGTGACGAATTCGTCGAAGTGAACAACGAGCAAGCGTAATTCCAGTGCCCGTCGCGAGGCGGGCATTGCATTGCACTGCTTGATAAGGCTTAAAAAGGGGTGGCGAGCAGCTCCCCTTTTTTTTAACGGGATGCCGGATGAGCAGGCCGCCGCAAGGTGCCGCCCCGGTAATTCTATCGAACACCACCGAATACAGGAGAATCACATATGGCAGCGATTACCGCAGCAATGGTCGGCGAACTGCGCGCGAAGACCGACGCACCAATGATGGAATGCAAGAAGGCCCTGACCGAAGCGGCCGGCGACATGGACAAAGCGGAAGAGATCCTGCGCGTCAAGCTGGGCGGCAAGGCTTCGAAAGCCGCTTCCCGCGTCACCGCCGAAGGCATCGTGGCAGTCTACATCTCGGGCAACGTCGGCGCACTGGTCGAAGTGAACTCCGAAACCGACTTCGTCGCCAAGAACGACGACTTCCTGGCCCTGGCCAACACGGCCGCCAAGCTGGCTGCTGAAAACAACCCGGCCGACCTGGCTGCCCTGCTGGCCCTGCCGGCTGGCGAAGGCAAGACGCTGGACGAAGTGCGCTCGGCCCTGATCGGCAAGATCGGCGAGAACATGTCGATCCGCCGCTTCCAGCGTTTCGAAACGACCGGCAAGCTGGCTTCCTACCTGCACGGCACGAAAATCGGCGTCATCGTCGACTTCGAAGGCGCCGACGAGCAGGTTGGCAAGGACGTGGCAATGCACATCGCGGCAATGAAGCCGGTGTCGCTGTCGTCCGACCAGGTGCCTGCCGAGCTGATCGAAAAAGAGCGCTCGGTTGCCCAGGCCAAGGCTGACGAAGATGCGTCGAAAGCGGCTGCCGAAGGCAAGCCAGCCCAGTCCGCCGACATCGTCGCCAAGCGTCTGGAAGGCTCCGTGCAGAAGTTCCTGAAAGAAGTCTCGCTGCTGAACCAGGCGTTCGTCAAGAACGACAAGCAGTCCGTCGAGCAGATGCTGAAGGCCGCCAACGCGTCCGTCAAAGGCTTCACGATGTACGTCGTGGGCGAAGGCATCGAGAAGAAGGTAGACGATTTCGCCGCCGAAGTCGCAGCCCAGATGGCTGCTTCCAAGGGAGCGTAATTCAGAAAACGGGCCGCGAGGCCCGTTTTTTTAGGTGCGTCGCGGCGGGAAACGCATGTTGCCGCGACCGCCCACCCAGCATCACCCCAGCCGTCACGCAAGTCCTGCACGGCTGGCGAATGACCCGGCGCATGCCAGCTTTCCGCTATCATTGCCGCCGGAGTGACACCGAATACATTTACTTAGGAGCCCCAGCTCATGTCAAAACCAGCCTACAAGCGCGTCCTCCTCAAATTGTCCGGTGAAGCCCTGATGGGCGACGATCCCTACGGTATCAACCGCAGCACGATCGAGCGGATGGTGGCCGACGTGGCCGAGGTCGCGAAACTGGGCGTGGAACTGGCGGTCGTGATCGGCGGCGGCAATATCTTCCGCGGTGTCGCGCCAGGCGCCCAGGGCATGGACCGTGCCACGGCCGACTATATGGGCATGCTGGCCACCGTCATGAACGCACTGGCGCTGGCCGATGCGATGCGCCATGTGGGCGTCGTGGCCCGCGTGATGTCGGCGATCGGCATCGAGCAGGTCGTCGAACCGTATGTGCGCCCGAAAGCGCTGCAGTACCTGGAAGAAGGCAAGGTCGTGATCTTCGCGGCCGGCACCGGCAACCCGTTCTTCACGACCGACACGGCGGCAGCGCTGCGCGGTTCGGAGATTTCGGCGGAAATCGTGCTGAAAGCCACCAAGGTGGACGGCGTCTACAGCGCCGATCCGAAGAAAGACCCGAACGCCACGCTGTACCAGTCGATCAGCTTCGACGACGCGATCTCGAAGCACCTGCAGGTGATGGATGCCACCGCGTTCGCGCTGTGCCGCGACCAGAAGCTGCCGATCAAGGTGTTTTCCATCACCAAGCCCGGCGCGATGATGCGCGTGATCATGGGTGAGGAAGAAGGTACACTGGTTCACGTCTAAAATATTCATCTCAAGTAACAGGAGAGCAGCATGTCCACCGCTGACATTAAAAAAAACGCACAAGATAAAATGGCCAAGTCGCTGGAAACGCTGAAAGCGGATCTGGCCAAGGTCCGCACGGGCCGCGCCCACACCGGCATTCTGGACCACGTGATGGTCGATTATTACGGCAACCCGACGCCGATCAACCAGGTGGCCAACCTGACGCTGGTCGATGCGCGCACGATCGGCGTGACGCCGTTCGAAAAGAAGCTGGGCGCCACGATCGAGAAGGCCATCCGCGACGCGGACCTGGGCCTGAATCCATCGTCGCAAGGCGACCAGATCCGCGTGCCGACGCCGCCGCTGACGGAAGAGCGCCGCAAGGAGATGGTCAAGCTGTGCAAGGGCGAGGGCGAAGATGCCAAGATCGCCGTGCGCAACATCCGCCGCGATGCCAACGAACAGCTGAAAAAGCTCACGAAAGACAAGGCGATCTCGGAAGACGACGAGCGCCGCGCGTCGGACGACGTGCAGAAGCTGACCGACAAGGCGATTCTCGATGTCGACAAGATCGTCGCCGAGAAAGAGAAGGAAGTGCTGACGGTGTAAGTTGGCTGGGGACTGTCCCCGTAGGGGCCTGTCCCCGGGGGTGTCTTTGACGTTGGTTGTTCGGCCGGCAAAGTCGAACCCCAACCCCGGGGACAGGCCCCTGCGGGGACAGTCCCCCTGCGACAGTCTCCTGCGACAGTCTCCTGCGACAGTCCCCACACCCGGTGCCAGGCACCATGTTCGTGAGAAAGTTTCTCCGAAAATGGTGCCTGTCACCGGTTTTTTGTATACAGTTCATCTTTTGGCATTCAAGCGTTCTAATGAAATATAAGAGTTCCACGACTGGCGTGCCCGATGTGCCGGACGTCCCGCGTCACCTGGCCATCATCATGGACGGCAATGGTCGCTGGGCCACCAAGCGCTTCCTGCCCCGCGTGGCGGGGCATGTCAAGGGCGTGGAGGCCGTGCGCACCGTCGTCGAGGCCTGCGCGCTGCGCGGCATCGAATACCTGACCGTGTTTGCGTTCAGTTCCGAGAACTGGCGCCGTCCCGAAGAAGAAGTGTCGCTGCTGATGCGGCTGTTCGTCACCGCGCTGGAGCGCGAAGTGTCGAAGATGCACGCCAATAACATCCGCCTGAAAGTCGTCGGCGACCTGTCGCGCTTCGAGCCGAAGCTGCAGGACATGATCGCCGCGGCCGAGCGCAAGACCGCCAACAACACCCGCCTGACCGTCACCGTGTGCGCCAACTATGGCGGCCGCTGGGATATCATGCAGGCGATCGGCAAGATGGTGGCGGCGCATCCCGGCGCCACCGACTTTTCCGAAGAGCAGCTGGCGCCGCACCTGGCCATGGCGTACGCGCCGGAGCCGGACCTGTTCATCCGCACCGGCGGCGAGGAACGCATCTCGAATTTCCTGCTGTGGCAGCTGGCGTACACGGAACTGCACTTCACCGACACGTACTGGCCCGACTTCACGGCCGAGAAGCTGGACGAAGCCATCGCCTCGTACCAGCACCGGGAACGCCGCTTCGGCCGCACCGGCGAACAACTGAAAAAATAAACCAATAGAAAATTCATGCTGAAGACCCGGATCGTTACCGCAGTCATCCTGTTTGTCGTGCTCGTCGCGGTCCTGTTCTCCGGCTCGCTGCCGGCGGTGCAGGCCGTCGTTGCCGTCGCGTTCTTCGCCGCCACCTGGGAGGCGTTCCGGCTGTTCAAGATGAAGGGGCCGATCATCGTGGCGGCCTGCTGGACGCTGGCGTTCGTCTACACCTTCTTCTTCAATCACGGCCTGGAACAGGCCCGCTTCTGGCTCGCGCTGGGCACCGCCATCTGGCTGCTGCGCTTCGCGCCGTCGCTGAAACTGGGCCTGCCGCCGCTGGAAGGCTTCGGCAACACGCTGCTGGCAATGGTGTATGCGGCCACGCTGGTGTCGTGCTTCGTGGCGATCCTCGTGCTGTTCCAGCATTCCGCGCTGTACCTCGTGTCCGCGATGGCCCTCGTGTGGATCGCCGACATCGGCGCCTATTTCTCCGGCAAGGCCTTCGGCAAGCGCAAGCTGGCGCCATCGATCTCGCCCGGTAAGTCGTGGGAAGGCGCCATCGGCGGCTGGATCGCGGTGCTGGTGATCGCCGCCGCGACGATCGTTGCCGCGCCTTCCGTGCCGTGGCTGCAGGATACCTTCGCCGTGCGCGTGCAGGCGAAACTGGGCTGGGGCGTTGCCCTGGCCGTATTCACCGTCATCGTCATCGCCTCGGTGATCGGCGACCTGTTCGAATCCCAGCTGAAGCGCCGCGCCGGCATGAAGGACAGCAGCAACCTGCTGCCCGGCCATGGCGGCGTGCTCGACCGGATCGACGCGCTGGTGCCCGTGCTGCCCATCGCGGCGCTGATCGGCGGCTGGCTGTAAAAGAAAGTAGCCATATGCAAAGCATCACCATCCTCGGCGCCACCGGCTCCATCGGCGTCTCCACGCTCGACGTCATCGCGCGCCACCCCGACCGTTACATCGTGTACGCGCTGTCCGCGCACAGCCGCGTGGAAGAACTGGCCGCGCAGTGCCGCCAGTTCCGGCCGAAACGCGCCGTCGTCGGCAGCGCCGCGGCAGCCGACCAGCTGGCCGCGCTGCTGCGCGCCATGCATCTCGACACGCAGGTGGAGTGGGGCGAGGCCGCGCTGTGCGACATCGCGTCGAATACTGAAACGGATGCCGTGATGGCGGCCATCGTCGGCGCTGCCGGCCTGGCGCCCACGCTGGCCGCCGCTCGCGCCGGCAAGAAGGTGCTGCTGGCGAACAAGGAGGCGCTGGTGATGTCCGGCCAGCTGTTCATGGATGCCGTGCGCGATGCCGGCGCCACGCTGCTGCCGATCGACTCCGAACACAATGCCGTGTTCCAGTGCCTGCCGGCGAACTACCGCCGCAGCCTGGCGCCGGCCGGCGTCACCAAGATCCTGCTGACCGCATCCGGCGGCCCGTTCCTGAAGCGTGCCGTGGAAACGCTCGATGCCGTCACGCCCGACGAGGCGTGCAAGCATCCGAAGTGGGTCATGGGCCGCAAGATCTCCGTCGATTCCGCGACGATGATGAACAAGGGCCTGGAAGTGATCGAGGCGCACTGGCTGTTCGGCGCGCCGGCCGACCATATCGAAGTCGTCATCCACCCGCAATCGGTAGTGCACTCGATGGTGTCGTACAACGACGGTTCCGTGCTGGCCGAACTGGGCAACCCGGACATGCGCACGCCCATCGCCCAGGCGCTGGCTTATCCCGACCGCATCGAGTCCGGCGTGGCCCAGCTCGACCTGACGCAGGTGGGCACGCTGCAGTTCGAAAAGCCCGACTTCAACCGCTTCCCCTGCCTCGCGCTGGCGTATGATGCGTTGAGGGCCGGCGGTACGGCCCCGGCGCTGCTGAACGCAGCCAACGAAGTGGCGGTGCAGGCCTTCCTCGACGAACGCATCGGCTTCCGCCAGATCGACCGCGTCATCGCGGCCGTGATGGACGCGCTGCCGCACGGTCCCGCGCCGTCGATCGAGGCCGTGCTGGCGCAGGATGCGGCGGCCCGCGCTGCCGCCGAACGCATCATCGCTGCAGGCGCATTGCCGATGACCGCCAGCGCCTGAGAATAGCCGGGGACTGTCCCCGCCGTTGTTTTTCGCCGAATCACCCGAGTCTCTCCATGACCCTGCTGCACACCCTCGTCGCCTTCATCGTTGCGCTGGGCACGCTCGTCGTCATCCACGAGCTGGGCCACTACCTGGTGGCGCGCTGGTGCGGCGTGAAGGTGCTGCGCTTCTCCGTCGGTATGGGCCGCGTCGTATGGTCGCGCCGGTTCGGGCCGGACCAGACCGAGTGGGCGGTTTCCGCGCTGCCGCTGGGCGGCTACGTCAAGATGCTCGACGGCCGCGAACAGGATGTCGGCCACCTGTCCGACGCGGACCTGAAGCGCGAGTTCACCCGCCAGAACGTGTGGAAGCGCATCGCCATCGTCGCCGCCGGCCCGATCGCCAACTTCCT
>DKJA01000002.1:0-28506 GCA_002454505.1 Oxalobacteraceae bacterium UBA6704
CAGACACCGACGTGGACACGGGCTCGACCTTGCAGATGCTGCCGAGCTCGTGTCAATGTCGGTGCCTGACACCAGGGTTTGAAAAGTGGACACGGGCTGAACAGTTAGATTGATCGGAGAAGAAAATGCCGAGCTGTGCCGAACTAAAACTGCTGGCTGCGTACAACGCCGGCATGAACCGCAAGCTGTATGCCGCGGCGGCGCGGTTGCCGGAGGAGGAATTGCATGCGGACCGCAAGGCGTTCTTCGGTTCGCTGTTCGGTACGATGAATCACCTGGTGGCGGCCGACACGATCTGGCTGACGCGGTTCGCGCAGCATCCGGCGGCGTTTGCCGCGCTGGCGGCGTTTCGTGACGGGCCGGTGCCGTCGGACTTGCGTCAGTCCTATGGCAGCGACTTGCCGACACTGCAGGCGCACCGCCTGCGGCTCGACCAGACGATCGAAGCGCTGGCCGCCGAGCTGCGCCCGGAACATGTCGAACAGGTGCTCGTCTACCGCAACACGCGCGGTACGGCATACCGCAAGCGCTTCGGCGACCTGCTGCTGCACCTGTTCAACCACCAGACGCATCACCGCGGCCAGGCCAGCACGCTGCTGACGCAGGCTGGCGTCGATATCGGCGTCACCGACCTGCTGGAGATCGTGCCGGACGCCGACTAGCCGCGGCACGGGGCGGTCAGAACTCTTCCCACTCTTCCGTGCTGGTCGCCGTCTTGACGACGGCCACGCGCGGTGCCGGCTTCGCGACCGCAACCGCTTTGGCGGCCGGACGAACAACAGGAGCAGGAGCAGCAGCGGCGCGCACCGGCGCAACCGCCTGCACGCCATCCAGCCGGAACACGCTGACCACCTGCGCCAGGCCGACCGCCTGCTCCTGCATCGACTGCGATGCGGCGGCCGCTTCTTCCACCAGCGCGGCATTCTGCTGCGTCACCTGGTCCATCTGGCTGATCGCCTGGTTCACCTGCTCGATGCCGGCCGTCTGTTCCACGCTGGCCGCGGTGATCTCGGACATGATGTCCGTCACGCGCCGCACGCTGTCGACGATCTCTTCCATCGTCGTGCCCGCCTGGTCCACCAGCCTGCTGCCGGCATCGACCTTTTCCACCGAGTCGTCGATCAGTGTCTTGATTTCCTTCGCTGCCGACGCGGAGCGGTGAGCCAGGTTGCGCACCTCGGTGGCCACCACCGCGAAACCGCGGCCCTGTTCGCCGGCCCGTGCCGCTTCCACGGCGGCGTTCAACGCCAGGATATTGGTCTGGAACGCGATGCCGTCGATGACGCCGATGATGTCGACGATCTTGCGCGCCGATTCGTTGATCGCGCCCATCGTGTCGACCACCTGCGCCACCACGGCGCCGCCGCGCACCGCCACTTCCGAGGCCGATGCGGCCAGCCCGTTGGCCTGGCGGGCATTCTCGCCGTTCTGCTTCACGGTGGACGTCAATTCCTCCATCGACGATGCCGTCTCTTCCAGCGAGCTGGCCTGCTGCTCGGTGCGCGACGACAGGTCGAGGTTGCCCGCGGCGATCTCGTTCGACGCGGTGGCGATCGTGTCGGTGCCGGTGCGCACCTGGCTCACCACGTTCACCAGGCTGTCGTTCATCGCCTTCAGGGCCTGCAGCAGCTGGCCCGTTTCGTCATTGCCGTGGGCGTCGATGCGCGCGGTCAGGTCGCCGGCTGCCACCGTGTTGGCGATGTTCAGTGCCTGGTTCAGCGGCACGGTGATCGAGCGGGTGATCCAGAAGCCGATGCCGCCGGACAGCAGCAGCCCGACGATGCCCAGCCCGAACATCAGGTTGCGCGTGTCGCGATAGTTGCGCTCGGATGCATCCGCCGCTGCGTTGAGCTGGGCTTCATACGCCTTCAGCTGCTTGCCCAGTTCGCCTTTGTACAGGGCAAACGTGGGCCGCAGCTGCTTCGCCAGGAACTCGCGCGCCTGCTCCGGCGAGCCGGAATCGATCAGTGCCACCATCTGCTCCTGCAGCCGCAGGTATTCGCCGCCCTTGGCAACCACTTGCGCCAGCTGCTGGCGCTCGTCCGCATCGGTGGTCATCTGGTCGAGCCGCGCGTTGTTGTCGGCAATGACCTTGCGGGCCTTGGCGATGACTTCGTGCTGCTGGGCCACGTCGGCCGGGTCGTCGCTGAGCATCATGTTGCGCAGCGCGAGGCCGATTTCATTGGTGCTGGAATACACCGCGTTGGACAGCGCCAGCTTCGGCGTGTCGCTGTGGACGATGCTGTCGGTGCGGTCGTTGCCCTCGGCGAGCATGGTGAGGGCGAGCGCGATGCTGGCGATCAGCGTCAGGCAGACGATGCCGTAGCCGAACGCGAGACGCGTGCCGATTTTCAGGTTGGCGAGCTTCATGGTCGAGTTTTCCGTAAAACGGCAGGCGCAATGGCCGAGCCGGATCAGTCAATAAAATCCGGCGGGGGCGGGGCAGGAGGGGAGCGTCAGGGTTGCCAGATTCACATGGTGAATGGCATTTGAGAACTGGATTGTATGCTGCCGCTTACCGCGAAGCAATGAAATCCGCTCTGCCGTTGTTGCCGCGCCATAAGGCCGGCACCATGCCCCAGCGTTTCTCTTCCTTCTTGCCTCTGTTGCCAGGCCATCGATCCTCCTAAGATGGGTTCTTCACGAACTGATCGACACAACCCCATGGACAACGACATCGACTTCCGGCACCTGGCCGGCGAGGAAGAATTGCGCGGCGCGCTGGCCGTGATGCGCGAGCTGCGGCCCCACCTGATCGACGAGGACGCCTTCGTGCGGCAGATCGGACGCCAGCGCCAGCAGGGCTACCACCTGCTGGCCGCCTGCCGCGACGGCAGGCCGGCGGCACTGGCCGGCTACCGCGTGACGGAGAATCTGCTGTATGGCAAATTCGTCTACGTCGACGATCTGGTCGTGACCGAGGCGCAGCAGCGCCACGGCCTCGGCGGCCGCCTGCTGCACGAGGTACGGCAGGTGGCGCAGGCCGCCGGCTGCCGCCACTTCGTGCTCGACACGGGCCTGCACATGGCCCATGCGCAGCGCTTCTACTTCCGCCAGGGCCTGCTGGCGCGGGCGATGCATTTCGTCGAGCCGCTGGACATCGGGGAGGCCGCATGAGCAAGGCACTCTTCCTCCACTGCAGCCCGCACGGCGCACACAGTCACGGGTACAGCCTCGGCAAGCAACTGCTCGCCGAGCGCCTCCCCAATCACACACTGCACGAGCGCGACCTGACGGCCGAGCCGCTGCCGCCGATCGGCACCGAATACGCTACGGCACTGACGTCCGGCCAGGCCGACCATCCGGCGCTCGCCGTGTCGGAAACGCTGATCCGCGAACTGGAGCAGACCGATGCCCTCGTCATCGCCACGCCGATGCACAACTTCACCGTGCCTGCGTCGCTGAAGCTGTGGATCGACCTGGTACTGCGCATCAACCGCTCGTTCGCCTCCACGCCCGAGGGCAAGGTGGGCCTGATCAGGGACCGGCCGACGCTGGTGCTGGTCAGCTCCGGCGGCTTCCACCAGGGCGAACGGGCCCGGCAGCCCGATTTCCTGACGGCGTATCTGCGCCAGGCGCTGCTGACGGTCGGCATCGTCAGCGTGGAGTTCGTCTACCTCGAAGGGATGGTGTTCGGGCCTGCCGCGGTGGATAGCGCGCTGACTGCGGCACATGCAACGGTGACGGGGTTGCGGTTCCCGGGCTGACTCACGGCAATGGGGACTGTCCCGGCACGGGCCTGTCCCCGGGGTTGTTTTTGATCTGGTAGCGAAAAACAACCCCGGGGACAGGCCCCTTCGGGGACAGTCCCCATTCGGTTTTTCATTCGCGCAATAGGCAGAAAGGCGGAGCCCCTCCATATCGACAAGCAACTTACTCCTCGGATATAATTGAGAGTGATTCTTATTTAGATTCTCATTCTCTTTAAATCCAACAGGAGTTGTAATGTCCGCCGACCGCACCAGCACCGTCCCGTCCCCGATCAACCGCCCGCCCCGCCGCGGCACCAGGATGACGCTGCTGTGCGCGAGCCTCGCCATTGCCTATCCGCTGGCGATGGCCCATGCGGCCGACGAAACGGATGCGGACCAGCCGGCAACGATGCAGACCGTTACCGTGATGGGCACGGCCGACAACATGACTACCGAGAAATCCGGCTCGCTGGGCAGCCGCAACGCCACCATCTTCAAGGGCGTGGAATCGATCCGCGACATTCCGCAGCCGGTCACCGTGATCACCCGCCAGCTGCTGGACGACCGCAACCTGCTGGACCTGCACGACGTGCTGCAGAACACGCCGGGCGTTTCCGTCGATTACACGGACAGCGAACGCGTGACCTACAACTCGCGCGGCTACTCGATCGACGCACTGCAGATCGACGGCATCACGATGAACCAGAGCGGCTCCGCCTTCATCCAGCCGGATACGGCCGTGCTGGACCGCGTGGAGGTGCTGCGCGGCGCGTCCGGCATGCTGCGCGGTTCGGGCAACCCGTCGGCCACCGTCAACATGGTGCGCAAGCGCCCGACGAAGGACTTCCAGGCATCCGGCAAGGTCACCGTCGGCCGCTGGGACCGTCATCGCGTGGAAGGCGACGTGTCCGGCGCGCTGAACGAATCGGGCTCGCTGCGCGGCCGCGTCGTGGTCGTCAAGGACGAGAAGGAATTCTTCCAGAAGGCCAAGGAGGAAAGCCGCGAAGTGCTGTACGGCGTCGTCGACTACGACCTGTCGCCGAAGACGACGATCACCGCCAGCCTGCAGCACACCGACCTGGACGCCACCGGCGCCTGGGGCGGCATGCCGGGCAACCTGGACGGCTCGCCGCTGTTCCTGCCGCGCGACACGTATCTCGGCTCCGACTGGAACCGCTGGAACCGCTACAATGACGTGGCCCAGCTGGAAATGGAACACCGCTTCGACAATGGCTGGAACCTGAAGGCCAGCGCCGCCTGGATCCACCTGGCACTGAAGAACAACGGCTTCAAGCAGACCTACTTCACCCGCCTGGCCGGTGCGACGAACCCTTACCTGATGGACGTCACGACGGCCCAGTACACGGGCAACGACAGCAAGCAGCGCGTGTTCAACGTGACGGCCAACGGCTCGGTCGAACTGTTCGGCCGCAAGCACGAGCTGGTGGTGGGCGGCGAGAGCCTGCGCACCCGCGCCGTCGACAGCTGGGGCGCCGGCTCGCTGTACACGGCGAAGAACGTGGACATCCGCACGTTCGACCCGTACAGCACCTACGCCGAGCGCGACGTGCCGATAACGGGCGGCCCGAACCCGAACTTCACGACGCAGAAGGGCCTGTACGGCACGGCGCGGCTGTCGATCACCGATCCCTTGAACATCCTGATCGGCGGCCGTCTCAGCTGGTGGAAATACGAAGTGCCGCGCACGCCGGCCAGCAACTATGAAATCGAACGGGAAGCGACGCCGTTCGCCGCCATCACCTACGACATCACGCCGAACGTCAACGCCTACCTGAGCTACACGGAAATCTTCACGCCGCAAAACGTGAAAGACACCAGCGGCAGCATCCTGCCGCCGATCCGCGGCGAGGACTACGAGGCCGGCCTGAAGGGTGAGTTCTTCGGCGGCAAGCTGACTGCATCGGCCGGCATCTTCCACATCACCAACACCGGCAAGGCGGTGGAAGATCCGACATCGATCAACCCGTGCGTGCCGTACTTCACCAGCGGCTACTGCCGCGTTGCCGGCGGCAAGACGCAGAGCGAAGGCTTCGAGCTGGAAGTGGCCGGCGAAGTGCTGCCGGGCTGGCAGGTGCAGGGCGGCTACACGAACACCCGCACCAAGTACATCAAGGACACGACGGCCGCCAACAACGGCCAGCCGCTGCGCAGCATCGACCCGCGCAACCAGCTGCGCGTGTTCACCACGTGGCAGGCCACCGGCATGCTGCAGGGCTTCACGTTCGGCGGCGGCGCCCAGGTGCGCGACGACTCGTACGTGACGGCCAGCGGCCTGACCACCCGCCAGGGCGGCTACACGACGCTCGACGCGATGGTGGGCTACCGCTTCAACGGCCGTTACAAACTGCAGCTGAACGTCAACAACCTGACCGACAAGGTGTACTACAAGAAATTCGGTCCGACCGGCATCCCGTACTACTACGGCGATCCGCGCAACGTGACGCTGTCGCTGAGCGCCGCACTGTAAGCGTGACGTGCGGCACAGCCGCACGATTGACGAGCAATCTGGTTCCCGGAACGATTTCGCTTTAGTATGGTTTCACGCCGGCCCGCACTGCGGGCCGCTGTCGTTTACTCCATCGGGTTCTGACACCTCTACGGCGACCATCATGACGAGCGACGTTCCGCAACCAGGCGAACCGGGCGAGGCGCTTGCCGAACTATCGTTCTGGCAACTCCTGTACCGCTTCCTGTTCTTCGACTGGCTGTTCGCCGACGTCAACGCGGCGCGCGACCTGTTCGAGCGCCACGCCGCCCGCCGGCACAACCGGCACATGAGCCGCTATCTGCCCGTCTACCTGCGCCGCTGGTCCGTGCTGGCCGTGTTCGACTTCGGCCTGGGCGTGCTGTTCGAGCGGGTGCTGCAGGCCACCATACTCTCGGCGTGGTTTTTCACGTGGTCGTGCGTGACGGTGACCGGCATGGTGGTGATCACCGTCGCTTGGGTGTTTCTCGCGAATGGCAGGTTGCAGTGATCAGATCCCCTGCCCGCCCGACACCTCGATGCGCTGCGCCGTCACCCACCGGTTATCGGCCGACAGCAGGCTGGCGATCATCGGTCCGATATCGTCCGGCAGGCCCACACGGCCCAGCGCCGTGATGCCGGCGATGTGCTGGTTGACGGCCGGGTTGTCGCGCACGGTACCGCCGCCGAAGTCCGTTTCGATGGCACCCGGCGCCACCGTGTTGACGGTGATGCCGCGCGAACCGAGTTCCTTCGCCAGGTAGCGCGTCAGCACTTCCACCGCGCCCTTCATGGCCGAATAGGCCGCGTAGCCCGGCAGCGTCATGCGCGTCAGCCCCGACGACAGGTTGACGATCTGCCCGCCATCGGCCAGCAGGGGCAGCAGCGTCTGCGTCAGGAAGAACACGCCTTTCAGGTGCACGTCGACGAGGCGGTCGAACTGCTGTTCGGTGGTGTCGGCGAACAGGGCGTAATCGCCGTGGCCGGCATTGTTGACGAGGTGGTCGAACGTGTCGCGTTGCCATTCTTCACGCAACACATTACGCAGGCGGTTGGCAAAATCCCCGAAGCCGGCAACCTTGCCGGTATCGAGCTGCAGCGCGACAGCCTTGTGGCCCAGCGCGCGGATTTCGGCGACGATGCTGTCCGCTTCGTCGCTGCGACTGTGATACGTGACGACGACGTCGCCGCCGCGGCGGGCGATGTGCAGTGCGGTATTGCGGCCGAGGCCGCGGCTGGCGCCGGTGACGAGGGTGATGGTGGTCATGGTGGGGCTCCTTTCGTTTGTGAGGGTTCCATGGTGCCGCCGGCCACGCCTTGATTGTTACCTGAACCGCGACGGTTTTTGCCTGATCCTCCAAATAGCCGTGCAGGCCGCCGCAACGCGCGGTACGCTTGCACCATGACGAACCTACTCGATACCGTGCAGCGCTATGCGGACGCCCATGCGGATGCGGAAGGCATCGCGCTGACGCCGATTCCCGGCCTGATGCTGGTACGCGCCACTGCGCCCAGCGGCCTGCTGCATGCCGTCTCGAAGCCGTTCATCTGCCTCGTCCTGCAGGGCAGCAAGCACGTGTCGATGGGGCCGCGCAGCTTTGCCTTTGCCGCCGGCGACTCACTGCTCGTGACGGCCGATGTGCCGACCGTCAGCCAGATCACCAGCGCCAGCCTGGCGGCACCGTATTTTTCTCTGGTGATGGAACTGGACCAGGCCGCCATCGCCGAACTGGCGGTGCAGATGAGCGGCGAGCCCGAGCGCGAACACGTGCCGGTGCGCGTCGATGCCACCGAGGCGGAAGTGGCCGATGCCGCGCTGCGGCTGATGCGGTTGCTGGACCGGCCGTCCGCCGTGCCCGTGCTGCATGCGCAGCTGGTGCGCGAGCTCCACTACTGGCTGCTGTGCGGCCGCCATGGCGCCGCCATCCGCCGCCTCGGCTGGCCGAACGGTCCGGCCCAGCGCGTCGCCCGCGCCGTAGCAGTGCTGCGCGCGGACTTCGCCCGTACGCTCCCCGTGGAACGGCTGGCGGAAGTGGCGCGCATGAGCCCGTCGTCGTTCCACCAGCATTTTCGAACCGCCACGTCGCTGTCGCCGCTGCAGTTCCAGAAGCAGCTGCGGCTGATCGAAGCCCGCCGCCTGATGGTGGCCGAAGGCGCCAGCGCCAGCACGGCCGCCTTCACCGTCGGCTACGAAAGCGTGCCGCAGTTCACCCGCGAATACGGCCGGCTGTTCGGCCTGCCGCCCGTGCGCGAGACGAAGGCTGCACGCGTGCTGGCGGTCGCCACCTGAGTCCCTGCCTCAAGTGCACGGCTCAGCAATTCCGATCAAGCCGGCCGGCAAGGCCGGTGCTACAGTCACGCTCATCCTTACGAGCGGAACGCCGCATGAGCATCGTTGCGAAAGCGCTGTGGTACATCGAGAACAATTACGGCAAGCCGGAGCTGACGCTGGATGGCGTGGCAGCCGCCTGCGACGTGTCGCGCTTTCACCTGACGCGGGCGTTCGGCATCGCGACGGGCCGTTCGCTGATGCGCTACCTGCGGGCGCGCCGGATGACTGAAGCGGCCCGTGCGCTGGCGGCAGGTGCGCCGGACATCCTCGCCGTGGCCCTCGATGCCGGCTACGGCTCGCACGAAGCATTCACCCGCGCGTTCCGCGACCACTTCGGGCTGACGCCGGAAGCACTGCGCGCACGCGGCAGCTGCGCGGGGCTGGACATGGTGCGCGCCATCCGCCTCGATCATGCCGCCGGATTGCCGCTGGCCGCGCCGCGGCTGATCGACCACCCGGCGTTCGCAGTGGCCGGGCTGTGCGAGCGCTACACGGCCGAAACGGCCGCTGGCATCCCCGCGCTGTGGCAGCGGTGGGGTGCCTGCGTGAACCGGGCCGGCGCCAATGCTCCCTACGAATACGGCGTGTGCACCGAAGCGGAAGCCGGCGCCTTTGACTACACCTGCGGCATCGCGTCCGCAGGCAGTGCCCCGGGGGGCATGACGCTGCTGCACATACCCTCCCAGCGCTACGCCGTGTTCTTCCACGCCGGCCACATCTCGGCCATCCGCATGACGTGGCGGCTCATCTTCGAGCACTGGCTGCCCGCATCCGGCCTGCGCGCCACCGGGGGCCCCGAATTCGAGCGCTACGACCACCGCTTCGACGGCCGCACGGGCGACGGCGGCGTGGAAATCTGGATTCCTGTGACATCGTCGTGAAACTCCCATGAAAGGCAGCCCATGCGCATCGACCGGCATCACCTGATCAACCTCGCGCTGGCACTGGCCGGCGGCCTGGCGCTATGTTACGGATTCGGCCTGCAGCCGCTGTGGTGGCTGGCCTGGCTGGCGCCCGTGCCGGTGCTGGTTGCCGCGCTGCGCAGCACATCCCGTGGCGCCATGGCGCTTGCCTTCGTTGCGGGACTGATCGGCAGCAGCGGCATGTTCCATTATCTTTCGCTGGTGATGCCGCCACCCGCCGCCGTGCTGGTGACGGTGCTGCTGGCGCTGTCGTGGGTGCTGGTGATCGGGCTGTCCCGCTACGTGATGACGCGCCTGGCGTCGCCGTGGGCGGTGCTGGCGTATCCGCTGCTGTGGAGTGCCGTCGATACGCTGCTGGCGGCGCTGCACCCGGACGGCAACTGGGGCAGCCTGGCCTACTCGCAGGCCGGCTTCCTGCCCGCCGTGCAGATCGTTGCCGTGACCGGCGTGGCCGGCCTGGTATTCGTGCTGTCGCTCGTGCCTGCAACGCTGGCGTTGGGCATCGTGCGCGGCTGGCGCGTGGCACGCGGGCCGCTGCTCTGTGCAGCGCTTCTGGCAGCTGGCATTTTCGCGTTCGGCCTGCTGCGTCTTCCCGCCGCCGCACCGGCGCAGGGCGAGCTGGTGGGCATCGCCGTCATCGACGATTTCATCGGCCCGCGCGTGCCGGCCACCCAGGTCGAACGCGTCTGGACGCAGTACGAACGCCACGTGGAAACGCTGGCGGCTCAAGGCGCGCGCATCGTCGTGCTGCCGGAGAAGATCGCCGTCGTCGGCCCCACGGAAGCGGCGCAGCTGGAACGGCGCCTGTCCGCACTGGCGGCGCGCACGCAGGTGTGGCTGACGGTCGGCATCGGCACGGACGACGGCCGCGAAAAACGCAACCTCGCCTGGCTGTTCGCGCCAGACGGCCGGCTCGATGCCAACTACCGCAAGCACCACATGGCGCCGCCCGAACGGGAGTTCGCGCCGGGCAGCGCATACGACGTGCGCACCATCGGCGGCACGCGCTACGGGCTGGCCGTGTGCAAGGACATGCACTTCGCCGCGATGGGCCGGGCCTACGGCACGCGCCAGGCGCAGGCGATGCTGGTGCCGGCATGGGATTTCAATGAAGACGGCGAGTACGCGGCCCGCCTCTCCGCGCTACGCGGCATCGAAAGCGGCTTCGCGATGGTGCGTGCGGCGCGCGAGGGCCTGCTGACCGTGACCGATGCCTATGGTCGCATCGTAGCGGAAGCACCGTCCGCAGCGCTGCCCGGCGCCACCCTGCTGGCCCGCCTGCCGGCCATTGCGCTGCCGCCAACGCCCTATGCGCGCATCGGCGACGTGTTCGGCTGGGCCTGCACGGCCGCCGCCCTGGCGATGCTGTTGCTGGCGTGGCAGCGGGGTCGTTCCGGGATGTTGCGCCAGGATAACGTGCCTCCCGCAGCACGGCATGCGTAGCGTATGATGTACACCCACTTCAACGACAACAAAGATTATAGAAATGGAAACGGATACGCCACGCCAGGGAGCTGGTTTCGACGAAGTCGCCGCGGCGGCCGTCAGCGTGCAGAACGACGGCAAGCCGGTCACCATCGATGCCGTGCGCGAAGTGCTGGGCGGCGGGTCGCCGGCCGCCATCCAGAAGCACCTGGCCGAATGGCGCGCCGCCAATGCGCGGCCGGCACCGCCGTCGCAACCTGAAATGCCGGAAGCGCTGCTCGCCGCGCTGGGCGACTGGGCCAAGCAGTTCGCCGAACAGTCGGGCAGCGGCGCCCGCGACGACCTCGCACAGGCCGAGAGCGACATGGAAACGCTGCGCCAGGCCGGCGAGGAACTGGAGAACGAACTGGCCGATGCAACGGTCGACCGCGACCGCGCGCGCGCCGAAGCGAGCGAGCGGGGCGAAGAGATTTCCCGCCTCGAAGCGGAACTGCGCCACGCCCGCCAGATCGCCGCGGATGCGCTGGTCGGCAAGGCCAAGGACCAGCTCGCCATCGACGGCAAGGATGCCCAGCTGGCCGACCTGCGCACGCAGCTGGAGCGCAATGTGGCCGCCACGGCCGCGCAGTCGGACGCCCGCCTGGCCGCCGAGATGGAACTGGTGGGTGCCACCACCGCGCGCGACAACTTCGCCAACGAGGTGAAGGAAGTGCGCACGCAGCTGGAAGCCCTGCGCGCCGAACGCACGACCTTGCGCGCCGACCTGGATGCGCTGCGCTCGGGCCGCCGGCCAAGCTGATCCACGCCACCGGGCCTTGGCGCGAATTGTCCGCTATTCGGCCAGCCCGGGCATTTCGCCGCCACGGCGCGGTCGCTACCATTACGTCATCCCCACCACGTAAGGAGTAGCAAAATGTCCGAACCAAAAACCGCGCTGATCGTGATCGACGTGCAGGAGTCCTTCCGCAGCACGCCCTCGTGGAACGAGGCGAGCCTGCCCGCCTTCCTGGCGCGCTTACAACCGCTGGTCGACGGCGCGAAGAAGGCCGGCATCCCCGTGGTTCAGATCTTCCACGTCGACGGCGACGAAGCCTTCTCGGAAGCCTCCGGCCTCGTCACCACCATGGCACCGCTGGCCATCGAGCCGGATGTCGTGTTCCGCAAGCCCCGCCACAGCGCGCTGGTCGGCACCGGCCTCGGCGTGTGGCTGAACACGCACGGCATCCGCCGCGTGATCATCGCCGGCATCCGCACCGAGCAGTGCTGCGAAACCACGGCGCGCCACGCGCACGACCTGGGCTACGTGGTCGATTACGTCAGCG
This sequence comes from Oxalobacteraceae bacterium UBA6704, assembly GCA_002454505.1. Classification (GTDB taxonomy): domain Bacteria; phylum Pseudomonadota; class Gammaproteobacteria; order Burkholderiales; family Burkholderiaceae_D; genus Rugamonas. The sequence continues at coordinate 12,180 of DKJA01000002.1, forward strand.
AGGCCACGCTGACCTTCCCGATGACGGACCGCACCGGCCGCGAGTGGAGCGCGGCCGAGATCGTCGCCCGTACCGAGCTGGTACTCGAAGGGCGCTTCGCCCGCATCGCCACCGTCGAAGAAGCGCTGGCGGCCGCATGAAGCCCGCGCGGCAGCCTCGCGAGATTGCCGTTTTCGTGGTGCTGCCGCCGCACACGCTGCTGCTCGACGTGGCCGGCCCCATCGAGGTGCTGCTGAAGGCCAACGACGAGCAGGATGCCGTGCGTTACCGGGTGACGTACATCGGGCCGTCGCCCTCGGTCGGCAGCTCGATCGGCATGACGATCACCAACATCGCACCGCTGCCGCAGCAACTGCCGGACGAAGCGCTGGTCGTGCTGCCCGGCACGAAGGATTTTACGAAGGACCGGCCGGACGAAGCCCGCGCGGCAGACCGCCAACTCGAAGCGCTGATCGTCGACTGGCTGAGAGTGGCAATCCGGCCCGGCATCCGGCTCGTATCGATCTGCTCCGGCGCCCTGTTCGCCGCCCGCGCCGGCCTGCTCGACGGCCGCGACTGCACCACGCACCACGGTTGCACCGCCGAGCTCATCACGCTGGCGCCTTCCGCCCGCGTCAAAGACAACCGCCTGTATGTCGAAGACGGCGAGCGGCTGACCAGCGCCGGCGTCACGGCCGGCATCGACCTGATGCTGCACATCGTCGCGCAGCATGGCGGCCATGCCGCAGCGCTGGCGATTGCCCGCTACCTCGTGGTGTACCTGCGCCGCGGCGGTGCCGATCCGCAGCTGTCGCCGTGGCTGGAAGGCCGCAACCACATTCACCCGGCCATCCACCGCGCGCAGGATGCCGTGGTGGCCGATCCGTCGCGCGACTGGTCCGTCGACACGCTGGCCGACGTGGCCAGCGCCAGCCCGCGCAATTTGTCGCGCCTGTTCAACGAGCACGCCGGCATGAGCGTGACGGACTATGTGAACCGCATGCGCGTGGCGCTGGCGCGCGAGCTGCTGACCGGCTCGCAGCTGGACATCGAGGCGGTGGCCGGGCGCGCCGGCTTTGCATCGGCCCGGCAGTTGCGGCGGGCATGGAGCCGTTTGCATGACAGCCCGCCCAGCCGCGCGCGTACTTTCGCCGATCAGCGGTGACCGGCACGCCAGGCCAGCGCCTGGCTGTCCAGCAGGTCGAGGATATTGCCCAGCACGAGGCTGATGTCGAGCTTGTGCAAGCCCCAGCCTTGCCGGCCGGATTGCAGCCACCCTGGCGGGCCGTCGATACGCAGCACATTGCCCTGCCGGTCCGCCACGCAGGTGGCGCGGAACGTGTCCTGCGGGACGATCCATGGCTGGCCGGCGCTGCCGGCCGACGCAGGCCGGTGCAGGTAAGGCTTCAGCGTGCCGCTGCCGCCCGCCGGCGCGGCCGGATTGACGCACACCGCGGGGCCGCCGCCCGGCTCGGCGCGCCCGAACAGCCGCCGGCCGGCGTCGTCCGCCGCGAAGCTGCCCCACACATACACGCAGCCCGTGTCGCCGGCATGCCGGCACGGCCCGATGCCCGGGAAGGCGGTGCCCTGCGGTGAGCCTGCAAGGAAGGCCGATACCAGCAACCTCTGCGCCGGCCGCCCTTCGATTTCCTCGTCGATCAGCTGCCGCAGCAGCACGGTGCCCTGGCTGTGGCCGACCAGCACCACGCCGCGGCCGTGGTTGTCGTGGGCCAGGTAGTGGCGCCATGCGGCCCGCACATCGCTGTAGGGCACGTGCCAGTCGACGCCGCCCTCGGCCATGCCGGCAGCCAGCCCCGCCAGCGTGACCTGGCGGTACAGCGGCACGAACAGGCGGCAGCGCGACGCCAGCCAGCCGGCCTGGGCACGCGCCGTTTCCACCACCTCGGCTGCCGGCACCGCGGCCGCGTGCCGCGCCCGTTCGCGCGAGACCGTCGGATAAACGTAAAAGCAGTCGAGCGCCGGCGCGGTGGCCACGGCGAACGGCAGCGGTGTACGCTCGCCATCCGGCGCCACGGCCAGCGCGTGAAGGCCGGCCACGCAGACACCCTCATGCCCCGGTCGGCACAGCCAGGCCGACGGCCGGGCATAGTCGGGCGGCACCGGTTCGGCGGCGCCGGCGCTGCCGGCCAGGCACAGCTGCAGCACAAATAGAAAACCAGCCAGCCGGCGCATCATCGGCGCGCCTCCCTGGCCTGCTGCAATTCGGCGGCGTCGATGGTGCCGTCGCGGTTCCGGTCCAGCAGGTCGAACAGGCGGGTGCCGGCGACGAATTCGGCGCGACTCAGCTTGCCGTCGCCATCGCTGTCCAGCGTTCGCAACAGCTGTTCCATCTGCTTGCCGCGCGGCCCCGACCGCATGGCCTGCGGCAGGTCGTCACTGCCGAGCTTGCCGTCGCCGTTGCGGTCCAGCTGCGGGAAGCGGGCGCTGCGGAAATCCGTCCATTCCTGGCGCGTGATGCGGCCGTCGCCATTGCGGTCCGCCGCCAGCACGCCGTCCAGCAGGCGCTGCATGTCGGGGCCCTGCTGTGCCCAGGCGGTGCCGCACGCCAGCAACGCGATTGCCATGATCCGTTTTTTCATCGTGTTCTCCTTCGTTGAAAGACGGTGCCAGTGTCGGCCCGACCTGTTACGCAACGATGAGAAAACCCGGCCGGTTTGTTACCGGATGATGCAGGCGATCCCTGCTGTAACACTTTGTCATGGTTGGGCAGCGGGCAGCCGAGTTCGTTTGCGCTAGCATGCGGTCATGACTACTCCCGCCGGCCAATTGATCGTGATCGATGACGACGCCGAGATGCGCCAGCTGCTGCAGCGCTATCTCGGCGAGAACGGCTACGCCGTGCGCGCGCTGCCGGACGGCACGGGCCTGGAGCGGGCCCTGGCGCGCCAGCCGGCCGATGCGCTGATCCTCGACCTGATGCTGCCCGGCGAGGACGGCCTGTCGATCTGCCGCCGGCTGCGCGCCGCGGGCGAGCAGACGCCGATCATCATGCTGACGGCGAAGGGCGATCCGGTGGAGCGCGTCGTCGGGCTGGAAATGGGCGCCGACGATTATCTTGCGAAGCCGTTCCTGCCGCGCGAACTGCTGGCCCGCGTGGCGGCCATCCTGCGCCGCAATCCCAAGGCCAGCTATGTGCGCCAGGGCAGCCGCGAGCTGCGCTTCGGCCGCTTCGTGCTGGACCTGGACGGCATGGTGCTGGCCCGCGACGGCAGCCAGGTGGACCTGTCGACGCGCGAGTTCAAATTGCTGGCGGCCCTCGTGCAGCAGGCCGGCCGCCCCCTGTCGCGCGCGCAGATCATCGACCTGGCGATGGGCCGCGATGCCGAGGTGACGGACCGCGCCATCGACGTGCAGATCGTGCGCCTGCGCCGCATCATCGAAGACAATCCGGCCCGGCCGCGGTGGATCAAAACGGTGTGGGGCCACGGCTACGTGTTCGCCCGTGCGGAGGATGCCGAATGAGGTGGCCGCGCAGCCTGCTGGCGCAGACGCTGCTGTCGACGACGCTGATCGTCGTACTGGCCCAGGCCGCCAGCCTGACGCTGTTCTACCTGCTGGCGCTGCGCCCGGCACTGCAGCAGGTGGCGCAGGTGACGGCGCAGGGCGTGGCGGTGCTGGCCGACACGCTGGCCGGTGTGCCGGCTGCGGAACAGGCGGCACTGCTGGAGCGCGTCGTCCGCGTGTCGGCACTGGAGATCCGCGCCGGCGACCGGCCGCCCGCCGCGAACGGTCCCCGTCCGCGCCCCGTCGAGCGGATCTTCATGCGTGTGCTGGCCGCCGAACTGGCCGGCCGCAGCGACCTGGAATGGCGTACCGACGAGCGGCGCCGGCTGTGGATCCGCGTGCGGCTGGGCGATGCGCCGTACTGGGTCAGCATCCGCGCCTACCCGACCGGCCCGACCGGCGCGCTGCTCGGCAGCACCGCCGCCGCCATCGTGCTGGCGCTGGCGGCATCCTGGCTGCTGCACCGGCGTCTACTGCGGCCCCTGCACGCGCTGTACCGTGCCACCGAAACGTACCGGCTGGCCGATACGCCCGTGCCGCTGCGCGAGGCGGGCCCGCGCGAAGTGGCGGTGCTGTCGCGCAGCTTCAACGGCATGACGGCGCGGCTGGCGCGGGCCGATGCCGAGCGGGCGATGGTGCTGGCGGGGATCTCGCACGACCTGCGCACGCCGCTGGCGAAACTGAAGCTGGCGCTGGAGATGATGCGGCACGAAGACGTCGCGCTGCGCGACAGCGCGCAACGGCAGGTGGATGCGATCGACCGCATCCTGTCCCAGTTCATGGGGTTTGCGCGCGGCTTCGATACGGAAGCGGAAACGCTGGCCGATCCGAACGCGCTGCTGGAAGAGCTGGCGGCGGACTACGACGAAGATGTGCGGGTGCAGCCCCTGCAGCCGGCGGTGCTGCTGCGCTGCCGCCCGGAAGCGCTGCGCCGTGCCTTGCGCAACCTCGCGGACAACGCGCTGCGCTACGGCAGCGCGCCGGTATTGCTGTCGGCGCAGGCCACGCCGGACGGCCTGCGGCTCGCGGTGCGCGACCATGGCCCCGGCGTGCCGGCCGCGCTGCTGCCCACGCTGGCCGAGCCGTTCGTCCGCGGCGACGCCGCGCGCAGCCAGGCCGACGGCACCGGGCTGGGACTGGCGATCGCCGAGCGCGTGGCGCGCCTGCACGGCGGCGCGCTGCAACTGGCCAACCTGCCGGATGGCTTCGTGGCGGCGCTGCTGCTACCCGGCGCCGCTACTGTCAGCTCGCGTACTTGACGGAGCAGCCGTACGGTTGCGTCAGCGGCTTGCTGACGGCCTTGCCGGCCCTGGTTTCGTCGATCGCCTGGATCACGTAGTTGGTGGCGCCGGGAATGTCCGCCGCGTTGGCGCTGGCCTTGCTGTCGATGGCGCCCGCGTAGACCAGCTTGCCGGCCGGATCGATCAGGTACATGTGCGGCGTCGTCTTGGCGCCGTAGGCACGGCCGATCTTGCCGTCGTCGAGCACGATGGCCGTCGGCGTTGCGTTCTTGGCCTTGCTCCAGCTGTTCAGCGTGCTGGCCAGCTTCGGATCCTTCGCATCGCCGCTGGTGCTGACCGACAGCCACACCACTTCCTTGCCGCTCGCATGCTTCTGCGTGGCCGGCATATTGCCGCTGTCATAGTGCTTCTTGACGAACGGGCAATCGGGATTGACCCATTCCAGCACCACGTACTTGCCCTTGTAGCTATCCAGCGAGACGGGCTTGCCCGTCGTATCGACTGCCGAGAAGGCGGGCGCCGCCTGACCCACAGTGGCCTGTGCTGCCGCCACGCCGGTGGTCAACATGCCCGCCATCAGGAGTGCTGCCGTCGTCATCTTGTTCATTGGAGTTCCTCGTCAAGGTTGCTTCAAGAATGCCGGTCAGATGCGGCCCAGGGCCGTTTTGACCTGCTCCACGGTAAGCACCTCGGACAGCACTTGCGGCGGCTGGCCATCGTTGGTCCCGTACAAAACATACACCGGAACGCCGCTGCGGCCAAGCTGCGCGAGCTGTTGGGTGATGGCGGGATCGCGCCGCGTCCAGTCGGCGCGCAGCAGCACCACCTTGCGGTCGCCGAAATCCTTCAGCAGCGCGGCATCGTTCAGCACCGTGCGCTTGTTGAACTGGCAGGTGATGCACCACGCCGCCGTGAAATCGACGAACACCGGCTTGCCCGCGGCACGCGCCTGCGTGACGGCCTCGACCGACCATGGCGCCCATGTTGCGTTGGCCTCTACCTGCGGCGGTTCGCTCTTCAGCAACGGCCACACCAGCCGGACGCCGCCGGCCAGCACCACCAGCCCGGCCACCACGAGGATCGTGCGTGCGCGCTTCGACTGCACCGGCGTGCCAACCGCCCAGCAGGCAAACGCCAGCGCCACGAGCGCGCCGGCCATGCCGGCCATCGCATCGATGCCGCTCTGCTGGCCCAGCACCCACAGCAGCCACACCACGGTGGCAAACATCGGGAACGCCATCAGCACCTTGAAGCGCACCATCCACGCGCCGGGACGGGGCAGCAGCCGCGCCAGCCCCGGCACCAGCGTGACGGCCAGGTAGGGCGCCGCCATGCCCAGCCCCAGCACGGCAAAGATGGCCAGGGCGCGGGGTGCCGGCTCCGTCAGCGCAACACCCAGCGCTGCGCCCATGAACGGTGCCGTGCAGGGCGAGGCAATGGCCACAGCCAGTGCGCCGCTGAGCGCGTCGTCCACCAGCGGATTCTTGGCGCGGTAGCCGGCCACCGAGCCGGGCAGCACGCCGCCGAATTCGAACACGCCGGCCAGGTTCAGGCCGATCAATGTGAACAGTGCGGCAAGCAGCGACACCACCAGCGGCGATTGCAGCTGGAAGCCCCAGCCGAGCTGGTCGCCACCGGCACGCAGCGCCAGCAAGGCCGCTGCCAGCGCCACGAAGGACAGCACCACGCCGGCCGTGTAAGCCAGCCCACCGCCAACGGCGCGGCGCCGCTCGCCCGAATGCTGCAGCAGACCGAACACTTTCAGCGACAGCACGGGGAACACGCACGGCATCAGGTTCAGCAGCGCACCGCCGCCGAACGCCAGCAGCAATGTCAGCAGGAAGGATGACGGGGCCGCCGGCGCAACCGGTACCGGCGCCGGGGTCGGAGCAGGGGTCTTGGCAGGCCAGCCGCCTTCGACTGGAATCGACAGCGCCCAGCCGGCCTTCTGCCCGGGCGCGACGAGCACGGCTTTCAGCGTGGACGGGCTTTCCGTCCGCTGCGGGGATATAGGCACGCGCAGGCGCAGTACCTTGTCCGTCCATTGCTGCCCGGCCTTGCCGGCGTAATCGATGACGCCGGTATCTTCCGCGAAGTACTGCAAGTCCTGCGCCGCTGTCGGCAGGCCGCGCACCTCGATGGCCAGTGCCGCACCATCCACCCGCGCGGTTGCGCTGGCCCCCGTGACGGGAACCGGCGCGGCAGTGCTTGCCGCATCGAACAGCGCCTTGTGGGTAGTGACGGCAGCGTCGGCCGGAATGTCGAGTTCGTATTCGCCGGACTCGGGCAGGCAGATCTCCTTGCACACCAGCCAGTCCGCGCGCAGGCCGACTTTCAGCGTTTCTCCTTTGAAGCCGGCGGGAACCGTGACGGGCACGGGCAGCAAAACCCTGTCCTCGTAGCCATAGTTCGTCAGCGGGCCGAGCGGCAGTTTCTTCGGCGTCGGCCAGGCGATGTCGCCGGCCGTGAACCCCGCCGGCAAGGTCCACGTAACCGTGGTCGGCAAGCCCGAATCGCCGGGGTTCTTCCAGTACGTATGCCAGTGCGGCTGGTGCGCGATCGACAGGCCCAGCCACAGCGTCTTGCCGGGCTGGATCCCGTCCGGCGCATGGGCCAGCAGCTCGGTTTGCACATGCTCGGTCGTCACCACCGCGCTGGCCGCCTGCGCCAGGTGGGGGAGGAGGGTGAGCAGAAGAGTGGCTGAGGCAATTTTCAGAGTGGACATCCCGGGTTCCTGGCCGCTGTCGATGGGGCAATGATAAGGCGGAACGGGGTGGAGGGTTGGGGTGCCGATGGGCTCTGGCTTTCTCGTCCGGCGCGGTCTGCTGACGGCTCGCAATTGCCTTGTTTTCAATAAAAGCACAATGCCATGTAGTGCTTAGTTACAAGGAGATAACATATGGCAACCGATTTGTGCTGGGACCTGGCCGCGAACCGGATCACGGCATGAAGTGCGCCGCCCTGTTCATCGTGGCGGCACTGGATGCGCTGCCGGCCGCTGCAAGTCCCGCCCCCATCGCAATGACGGGTTCCATGCTGCTGGAACTGATTACATTTCCTCCCGATGTCCACAGCACCTTCGACCTGTCGCCCGGCCAGTACCTGGATTTGGAGCGGGGCTACAAGTACCTGGACGGCGTACGCGGCGCTACAGCCGGTAAATCGTGGTGCTACAGCAAACAGTATCCGGCCAAGCCCGACACGATGTATGGCGCCGCCATCGACGGACTGAAGCAGCTTCCCGCCGCGCAGCTGAAACGGAAAGCCGCCGACCTGATCGTGGATATCTGGAGCAAGCGGTGGCCTTGCGGTGCCCGGAGGGCTCGCGGCAAGGGCATATCGATCTGGTATCCGTCGCGGATTGGGGCCAGATGGAATGCAGCACGCATTGTTACTGGGACACCGGCGAAGTATGGTTCTGGCCGCTGCGTTAGCGGCGCGAAGCGCGGCGTTCGTGAAGTGGCCGGCACGGGATCCTGAAGTCGATATGGTAATGCTCATCGTGCCGGACCCACGGCCGCTCCTTCATGAACGGCAATGTCTTTTTCAGGTACGGGCCGCGCCGGGTATCGAACAGCAGCGGCATCAACGCCGGATCGAGAATCACACGCCCGATGCCGATACCCTGCTTTTGGGCCGCCAGCGCCAGCTCGTACAGATGCTCCGCCATTGCCTCGAAGTCGATCGTCATCTTGCCGGACCTGCCGGCAGCATCGAACTCGATCCCGTAACCGAATTTGTTATCTGCCGTTGCCGGCAAGGGAATCGATGTGCCGGCCGTATTCACGACAGGCACCATGAAATCGACGGACAGGCCCGCCTCGTGCGTGCGGTGCGGCGGCATCGGTCCGCCGGTGGCCAGTCCTGTTTCGCCATAGACGAAAGTTTTCCTGGGAGCGGTTTCCTCGAGCACTTTGTATGACTCGAGCACCACCGTCTTCACAGCTTCGTGCACGTAAGTCCGGCCGAGCTGCACGCCCAGTGGACTATACGCGGAGAAATTTGCGCCCTTGGCAGGAAGCTGACTCCACTATCGAGGCGGCCGTTGCCGACCGTGCCATAGCAGGTACTTGCCAACGAAAACGCCGGCATCGCGAAACTTACGGCGGCCGCAACGATCAAAGTTAACCGCGGCACGCGGGCTGCGGGGTTCAGCATCGACGACATCGCGACCTTTCAACCAATACTGGCGTACACCAGAATTCCGTGTTTAATTTCGAATGCGTCCGATATTACAGTTTTCCTGCGCAAGGACTGGCGATGGCGACGATCGGTGATCTGAAGATGAGACGGAGATCCGGCCCACCCGCACCAGCGAACGTGGATGTTGGATGAGCCGAAATGAACGAACGGCGGCCAGGGCCGCCGTCCTTTACTGCATTACTTCTGTTCTGCTGCGGCCGCAGTTGCAGGAGCTGCTGCGGCAGGCACGTCCAGCGTGATCGCCTTCAGGCCCAGCACGGCGCTGCTCTGCTGGCGGATCTGGTTCGCGAAGGCCGGATCGGGATTCAGCTTGCGGCCATACGACGGCACCATTTCCTTCATCTTGGCCTGCCATTCAGGCGTTTCCAGCTTGTCCTTGAACGACGATTTCTGGATCACCTTCAGCATGATCGGCGCAGCCGTCGAGGCACCCGGCGAGGCGCCCAGCAGCGCGGTCATCGAGCCGTCCGCGGAACCCACCACTTCGGTACCGAACTGCAGCAGGCCGCCCTTTTTCGGGTCGTCCTTGACGATCTGCACGCGCTGGCCGGCGTTGACCAGCTTCCAGTCTTCCAGCTTGGCGTTCGGGAAGTAGCCGCGCAGCGTTTCCAGGCGGTCTTCCGGCGACAGCATCACCTGCTGCACCAGGTACTTGGTCAGCGGGATGTTGTCGTAGCCGGCCTGCAGCATCGGACGGACGTTGTCGCTGCCGACAGACGCCGGCAGATCGATCCACGAACCGTTCTTCAGGAACTTCGTCGAGAACGTGGCGAACGGGCCAAACAGCAGCGCCTGCTTGCCGTCGAGGATACGCGTGTCCAGGTGCGGCACCGACATCGGCGGCGAACCGACCGATGCTTTGCCGTACACCTTGGCGTAGTGCTGCTTGATGATGTCCGGATTGGTCGTCACCAGCCACTGGCCGCCGACCGGCACGCCGCCGAAGCCCTTGGCTTCAGGAATACCCGTCTTTTCCAGCAATGGCAGTGCGCCGCCGCCGGCGCCGATGAACACGAACTTCGCGCGCACGGTACGGGTGGCGTTGCTGGCCAGGTCCTTGACGGTCACGTTCCAGACGCCATCGGCGCCCCGCTTGATGTCCTCGACCTGCGTGCGCAGGTTCAGCTTCATCTCGCCCGTTTCGGTCAGGTGCTTGACCATGCTGCGGGTCAGCGTGCCGTAGTTGACGTCGGTACCGATTTCCATCCGCGTCGCCGCCACTTTCTGGTTCTTGTCGCGGCCGTTCATCACCAGCGGGATCCACTTGCGCAGCTGCTCGGTATCCTCGGTGTACACCATGCCCTTGAACAGGTTTTCCTTCTGCAGCGCGGCGTAGCGCTTGCGCAGATAGTTGATGTTGTCGTCGCCCCAGACGAACGCCATGTGCGGCACGTTGTTGATGAACGTATTCGGCGCGCCGAGATAGCCCTTCTGCACCTGGTAGGCCCAGAACTGTTTCGAGATCTCGAACTGTTCGTTGATGTCGACGGCTTTCTTCGTTTCGATGCTACCGTCCGGCATTTCCGGCGTGTAGTTCAGTTCGGCGAAACCGGAGTGGCCCGTGCCGGCGTTGTTCATCGCATCGGAACTTTCGGCGGACACCGAATCGAGACGCTCGAACATCTGCATCGTCAGGTCGGGCTGCAATTCCTTGAGCATCGTGCCCAGGGTGGCGCTCATGACACCCGCACCGACCAGCACCACATCGACTGGTTTTTCCGAAGAAGCAGGAGGGGTCTTGTCGCAAGAGGAGAGAACTACACAAGCCATTAACACTATGAGCGATTTACGCATTTATTGTAATTACCTGAAAGATGATTGCGATGCGGCCAGCGGGCAACGATCTGATTGGAAAAACTTCAACGGCCCCTTGCGAAACTGCTCCGACGGGCCCGGCGGGCCAGACAAAAAAGTCTCGGAAAGAGCGTGCGGCAAGGCCAGGCTTTCGTCGGTACGAAAGCGGCCACGGTACCCCGCAACACGACGCGCAGCGCACCCTGCTTCACAGGCAGACTTGGGGGATTGGACCAGGTTGAACCATGACAGCGGACAGGCAGAAAACACGGCTCCCGCCGCTCCGTTGTGCAGAGGGGCAGGCCGAAGTTCCGGCGTCTATTGAAGAGACAAGGTCCCGAGGGGGACAAAGAAATGTTAGGCGCCGACAGGTGAAATGTCAAATTATGATAGACATTCACCGCGTGAATTTAACAAATCACTTGTTTCGAGTAGGGTTATTCGTGGCTCTGTCACCCGACATTGTTGAATCATCTGCGCAAGCCGGCGCCGGTGATCAATGAAGCGATGCAGCCGGTTCGACGAACTGGTTGGAGGACGGTGTTTTCGCGGCTGGCTCCGCTGCCGGTAATGGCCATATCGGCTGGTCGATATGGTTCAGACAACGCAACCGCAGGAAAGGTCAGGCCGTTTCAATAAGCCCGGGTGACAGAGCCTATTCGTTGCGGTACACGGGGCCGGCACTGCCATAGCGGGCGACCGTCTGCAGATAGCTGCCGCCCTTGTCATTGCCGGCAATGCCGAGGATCGCCGTCGGCGTCACGAACAGGGTCGTGCCCGGCTCAATGTAGCCGATCGTGCTGTCGATGTATGCCCCCAGCTGGCCTTGCCACGCGAACTTGTCTTTCACCAGTGCTGTGCAGTTGGCACGCCCGTTCTTTTGCAGGCACTGCTCCGAGCGGACGAACGGGATGCCGCGCGCCGCCAGCCGCCTGGCGAGTTCGGCGGCGAGCGCGGCAGGCGGTGCCGTCGACAGCAACTGGTAGCCGGACGCAAACGTCGCATTCCGGAACCACAGCGCCGTGACGTTGCCGCCAAACGCCTGCACAGGTTTTTCCGGCACGTACGCGAACGCCGGGCTCCAGTCGAAGATCGCCTGCGCCTCGCTTTCGGCAGGGCGGCGCCATCCGCTGGCACAGGCGGTGTTGCCGCTGGCAAAGCACGTGCGATAGCCCGCCTGCGCGTCGAGGAACAGTTCCTCCACCGGCTGGGCAACCGCTGCATGCCGGACCGCAGGACGGATATCCCAACGACCGGCGGCGTTCTTTTCCCATCGATAATCCGCGGCGAACCAGCGCAGCAACGGCGAATAAGGACTCAGGTCGCGTTCCCTGTCGGCCGCCGGCTTGCCGACCGGTACCGGCAGCGGTTCCCGCTGCTGGCCGTCCTGGTCGATCACGATCAGCACGGATGGGCTGTCGCGAGCGTCCGCATATGCCACCGATTTGCCGTCCGGCGACAGGCCCGCCAGCGCGCCGATGGTCGGCGTTGCGTTCCGGCGCACGCCGTCCGGCAGCTCGCGCAGTTTCAGCGTGCGCGCGTCGAGCAGGAAGCCCCCGCCGCTCATCGACTTGGGCAGGTAGCGGGTATGCGGATCGATCGGGTAGCCATGGCCATACCCCGCTTCGCCCTGCAGACCGGTCTGCCCGACTTCCAGGCGCTCCGCCACCGGCCCACCCGCGCGCTCGTAGATGATGTGCGGCTCGTGGCTGTACTCCGTTGCGACGTCGGCAAGCAGCACCACGCGATCGATGCCGGTCCACCGTTCGATGTCGCGGGCGCTGCGCACCACCTCCCGGTCATGCCACAGCACGCGTTGCGAGCTGTGCGGCAAAGGCGCCAGCGAACCGCCGATGTGCGAGCGCCACTCGACCTCCAGGATGGTGAACGGCCCTTCCTGCTTCACGCCGAGCACCGACTCGTTTCGCTTCAGCCATTTGGCGTACGGTCCGGTGGGCGGCGTGCCCGGCGAGCAGCCGCCGAGTGCCAGGCAGGCCAGCAGCGTTGCATAAACCAGGGAATGCGGGCGCATGCGGTCGAAAGACGGGTTGTCGGTATTCATGGCGGACTATCTTAAACCAGTGCGTACGCTGGGCCCCACAGGATGCGCTGGTAATCCTCGGCAAATCCGCCGAAGATCGACTTGACGTCGGGCGGCTCCCGGTGCACGTCCAGGACGGTGAAGCGGCCTTCGCGCGTGACGCGCGTAACCGACTCTTGCGTTCGAGCCAGTAGGCGAATTTGCCGGTCGGCGCGGTGCCGCGGGAGCAGCCGCCAAGTGCCAGGCACAGGGCAAGCCATGCATGCAGGAAGGGAGGTAATCGCATCGAGGAATAAATGGGAAGCGGCATTGCGGTTGAACTATACTCGCGTTCATTTTTCCCTGATGAGCGGGTGCCGGCGCGAAGCATCGTGAACGCAGCGCGGCCTGCAATGCCTATGTCCAGTCAAGCCATCCCGCCCCGCATCCGCCGCCGCCAGACCACCGCCCTCGTGCTGCTGGTGATCTGCGGCGTCATCAACTACCTGGACCGCGCCACGCTGGCCGTCGCCAACGAATACATCCGCGCCGACCTGGGCCTGTCGCTCGGTCAGATGGGCCTGCTGCTGTCGGCCTTCTCGTGGAGCTATGCGCTGTGCCAGCTGCCCGTAGGCGCGCTGGTCGACAGGATCGGGCCACGCTGGCTGCTCGGCATCGGCCTGGTGGTGTGGTCGCTGGCGCAGGCCGCCGGCGGACTGGTGTCCACCTTCGGCTGGTTCGTCGTCGCGCGGATTGCGCTGGGCATCGGCGAAGCGCCGCAGTTCCCCGCCGCAGCGCGGGTCGTCAGCAACTGGTTTCCGGCGCGCTCGCGCGGCACGCCGACCGGCGTATTCAATTCGGCGTCACCGCTGGGCGTGGCACTGGCACCGCTGTGCCTGTCGCCATTGATTGCCGCGACGAGCTGGCACTGGGCATTCTTCGTCACCGGCGCGCTGGGGCTCGTGGCGGCCGTGGTGTGGGTCGGCGTGTATCGCGATCCCGTGCCCGACGAATTGAACGCTGCCGAACGCGCCTATCTCGAAGTGGGCGATGCCGGCACTGCCACGACGAAGACCAGCTTCGCATCCTGGCGCGCACTGTTCCGTTATCGCACCACGTGGGGCATGATGCTGGGCTTCTCCGGCTCGGTCTATCTGAACTGGGTGTTCCTCACGTGGCTGCCGGGCTACCTGCGTACCGAGCGGCATATGGACCTGGCGTATGCGGGCATCGCCGCATCGGTGCCGTTCATGTGCGGCTTCGCCGGTGCGCTGGTGGCGGGCTGGGCTTCCGACCGAGTTGCCCGGCGCGCCAGTTCGCCGGTATCCGGACGCCGCAACGCGGTCGTCGTCGCCACGCTGGGCATGGTGGCGTTCACGATCCCCGCCGCGCTGGCCGAGAGCAATGTGGTGGCGGTTGCCTGCATCTCCATCGTGATTTTTCTCGCCAATGCTTCGTCCGCCTGCGCGTGGTCGCTCGCTACCGTGGCGGCACCGCCAAGCCGCGTTGCATCGCTTGGTGCGCTGCAGAATTTCGGCGGCTTTCTCGGCGGGGCGCTGGCGCCCGTGCTGACCGGATTCATTGCGCAGACCTGGTCGTTCGTGCCGGCTTTGCTGACGGGCGCCGCCATTGCGTTCATGGGCGCGATGTCTTACCTGTTCCTCGTCGTGCGGCCGATTCCCGACTAAACCCGCATCGGTGCAGCAAAAAAAAACCGGTGACAGGCACCATTTTTTCGGAAAGATTGCCTGGAAAATGGTCGGTCCGCCGCAGCGGCCTGTCACCGGTTTATCCAGCATGGTCATCGTGCCCAACTACACATTCGCCACGGTGCCTGCGCCAAAGATCCTCGCCATTCCAGGCGTCCGCTGCTGCATCAACGGCCTGGATGCTTCGGCTCCCACAACCTGCGCTGCGAAGTCTTCTCGTACCCCTTGCCCTTCGGGTAACCCACCAGCTCCATCTCCGAGCCCCACGGCGACAGGAAATGCACCCACGTTTCGCCTGCGGTGTCGCCGCTGGTCATCGTCATCGGCTCGCCGATCACCGTGATGCCCTGCGATTTCAGGTAGGCCACGCCGGCGGCCACGTCGTCGGTGTAGAAGGCGATGTGCGACGAGCCCATGTCTTCGATCTTCGGCATGGCCGTGCTTCCGGTGGAGTTCTTGTACTCGAACAGTTCGATGTTCGCGCCGGTGCCGCAACGGACCATCGCCAGCGTCACGCTGTCGGCCCGCGGGGCCATCGGGAACGGGCCGATCTGCGTGACCGGCTCGCAGCCGAAGGTATCGGCCAGGAATTGCTCCGCCTGCTTCAGGTTTGGCACCGTGATGCCCACGTGGTCGATGCCGGCCGACTTGATGCCGGCCGCCTGGGCCACGCCGCCCAGGTTCAATACGATGGCGGCCAATACCGCTGCAATCAGTTTCATGATGGTTCCTCAGTTCTTGTCGAAAAAGACGTAGGCGCTGGCGAGCTTGCCGTCCCGGATCGTGAAGATGTCTTCGCCACGAATCCTGTCCGGCTCGTCCTGCGGGCCGTAGCCCCAGGTGATGCGGCCGATGCCATGGTTCCAGGCCACCGGCGCCGGCGTGAAGCGGTAGCCGGCATGGCCGTCCTGCACGCGCTGGATCATCTGTCCGACGGCCGCGTGGCCCGTGGCAACGCCGTGGTAATCGGCGAACGACACGTCGGCCACGTAGATTTCAGCAAACGCCGCCTCGCGCCGCGCGGCGTTCGTGTCGTTCCATACCGCGAAGTGGCGGTCGATCAGCGTCTGGATGGCGCCGATGTCCTCGGCCTGGGCCAGCGAGGCCGCCAGCAGCGCGGCGGTGGAAATGAGCTTTTTCATGATCACACCTGCGCCATGCCGCCGTCGACGAACAGCTCGACGCCGTTGATGAAGCTGGCCGCGTCGGAGGCCAGGAAGGCGACGGTCTTGCCGATCTCGCCCGGCTCGCCCAGGCGGCCCAGCGGCACTTGCGACGCCAGGTAGTCGAACAGGCCCTGGCGTGCTTCGTCCGGCACCAGGCCACCCAGGCCGGGCGTGCGGATCGGGCCAGGGCTGACGACGTTGACGCGAATCCGGCGCTCCTTCAGGTCCAGCGCCCACGAACGGGCGAAGTTGCGCACGGCGGCCTTGCTGGCGCTGTAGACGCTGAAGCTGGCGGTGCCCTGGATCGACACGGTGGAGCCGGTGAGGATCACCGAGCCGCCATCGACCAGCAGCGGCAGCGCCTTCTGCACGGTGAACAGCAGGCCGCGCACATTGGTGCCGAAGATGCCGTCGAAGTGTTCTTCGGTGATGGCACCCAGTGGCAGCATGTCGCCGCCGCCGGCGTTGGCGAACAGGATGTCCAGCTTGCCGGCTGTTTTGGCGATCTGCGCATAGACAGCATCCAGGTCGGTCAGCACGGCGGCATCGGCGCGGAAGCCGGTTGCGGACGGGCCGATGAGGGCGACGGCTGCGTCCAGCTCGGCCTGGCGGCGGCCGGTGATGAAGACGCGGGCGCCTTGCGCGGCCAGTTCCTGCGCGGTGGCCAGGCCGATGCCGCTGGTGCCGCCG
>DKJA01000002.1:28676-55208 GCA_002454505.1 Oxalobacteraceae bacterium UBA6704
ATGCCGCTGGTGCCGCCGGTGACGAGAGCGATTTTTTGGCTCAGTGCGTGGTTCAGTGCTTGGTTCATGTTGGTTCTCCTTGAGTGGTTATGCGGAAGGCATGGGAGAACTTTAGTCCTCCGTCGTTTATAGAAAAAGTGTGTAAAATTTAAAAGACTATCCACCTGTGTGGATAATTCTTCGACTGGAGACGCATGAATCAACTGTTGGCGATACGGGCGTTTGCCCGCGTGGTGGAGGCGGGCAGCTTTACGCGGGCGGCCGATTCACTGGACATGCCGAATGCCACCGTGAGCAAGCTGGTGCAGGAACTGGAGGCGCACCTGGGCGTGCGCCTGCTGCAGCGGACCACGCGCCGCGTGACGGTGACGCCGGAAGGCCAGCTCTACTACGAAAGATCCGCGCTCGTGCTGCGCGACCTGGAGGATATCGACACGTCGTTCAACATCGCCCGCACCCGGCCGCGCGGGCACCTGCGCATCGACGTGGGCGGCTCCACCGCAAGCGATGTGCTGATTCCCGCGCTGCCGGATTTCCTGGCGCGCTATCCGGATATCCGCATCGACCTGGGTGTGTCCGATCGCGCCGTGGACATGGTCAGCGACAACGTCGACTGCGTGATCCGGGGCGGGGCGCTCGACAACTCGTCGCTGATCGCGCGCCACATCGGCGACGCGGCGATGGTCACCTGCGCCACGCCCGCTTACCTGAAGCAGTTCGGCATTCCGGCCTATCCGGAGGAGTTGAAGAATGGCCACCGGCTGGTGGCTTACGTGTCGTCACAGAACGGCCGGGCTGCGCCGTTCCGCTTCTACTGCGATGCGAAGAAAACCGAGATCAAGATCGAGCACCGCGTGGGCATCAACGAGAGCAATGCCCATATGGCGGCCGGCCTGGCTGGGTTAGGCATCATCCAGACGTTTGCCTACAGCGCCGGGCCGGCGTTAAAGGATGGCACGCTGGTGGAGATCCTGAAGAAATGGCGGCCGCCCGCTTATCCGTTCCACGTGGTGTACCCGCAGAACCGGCACGTGACGCACCGGTTGCGGGTGTTTATCGACTGGCTGGTGGAGGTGTTTCCAAAACGGGTAGCAGATGAATGAATACGCACCACCGGCTTAGGATCACTTGCTCCCTTCGATGGCAGCATGCACGGTGGTGAGCACCTGCCGCAGTTGAGCGACGTCGACCTGGCCCGGCGCGGACGGCGCGCCGATCATGCCGAACGTCAGGTCGCTGCCGAACGCTTCGCCGGACAGGCGGGTGACCGCGCCCAAGCCGCCCATCGACATCGTCAGCTGCGGCTTGTCGGAGTAGCTTGCACGCATCTGCGCCGTGGCATCCATCAGCCGCAGCACATCGGCCGGGTTCTTCGGCATGACGGCGATCTTGAGGATGTCCGCGCCCAGCGTATCCTGGCGCCGCAGCCGGGCGACGATCTCCGCGGTGGCTGGCGTCGCCTGGAAATCATGGCTGGACATGACCACCTTGACGCCCTTGGCATGTGCCTGCGCAACCAGCGCGTTCACCACGTCGGCTGAGCGGAACATTTCCAGGTCCAGCAGGTCGATGAAACCGGCCGGTATCAGCGCGGCATACAGCTTGCCGTAGTCGGCGTCGCTGATCGCCTTGCTGCCGCCTTCGGCCTTGGTGCGGAAAGTCACGATCATCGGCTTGCCGTTAGCGGCGGTCGCAACCTGCTTGCCGAGCGCGGCGATGCGCGCCGGATCGGTGGCGAAGTCCAGGTAGTCGATACGGAATTCGATCAGGTCGGCGTTCGGATTGGCGCCGATAATTTGCGCCTGCTGCAGCACCTGCTCGGCGTTGGCGCCGGTGGTCGGCACGATGGTCTTGGGGGCGCCCTGGCCGATGACCACGTTGCGGATGGTGAAGGACGTGGCATGACGCACCGAGACCGGCGCGGCGGCCGCGCTGGTGGCGGGTGCGGCGGCGATGGCTTGGGGAAGGCCGGTGGCCAGCAGAAGGGCGAGCAGTATTGAGCGGTTGTTCATGGTTATCTCCAGATGGGAAGGTGTTAGAACGTGACCTTGGCTTGCACGCCCAGGGCCAGCACGTTGTCGGTATTCTTGTAGCGGAAGGTGCCGGGCTTGGTGATGTACTGGACGTCCGGCCGCAGCGACAGCCATGGATTGACCTGGAAGGTATAGGCCACCTCCCACAACGCTTCGGCCGAATTGAGCTCCCAGTCGGCATCGGTGATCAGGCCGGCCTGCTGGTTCTGCAGCTGTTGCTGCTGCAAATTACGGTTGATCGACGCACGCACATAACCAACGGCCACACGGTCCTGCGGGCGGCTGTTGAACAGGCCCTGGTAGACGAAGCCGGCCGAGGCCCAGCGATGCATCACCGCCGTCTGCTGCGACTGCGCGGTGTATTGCGCGAACAGGCTGAGGCCGCCGTTGACGGCGTTGTTCGTGACTTTCTGGTCGACCATCACGTAGCCGCCTTCGCGGTGCCGCGCGGTCTCGCTGCTGCGGCTGCCGACCATCGTCATGTCGGACGTATCGTAGTAGTAGCCCAGCTTGTAGTGACCGGGATAATTGCCGTGATCGGCCGTGCCTGGCGCCCATTCCACTTCGATGGGATACAGGTGGCCGGTGGTGCCGTGCTCGTGCAGGCTCCAGCGGTTCTTTTCCAGGTTGTAGTTGGTGTTGACGAGCACCATGCCGCCGCGCACCGTGATTTCGGGAGTGGGATGCAGCGTGAGGTGAGTAGCCCAGCGCGGACGCGGCCAGTTGGTCCAGCCGGCGCTGGTGGACAGCGAGATCGGGTGGGCGCACAGCGCAGCGTTGACGAAGTTGGTCATGATCTGGTTGATGCCGAAATCATTGCCCATCACGTAGTAGCCGGCCTTCCAGTTGAGCTTCTTGGCGAGAAAATTCTGGTCGTAGCTCAGCTCGGTGAGGCGGGTGAACTGGTCGCTGTAGATTTCCTGGATCGGCATGTAGTTATTGCCGGCCAGTTCGTCCGAAGTGCTGCGGCCGCGCCGGTCATTGATGGTCAGGTGAAAGCGTGCATCGCCCCAGCTGTCGGTCAGCTTGCCCATGTCGAAGTCGACGCCGAGCTGCGTTTGAAAGGCATTGCGTGCACTGCGCCGGATACCGCCATCGACCACACCCATGGCCTCGGTGATGAAGCCGCCGCGAAAGGTGATGCCGTCGGCGGCCCACTCGCTGCGCTTGCCGTTCCAGTTGCCGGTCATCGTCTTGCCGGTGTACAGGTCGGCTGAGGTCGTGCTGTTCGACGGTGGCAATGTCGTTGGCAATACGGCCGGCACCGTTGCCGATGCTGCTGCGGTACCGGAGGCGCGCGGCAAGGCCAGCGGCAGGCTCAGCGGCGAAGTGGCACCGTCGGCGGTGGTAACCGTCGCGGTCACATTGGCAGCGTTGGACGCATCGTCCGAGTTCAGCTGGTAGACGAAGCTGGCGTGGCCCTTGGCATCCACCGGCACCTGGATGTAGCCCAGATAGCGCTCCGCCTCGGTCATGCCCGGCTTGCTGTTGGCGAACAGTTCCACGCGATACAGCGTGTTGGCCGCTCCTTCAAATTCGCCACGCACGCCGATGCCGCCCTGGCTGGCCGCCAGCGTGGCCAGCAGCTTCGGCGCACGCTGGCCGTGGTTAGGGCTTGGCTCGCAGCCGGCCACCTGGCCATCCAGCGCACAGATGGTTTCCAGCTTCGATGGATCGCTTTCCACGCCGCCGCCGCGGTTGCCGATGAAGCGGCCGTGTTCCAGTCCCGGCACGTCGAACACGATCGCGCCCTTCATCTCGGGCAGGCAGGCGCCGCCCGCGTAACAGCGCTTGATGTCCTTGCCGTTGTCGATCATCACATTGGCCGAGATCGTGTTGATGGCCGGTCCGGTGACGCGGTTGCGGCCCGGTGCCGCATCGGCGCCCGGCTCGGCTTGCGGCCGCACCGACACGGCGACCCGGTTGCCGATCATCGTGTTGCCATCGACGATATTGCCGGTGCCGCTCAGCGTGACGGCCGACGAGATGCCGGTGAAGGTGTTGCCGGAGATGTAGTTGCGGTTGCCCCAGTTCAGCTGGACACCGTCGGACAGGTTTTCCCAGTAGTTGTGGACAACCACGTTGTCGTTGCCCCACAGGATCTCCAGGCCCTGCGACGGCTCCTCGTTGTCCTTGTCGGAGCTGGTGATGAAGTTGTCGGCGATCAGGTTGAAGGCGGCACCGCGTGTCATCTCCATCGCATCGCCGTTGTTGACGAAGCGGTTGCGCAGGATCTTGTTGTCCACGGTGGTGGTGGCGGTGGAATTGCCCTTGCCATCGTCGCCGGTGACCATGATGCCGGCGCCGCCCTTGTTGCCGACGATGCGGTTATCGTGGATCAGGTTGCCGCTGGCGCGGTTGACGAGGATGCCGATGCAGAAGTTGCTGATTTCGAGGCCGCGGATCTCCACCGCCTCGGTGTCGCGCAGGATCAGGCCCGGCTTGGTGGTGGTGCGCACATTGGTGCCGTATTGACCCGGCACGGCGCCCGGGCAGGCGCGGGTGCCGGGGCCGACCACATAGGCGGAACCGTCGATGGCCACATACGTGCCGTTGCGCGCCCAGTCGACGTTTTCGATGACCACCGGGCCCTTGATCGGCGGCAGTTCGCGGTTCGGCTTGATGACATAGGGGCCGGCGCCGATTGCGCTCAGCTCGATCCGGTAACGGCCGGGATTGGCGTTGTTGCGCTCGAGGACGGAGCGCAGCGTGCCTTCGCCGCCGTCGTCGGCGTAGGAAGTCACTTTCAGCACGGTTTGCGGGCCGCGCGGCAGTGCCGTGCCGGCCAGTGTCGCGGCAAACGTGGGGGAGGCCAGCAGTGCCAGTGCCAGCATTGAATAAGTGTGGGTGATACGCATTTTGTAACCCTTGTTATTGGTGTTAAGGGCGCACTGACGGAGTGGAGTCTGGGTCGGTTTCAGGCCGACGCCACAGGGTCTTGGCGCCAAACGTGACGCGGTTGTCCGTGAACTTCAGATGCAGCAGGCGGATCTCCCAGACAGGCGCGACCATGCCGCGCGCCTGCGGACACCGCCGGTAATACAGATCCAGCGCGGCCGCCGCTTCCGCCGGCAAGGCCAAGTGCCTGGCGATGCCGCTGTACTGCAGCCCGTGGATCCGGGTGATGTCGCTGAACTGGTCGGCGATGCTGCCCGCCATCTGCGGATTGTTGGTCAGCATCTCGCCGTGGCGGGTGTCCAGCGCACTCAGGAAAAGCAGCCGGCCCTGTTCCTCGTCGAAGGCGTAGAAGGCATTGGCCGACCATGGCAGGTCGTTGCAACTGACCGCCATCGACAGCACGCTGTGGCCATGCAGGAACTCGGTCAGCGGCGCGGGCAGGTTCAACATGGTGGCTCCCGGCTCAGAAGAAGTGCGACCACAGGGCCGAGATCGGCATGGCCAACAACAGCGCCGGCAACATGTTCGCCACCGGGAACACCTTGATGCCGCAGATGCGGAAACCGGTGGCCAGCATCAGCAGCCCGCCCACCGCCGAGAAATCGGCAATCATCGCCGGCGTGGTCAGTGGCAGGATCAGCACGGCGCCGAAAGCCAGGCTGAGCTGAATCGCCAGCTGCGGCACGGCGATGGTGGCCACCGCATAGCCGAGCGTGGTGGCGAAGATGGCCGCGGTGAACAGGTCGAGGAAGGACTTGGCGATGAGGATCGTCGCGTCGCCCGTCATGCCCTCGGTCATCGAGCCGAAGATGCCGGTGCCGCTGGCGCAGAACAGCACCAGGATGGCCACGAACTTCTCCAGGAACTCGTCCTGCGACAGGCCGCCCGCCTTGGGCGACACCACCTTCTCGACCAGCGAGCGGGCGAAGCCGCCCAGCTTGCCGATGCCCCGTTCCAGGTACACCAGCTCGCCGATCAGCGCGCCGAGGATGCCGGCCAGCACCATCACCGGCATGTGGGCGGCGCGGTTGATCAGGATCACCGCCATCGCCATCGAGGCGGCACCAAAGGTCAGCGGCATCGCCGCGCGCAGGCGTTCCGGCATGCGCTGCGCCATCGCGGCGCCGGCCATGCCGCCTAGCAGGACGGCGGCGCCGTTGACATACGGTCCGATGATCATGGCTGCGCTCCTTCGGCCAGCGTGGCCTCCAGCGTTTCGCCCCAGCGCGGCAGCGACGGATGATCGAGGCCGAGCAGGCCGATGGCACGCGCGGCGCTGTGGCGGATCATGTCGTCGATGGTTTGCGGGCCGGCATACAGCGACGGCACCGGCGGGAAGACGACCGCGCCGTATTCCGTCACCGTCGCCATATTGCGGATATGGCCCAGGTGCAGCGGCGTCTCGCGGACCATCAGCACCAGCCGCCGGCGCTCCTTGAGCACCACGTCGGCAGCGCGTGTCAGCAGGTTGTCGCTGATGCCGCTGGCGATGGCGGCCAGCGTGCGCATCGAGCACGGCGCAACGATCATTCCCATCGTCTGGAACGAACCGCTGGCGATGGCCGCCCCCACCGCGCCGGTAGGGTAGACCACATCGGCCAGGCTCTCGACTTCCCGCCGGTCGAACGCGGTTTCGTGCTGGCGGGTCAGGCCGGCCGCCTTCGACATCACCAGGTGCGTTTCGACATCCATCTCCCGCAGCAGCTGGAGCGCCTTGACGCCGTACTGGAAGCCTGTGGCACCGCTGATGCCAACGATGATGCGCCGTTTGCTCATGATGGTTCTCCCTTAAACGAAGTCGGGCAGGAAGCGCTTGACGTCCACTTCCAGGAACTTCGAGCGCTCGAAATGGCCCTTCAGGTGGAACGGCACGGTGCAGTCGAAAATGGTCTTGCACGACGTGCCGGCCTGCAGGATCGACGGGCTGAATTCCGGGATCTGCGACGGGTCGAGCGGATGGCAACGCACGCCCGGAATGAAGACGGTGCTGACGTCGCCCTGGTAGCGGGTTTGCATGGCCCACAGCACGTCGTTGGTATCGAAGATATCCACGTCTTCATCCACCAGGATCACGTGCTTGAGCTCCGAGAACGCCGCGAACGCGAGCAGGGCGGCCTGGCGATGACGGCCTTCGTCGGCAGGGCTGGATTTCTTGAACTGCAGCACGGCGAGGTATTTGCCGCCGCCGGAGCTGTGGGCATAGACGTTGAGCAGCTTGCCCGGCATGGCGCGTTCCACCATGCCGAGAATGCTGGCCTCGGTGGGAATGCCGGCCATGTTGACGTGCTCTTCGCTCGGGCCGATGCAGGTCTGCAGGATCGGATTGCGGCGGTGCGTGACAGCCTTGACCTTGATCACCGGAATGGCGGCCTTGGCCTCACCGGTATAGCCGGGGAATTCGGGCATGGCCTTGCCCGTATTGGTGTTCTGGTCTTCGCGCACGCGCACGTTCGGCAGCAGCTCGCCTTCGATGACGATTTCCGCATGGGCGATGGCCCGCTCGTTGATGGTCTTGCACTTCGACAGTTTCACCGCCTCGCCGCGAATCGCGCCGGCAATGCTCAGCTCGTCGAAGCCCAGCGGGGTGGTTGGCGGTTCGAAGCACGCGGCGATTTCAATCGCGGGATCGACGCCGATGCTGATCGAGATCGGCAGCGGCTTGCCGGCTGCTTCGGCCTTGATGCGGAAGGCATCCAGATGGCGGCCAGGCACGAAGTACATCGAGATTTCATCGCGGCTCTGCACGCACAGGCGATGGATGGTCACATCGGATTCGCCCGTTTCCGGATCGGATGCGTAGCACATGCCCAGCGTGAAATAGGGGCCGGCGTCTTCTTCCGTATTGGTCGGCGCCGGCAGCAGCGTGCGGATATCGAAGCCCGGATCGGTGGCCAGATGCACGACTTCCTGGCAGGCAGCCGGTGCGCTGTCGACCACCGGGGAGATCGGGTTATTCGCAGCCTCCAGCAGCAGCTTGCCCAGCTTTTCAGGCTTGCAGTTGAGCAGATGACCAACGCGTTCGCGCGACGCCAGCAGGCCGATCGCGACGCGGAAATCGTCGTAGCCCTTGACCTTGTTGAACATCATCGCCGGGCCGATACGGGTAGGGCGCATGCACGTGCCGCCCGCGCCGACATAGCGATAGACGCCGGACAGTTCCGCATGGGGATCGACTTCGACGTCGGTGGCAACCAGCTGATTGGGGAGGGTCTTCAGCAGTTCCAGTGCCGAACGCAGATCGTGAACGCGGCCAGCGTTTTTTTCAGTGAAAGACATGATATTCCTTTATGGTTTTGCTAAATGGCAAACCATTGTCTTGCACCGAATACGAATGATAAATGACCGTTTTGGTATCTGCTTAGATCAAATTGGTATCAGCTTTCGGATGGCCCAAAAATTGACATAGATCAATAAATTCCTTGGCCATTCGAGGTAATATCGATTCTGTTTGTCTGCGATATTTGGATGGGAAATGGTATGGACTTAAAGCGATTGAAATACTTTTGTGCGGTCATCGAGCATGGAGGAATAAACAAAGCAGCTCACATCCTGAACATAGCGCAACCGCCGCTCAGCAAGCGGATTCAGGAACTGGAAGAAGAATTGCAGATATCGCTGTTCCACCGGAATGACAGGAAACTCGAACCAACCGTCGCCGGCATGTATTTATTCGAAAGAACCTGCTCCATCCTGCAAGAAATCGACGATGCCGTAAAAACCGCGCAATCGATCGCCATCTCCCATCCCCGACAGGTGAAAATTGGCATCACCCACCTGTTCCAGAAGTTTTTCAACAGCCTGATCGTCGAAATCATCAACCGCAACAACGGCATCGAATTCGCCGTCTCCATCGCCGACTCCAGCCAGCTCGAGCAGCAGCTTCAGAAAGGCGAAATCGACATTGCCCTGGTCCAGCGTCCGCATCTGACTGACGGTTACGCCTGCACGCCGCTGGCATCCATAGGGCTGGTCGCACAGATTGGTGCCGGGATCGATATAGCGAAGGATCGAAAGAGTATATCGCTGGCAGAGCTGGGTGCGCATCCGCTGATTTTGATAAAGCGGAATGCGGGGCAGGGATCGTATGAGGCGCTGGTTCAGCAATTCCAGGTGTTAGGCATCACACCCAATATCATCATGGGGATTTCTCAGCCGGCCAGTATTGTTTCGTTGATTGATTCGGGGGTGCATGCCATTAGCATTCTGCCGAGAACGGAGATTGATGCCGGGGAGTTGAAGACCAGTACTGTCATGGAGATTACTGGTGCTGAGGATGTGTTTTTTCCGGCTGCTGTGATGTTGAAAAAATCCTCGCCCATTGATGAGGTTATGGAGGTAATTACTGATGTTTATCCGTCAATCGACAACATGGCTGTATCGGGCTTTTGATGGCGCTTGCAAAGCTTCCTGACCAAACTACCCGATGGCGCGCCCGCTTGATAATGTAACTATCTACGTGCATCTGGACTGGCACCAGTTTGAAGTCGTCGACGCCTTTTCTTTGCCAATAGCGCAAGCTCTCCGTATCCCCCTTGATACCCCTATAAAACGCGTAAAAAGCCGTGTTTAATTCGGACTTCTGCAGGAAAAACTCCTAGGTTATTTTTGCTTTATAGCGATGAATTTCAATAGCGCGCGCACGTGGCACGGCTTAACTTATATAATTTCGCCCTTAGACAATTTTGCGATTTGATGTTCCATGTTAGTTTTTAATCTAATGAGGCAGACAAGGTCTACTTAAAAAAAGATTAATTCACTATTTCAATCGAGGGAGAGTTAACGATTCGTCAATATTTGTCGGAACCGGGCCCAAAAGTTGCTGCGGACCAGATCCGGTAAGAAGTCCCTTACTAATTTCTGACCCGACTGAGATATTCTTTTCATTGATGACTACACTCGATTGGCCATCCAGTATGTCCGAAAGGCCTTTCGCGATTGCCACAGCTGATTTCCCGATATGTGCTTTCATATCGGATGTGTCCACTCCTGCCTCTGTGAGGCGTTCCGTAAGCTTGAGAAGCGACTCTATTGCCTCGACCTTCCTGGGAACCGAAGCAATTTTTCCTTCGGATGTATAACTTCTGAAAATCCAAGAGGCAGTCTGCTCTAGGAATTTTGTCATCATTTCCACAATTCTCGATTCACCGAAAATTTTTACCCATAGACTTCCCGATTCAATTTTTGAGATACGAAGTGGATGAGTGCTTTCAGAAACAGAAAATAACATGCAAAGTTCCGAATATATATTTTGAATAGCCAGTAACCTATGTGCAAAACTTACAAGATCTAGGTGTCCAGATAGCAGAAGGGCAAGCGGGGCTTCTGAGCTATTGGGGATGTCATATGCGCCAGTTGATTCCTCAAACCATTGAAGGGTATGGAAAATCGTCGCAACTTTGGTATGAAGGATCTTCGCTGCAAGGAATAACGGAAGGGCGTTTTCGCCGGTTTGATTAGAGAGAAATTCATTGTAAAGCGACGCTAATTCTTCTATGCCAGTATTCAAATCGGAGATTAAGTTATCATTTTTAACATCTAGTGACCGAATTCGAGAAATGGCAACCTGAAAATTTTCTAACGCTTTGAAAAATTTTCGTGTGTTGATCAACGCCGTCGTTTGCCGGGCATTGGCTAAATGATTGTGAATTTGATTTGCCGACGAAGCTAGCGAGCCTCCACCTGTTGCCAAACCTGGCAGGTATGATTCCATATCCACTGCGGCTCTTGCTAGCGCCGACAGAGCGGCTATAAATGGCTGATAACTCTCCATTTCAGCGAAAAGTGACTTGATGCTATCCTGAATTTCGAATGTATGCATGAATAGATATACCTGTCGAGTTAGCAGTCTTAATGGATCTTATCGAAATGGAATTGGAATTGATTGGCGCGAGCCTCGCTAGGAAGGGGAGTACCCAGCTCAAATAAATCTTAACATTGCCCCCCTTCAACCGGTTGCCGACATTTAATGCGTATGTCGTATAGTCTCAACGTTCAGGACAACCGGCATTCAGTGAATTTATTATTCGGTCCTATATATGAAATTTAGGCGATTCTTTAATATTAGCCCAATTTTGCGACACCATCGATAATGAAATTTTAAGATTCTCGCCTATTTTCTTAGGCATGTAGGCTTTGCCCAAGGTAATCTCGCACTTGAAACAAGTTCAGCGAAAATTTCGAGGCATCTTCTGGACGCACGACAATTATTAATTTATTTGAAAATGCACGCTCACTACAAGCATCTGTAAAAGATTGGGCAATACGCTCAATCATCTTCTTCCGGGGATATGCAACCCTGCCACGACCAGTTCCCATTAATGGCATCACAATATCACCTACCTCAGCTTTAGACGCCAAGTTTATCCAAAGTTTTTCAAGCGCTTGATCGACCATTTTTAGATCAGAGTAAGCGTTCCGATTCTCATCCATGTGAGACATAGCCACAAGGTAAAAGTTTTTGCTGTGGTTGCTCACACGTGCCACAGTGCCTATCGGATACTCTTTCTTCTTTCCAGGACGGTTCTCATTGATGATGAAATTCTCACCATTCAGTGAAATATCAATTTGCCGATCTATCTCAATAGTTTGTCCATTGAAGTAATTAGTGGCTAGCTGGCCTTGCAAACTGCTAACAGCAATTAGCCCTGATGCCATATCGGTATCAAAGGTCGAGCTTGTACTTATAATTACTTCGCCGGAAACTTTGAAAAGATCGCCAATGAGGACTTCGATCGCAAAATCTTTATTAGGTACCTTGTAGATGACCCGGGACAGCGGCCTACGTGTAGAAAATACATAGGCCAGCGCTAGCAAGACTAGAATGATTAAGCCATAATAGCTATACCGATCCTTCTTATATATATTAAAAGCATCTCCTAAATCGACGCAAAGGTAAAGTATACCTAACACGCCAAAGAATTTTCCGATTGCTTCGCCAGAAAAAAGCGCATAACGCCAATATGCTCGCGTTATTATCGACTCAAAAAAATATTTCACAGCCCCAGCCTCGTATAGACACTTTGATTGTAGTAGTAGTCGCCATTCTTTCCTTCTTTTCGAAGGCGTAAAAATTCTGAAGCCCAGTTTTCCAAAGCATATTCAATAATTAAATGCTTAAATGGTACATAAATAACTAATTCATTTTTTATTGCTGGCGGGCATCGATTATCAATAGTTCGAGACCCATTTATATTTACTCCAACAATGGGGAGGCCTAATTTTAACGCGACCTCAAGTTCCCATTTCACAAATTTCGTTAAGTATCTGGTATTCTCGCCAATCAAAATGATCAGTAATTTTGAGCTGGAAAATCGCTCGCGAAGCAGACGCTTTATACTTTCTTCTTGACTCGAATCTCGCGCCGTATTCAAATCATGGGCATTATGGAAATTCAGAGAAAATCCGTCATTTGCCTTCCAAGCTGTCATTAGTCGATAATAGTGCATGTCGTTATCGCCGTCGAACGCAATATACGTCTTGTTACGGTAACCCATTGTAATCTCCTATCTCCAATCGTTCCTAGAAGAATTATATTTTAAACCTACATTAGTGCTAAATTAGAGAAAATTTGAAATTTTTTTTACTAATGGAAGCCGCCTGAACTCTGCTTTGCTTGACGGCCGCACCGCTGAGGTCCGTTTTTTGCGTTGCGCTGCTTTAAAGCTCAAGATCCTATCCGTTCTCAGCAAGTATGCCCACGCTAAGGGATTTTCGATATTTTTCAGTGTTCGCCGGATGTTTTTTGGGTGCGATATGGATCGCAATGTTCGTCTGATACAAGGGAAAAAGTATGTTGAAATGTTAGTTTTATCCTGCATCGAGGTCGTCGTGAAAATGCCACACTCTAGCAAATTACTGTTCTTTGGGGCCTGTCAGCTTTTCATTATGGAAGAGGTTATGAAATAATACAGAATAGAATATTCCATGAATATCGATGTTGCTGCTTAAAAGCGATCGAGGAAGAAACCGTCTCTATTTGCTTGTCGAACTGATGGATTGATAGTTTTCATAATTCACGATCAAAGATTCGGACTCCATCCTTCGAGAGAGAGGCATGGTTCACTGCCACTTAGATCTGACATTCATGTCTTCTTTCGCTCAAACTGTGAACACCTGCTAGAGTTTTTATTGATCTGGGTAGAACAAAGCAAATCGGCAAAAAGCCCATGTGGCCAGATCATGGCACACATGGGCTGCTACATCATTGGCTGTTTGACGCTGTTTATTGCGCCATTGTTTGACGAACTTAGTTCTTAGTTAAAAAATATCTGCAATTGACAACGTAATTCGATGCCTTCACTGTGGTCAACTAATAAAGTCTGACACAGCTCGACTATATTAATCAATAACTTAAAGATTGCAGCTGCACGTCTCAACAAAAATAAAGTATGACACAAAGGTCGGCTCAGCAGTTAAGGAAGATATTCTTGCACTAATAAAGATTGACACAACTTTTGCCCCACAAGCCGTTCTACTGCCGGCTCATTACCCGGTTGAACAACTGCAGCTAGTCAACGCAAGCGTTGTCTTGTCGAGCAGAGACTTGGCAGGTCCTTCAGGTAGCACTTTGTGCTGGGCTCCAGATGACTATATCGCTCGGTATCAACTTTCCCGTTGTCTACGTGCAGTGCTGCCGACGACACGTCATGCCGCGCGCATTGAACGAACGGTCGTTTCCACGTACCCGCCGCCGTCTCGTAACGTAGCAAGTGCGGCTGCGACATCGGAAATTCCTACCGCTACACATAAGTGCAGCTTTCCGTCGCCACGTGTGCCTTCCACAGTCTTCCAATGGACCCATTTTCCGTCCTGCTGGGTTGGGAGCTTGGATGCTGATTTTTCTGATGTGATTCCAACCAGACGTGGGTCGGTCGACAGTCGCCAAACGTGGAACTTGACGTTGAAGTTCATCCAATCAAGTTCCCTATGCCGATGGGCATTCACAGCCCCATCTTGCATGTGATCAGCGCCACGGTTGACACCAGTTCCCCAGGGCCCCGGAGGCGTCAGATCCGCAAACTGGACTTTGACGGATGCGTTGCTGTCAAAGTCCATAACCGCCGGTGTCTCGGTGCTTTCACTCTCACAGGCAATCTGGTGGACGCCGACGGCCGCGATCAGGAGTTCGAGTACGGCTACCTCCCAGCAGACGACTGACAACGCACAGCAGATTGCTGCAGTGGCAGCAATCTGCTGTAGCCGAAGTGATTGGCTTCGCGTGCAATTGGACCACTATAGGCTTTACAAAATATTGTCGAATAGGAAATGCCGGATTACCATCGAGCTTTCTCATGACGGGTCGATGATATGAACCGCTATTTTTCCCCAGAACCGATGCCACAGTGGGATCGGCCACCTGAGCCACGCTAGGCCTATGGGAATGTCGAAAGTGTTCGGATTAATGCGAAGAAGGGTGTCGCCACGATCAGGCTGCATCTGATCGACGCGGACTGGCTAATGCAACGAAGAAGCGACCCGCTTTTTTCTCTGGACGATCCCGATGGTATGGAGAAAAGCTGGATCAATTGGTTGACCGGACCAGTGGCGCGCCGGGCCGATCCCATGGCGGCCGTTCCGCTTTCGACGCTGGAAACAGACACGCCATTCGATTTGACTCGGTGGGCCAAGGCGTTGCGCCTGCAGGGGCAGTTTAATGACGATGATGATCGTATCGATGCTGTCATTGGCGCGATCCACAAATTATGGTTCTTGGTACGATTCAACGACCTCTCTCTGATGGTGAGAGGTCGCACCGGCATGCTTTACCAAAGCATCATCGATACCGGCGTGCCAGTCGCGTTCGCCGCCAAAACGGTGGTCGGAAAAACGGCAAAGGCGTTGACGAATCTGTCGTCGATCAGCGGCTGTACAGTCCCGAGTTCTTCGGATCTGCAGAGCTTCGTCGCGAGCGCGCGTGCCGATTATCTAGGTGCATTCGACGTCGGCCAAGCTAACGCGGTCGCCTTGTGTAGGGTCGACTGGTCTAAGCAGCGACCACGTGCCGTATGGCCGTCACTCTACGTCGACGCTGGATTGCCGATCCAGTCGCAATTGCATACGGCACCAATGCCCATCACACTCTGTTTTGGCCAGTCGCCCAACGTGATTCTCACGCACTGGCACGACGATCACGTCAATGGCTACCGTTGCGTCCCTGCGGGATCACTGTCCGGATTGGATGTGGACTGGATTGTGCCGGATGGTGGCGTGACGGTTCACCAGAAGACAATCGTAACATCCATCATCGGCAATGGTCGCAAGGTGTATCGCTTTGCCGCTGGTCAGACCCTGACGGCTGGGCTGCACTCGCATCATACGATTACACTGGTCCGCGGTAGTGGCAGCCAGCCGAACACCCATGGCATCGTCGCCCAAGTGACCCAGGTGCCCCAAGTGGGAACCGCTCCGCCATACCGAAGCTGGTTGATCGCGGGAGACTGCGACTATAGATACATGCCGCCCCTGCTTCTGACTGCCGATCTGGCCGCAATGGTCGTGCCGCACCATGGTGGTAACCTGAAAGGTAGCGGCGGCACCGGTGTCCCGGCTGCGTCGATGACATCGACATATAAACGACTGATCTATTCCTTTGGCCATGGCAACAGCTATGGCCATCCAACGGCGGGCTGTTACTCGTCCCATCATCTTGCCGGATGGGTTCATCCACCCGGAGTACCTCCGCTGACAACGAGCGCAAGTGGATACGATGTGTTGACCACGGCAGTCGTTGGAGGGCCAGCACGCTTGAGCGGTGCACTGGTTGGTTGGCATCAACCGCCTTCGCAGCACTTTGCAAAATGTGTTCTGCCCTTGGGTGCAGCGCCGCCATATGGCTGTATGACGTGCAGTTGCGCGTTGGATCAGATATGAGGCGATTGCAGCCCGAGTGGCTGGCCGGAATCGAAAACCCTTGTACCGCCCTTTGCATCCGGCATTCGACAGTTTGCAGAATAGTGTTTCCATGTTTTGCACAAATCTGTTCCTGCACCATGCGGACTCTGCCGTTAGCAACCCCGGCAAGGCAATCCATAAGATTCAGGGGTAGATGATGGGTCGCCGTCCGGACATACTGCGCTTCCACCCATTTGCTAAGGAGCACACCATGTCTGACAAGGAAAACCTCGGTTCACCCTATGCGTCCGTCTTCACTGCGGGCAGCCGGTGGCGAAGGTGGGTTCAATGGTGCAGCGATGCAAATTCGCGAGCGCAACCGCCATCTGGGTCGACCGTTGGGCAGGCCCCCCGTTGGAAGCACGCTTCTACTGAAAGGACTGGAGGCTGACGTCGCGGTCATTCTCGAGCCGAGCGAATGACTGCGCAACACCTTTACGTGGCTCTCACGCGAGGCGCAAGACGAGTCGTGGTTTGCTCATCGATGCCTTTGCTAACGCCAGCCATAGGCCGCTAGCAAACGCTCATTCGACGACTGATTCACCTTTTCAAGGGTGACGTTCGGGCCGCAACGACCGCTCCGCGCCTAATATGCTACTCGACACTGAGCATCTGCTCCTGTTGCCTAGGTCAGTTTAGGGCATTTTGAGTATATCAGGGGCAGCTTTGCGTAGAGCCCTGGTCCCTCATGCATTACAAGAATGCACTAGCATCAACGCTGAAACGTTGGCCTAGTTTTTTCGCGAGAACTCGACTTATTTCACGACGACCGGACAAAATATCGCTGATCAAAGTAGGGGAAGCGATATCGGCCAAGTCTTTCTGCTTCAAATCGTGTTCCTCCAGCAAAAAGCGGAGTACTTCTTTTGGTTCCGTATCCGGAATTTCAACATGCTCGTCTTCCCACTTTTGAATAAGCAACATTGCTAATTCAAAAAGATCAAAGAGAGGATGACTCTCATCATCCCCTACTTCGCTGGCCAGACTGTCAACCAGAGCATGTACACGTTTAAAATCAGTGTCATTCCGAATCGGGCGTAACAGGGCTTGATCCTGTAGCGCTGCCCAAGCCTTTTGAAGGCCGGGCGTCACGCTGCTCGACTGGTTTTGATGATTCATTTTTTACGATTATCTTTCGACCATTTATCGTATTCAGAGTGTGTACCTACAAACTGTATGTTCACTTTCTGAATACCATAAAATACTTGTGCAACGATTCGGTAATTATTCCCACCTACGTTGAACACAGTATGATTTTTTGGCACGTAGTCGGCGCTATTAAATGTTTCCTTGAGCTCATTGTGATTCTGTGCGCTACAAGCTTCAATCAATTTCAGCCAGGCTAGTCCCTTTACTTTTGCTGCAGGATGTTTTTTAACGAAGTCCAGCAGCAGCGTTTTCATTGATACTTGCATATCTTCTTCTTTCTTTCTTAAAGATGAGGTTATTCATAGGCTTTTCTCCAAAAATGTCAATCATATGGCGGGGATGGGGGTTAGGTTCTGACAGGCTCCCGCCGGCGCGTTGCCATCCTTATGTGCATACAGCACAGAACGAATAATATACGCATTTTGCGAACTCCGCAAGATGCGTAGTTGTTTTTTTTTGGAATTTTTGCTGCATTGGCACGCATACCACTCAGGCCAAGATCGCTGGCGGATATGACACTGCCATGAGGGCGCCGGTGGTGACCATGAGCAGGATGAGAATCACGGCGCAGAAGCGATGTTGGCCGAGCACTTGGACGAGCTTGGCCAGAGCTCTGATTGTGGCCAGGGTGAAGTTGAAGGACACGAGGTTTACTGTGGTTGAAATGCTCCCCATGCTGGCGTCACGACGCACGCGGCACCAGCAGCCGCGGCTGTGCCGGCAGCGAACACATCATCCGCCGCCGGGCACCGCCTTTCCTCTGGTGGGATTTCCTACAGCTCTTGAGCAAAGTACCTCGGGGCCCTAAGTAGTCACCCAAAATTTATTGTGAATTGTTTCCGAAGCTGCCCATCAAGGACTGAATCTCGTCGAGCAGGTCTGCGCCGTTCTTCGCAACGAAGCGGCGCCAGAATTGCTTGACGTGCTTCCACAGGATTTCGATTCGATTGAGCTCGGGGCTATAGGGCGGTAGATAGTACAGATACAGGCCATGTTTCGCTCCTGGCTGCACAGATCCAATAGGCCAGTCCGGCAGACCTGGATGGCACTCATGAGAATGGGATCAGGCTTGCGCTTGTGCCGCACGGACGACGTGGAACCTTTGTCTGGCTGACTACTGAGCTGGGCCATGCTGCCGCAACAGACAATGAAGTGATCGTGCCGGATCTGTCATATATACCCGAGGCGGCAATGCTGGGAAGCCTGCCCATCGATGTGCGAACGATATCCGTGACCGAAGCGCAGGACGTCTTGAATGCTCCCGATAAAACCGGTTGGCTCGCGCTGATGTTTGCATGAGACATCGGGTCTAGCTTCAGCAATTAAGAAGGGCCTCAACACAAAGTGTCGAGGCCCTTCGTTGTGTCAAACTTTATTTGTTTGTGTCAGACTTTATTTGTAGTTCACATTCACGGGCTGTCTGAAGCCGCCAATCACTCCACCGTCACCGACTTCGCCAAATTCCTCGGCTTATCCACATCCGTCCCCCTCGCCAGGGCAGTGTGATAAGCCAGCAACTGCAACGACACCACGTGCAGGATCGGCGACAGCACGCCATAGTTCTCCGGCATGCGGATCACGTGCACGCCGTCGCCGGAGGTGATGCGCGAGTCGACGTCGGCGAACACGTACAGCTGGCCGCCGCGGGCGCGCACTTCCTGCATGTTCGATTTCAGTTTTTCGATCAGCGCGTCGTTCGGCGCGATCGTCACCACCGGCATCTCTTCCGTCACCAGCGCCAGCGGGCCGTGTTTCAGTTCGCCCGCCGGGTAAGCCTCGGCGTGGATGTACGAAATCTCCTTCAGCTTCAGCGCGCCTTCCAGCGCGATCGGGTAGTGCATGCCGCGGCCCAGGAACAGCGCGTTTTCCTTGCGGGCAAAGTCGTCGGCCCACGCGATGATTTGCGGTTCCAGCGCCAGCACGGCCGTGATTGCGGAAGGCAGGTGGCGCATCGCCTTCAGGTGCGTGTTTTCTTCTTCGTCGGTCAGGCGTTCGTTGACCTGGGCCAGCGACAGCGTCAGCAGGAACAGCGCGGCAAGCTGCGTGGTGAAGGCCTTGGTCGATGCGACGCCCACTTCCACCCCGGCGCGCGTGATGTACGCCAGCTTGCATTCGCGGACCATCGCGCTGGTGGCCACGTTACAGATCGTCAGCGTGTGTTCCATGCCCAGCGAGCGGGCGTGCTTCAGCGCGGCGATGGTGTCGGCCGTTTCGCCGGACTGGGAGATCGTCACCACCAGCGTGTCCGGGTGCGGCACGCTGTCGCGGTAGCGGTATTCGCTGGCGATTTCCACGCTCACCGGCACCTTGGCGATCGATTCGATCCAGTACTTGGCCGTCAGGCCCGAGTAGTAGCTGGTGCCGCAGGCGAGGATCAGCACGCGGTCGATCTGCTTGAAGACTTTATAGGCTTCGTCGCCGAACAGCTCGGGCATGATGCCGGTGACGCCTTCCAGCGTGTCGCCGACCACGCGTGGCTGCTCGAAGATCTCCTTCTGCATGTAGTGGCGGTACGGGCCCAGTTCGGCCGCGCCGGTGTGGGCGTGCACCGTTTTCACTTCGCGTTCCACCTGCTTGCCGTTGACGTCCGCGATCCACACGCGGCCCAGCTGCAGGTCGACCACGTCGCCTTCTTCCAGGTAGATGATCTGGTCGGTCGTGCCGGCCAGCGCCATCGCATCCGATGCGACGAAGTTCTCGCCCTTGCCGATACCGACGATCAGCGGCGAACCCTGGCGCGCAGCCACCACGCGGTGCGGCTCTTCGCGGCAGAACACGGCGATCGCGTAGGCGCCATGCAGGCGCTTGACGGCCTGCTGCACCGTTTCGAACAGGTCGCCGTTGTACAGGTGATCGACCAGGTGGGCGATGACTTCCGTGTCGGTCTGGCTCTGGAATACGTAACCGAGCTTGGTCAGCTCGTCGCGCAGCTCGTCGTGGTTTTCGATGATGCCGTTGTGGACCAGCGCGATGCGGGCGTTGTCCGACGTCGGCGAGAAGTGCGGGTGGGCGTTGTGCGATGCCGGCGCGCCGTGCGTGGCCCAGCGGGTGTGGGCGATGCCGGTGAAGCCTTCCATGCCTACTTCCTTGGCCTGCTTTTCCAGTTCCGCCACGCGCGACGTGCTGCGCGAACGCTGCAGCTTGCCATCCACATGCAGCGCCACGCCGCAGGAATCGTAGCCGCGGTATTCGAGCCGCTTCAGGCCTTCGATCAGGATGGGGGTGATGTTACGTTGCGCTACTGCGCCGACGATGCCGCACATGGTGGAACCTCTTCAAATGGGTGGGATGCATTCATGGTAGAGCAGGCCAAAAGAAATAAGGTTTCGCAATTCAACCGTGCATGAAAGAATATTTCACGCTTTATGTATAATGAATTTTTCTTTCATTTACAGCGAAATTATTGATGGATATTTCATTGGACGATATCGACCGCCGTATCCTGGCGGCATTGCAGGAAGATGCGTCGCTGACGAATGCCGAGCTGGCCCAGCAAGTGCACGTGTCCGCGCCCACCTGCCTGCGCCGCGTGAAAAGCCTGCGCGAAGCGGGGGTCATCGAGCGGCAGGTCGTCATCGTCGATCCGACCAAGGTGGCCACGCAGCTGACCGCTATCGTGGAAATCACGCTGGACGTGCAGGCGGCCGAGAAGATGGCGGAATTCGAGGCGCTGGTGGCGTGGGAGGCGGCCGTGCTGCAGTGCTACCGCGTGTCGCCGGGGCCGGATTTCGTGCTGGTGGTGCAGGTGGCGGACATGCCGGCCTATCACGCGCTGGCGCACCGGCTGTTCACCAGCCACGCCAATGTGCGCAATGTGAAGGCGTATTTTTCCACGCTGCGGAGCAAGTTCGAGACGCGGATCGCGGTGTAGCAAAGGCCATTCTCCACAGGCTGTTCACCGCTTGTCCACCCGCTTATACCCGGGTTATCCGACCAGCATTCACAGGCTTGCACACAAAGTTATCCACCGCCGTTTCAATAAAGGCACCGGCAGATCATGAAATAGGCAGTCAGCTGCTCATCTTCGGCCTTCGTTGGCTTTCGGCGCATTTATCGACAGCTTTTTCACGGCTTTTCCACATCGTTATGCACCGGCCAGCCATCGATGAAAAGCGGCTGAAACCACGCCATACAGCGATCTCCACCGGTTGTGCAGTGCTTGTACCACCGCTTGCCAACAGCTTTATCCCCAATCGGGCAAAGTACTCCAGCGCGATAGCGGATCCAGCTCGCTGGCAAGGATTTCCACCGGCTACCCACCGCTTGTTCGCATCTTGTCCGCACACTTTCCCACAAGCTTGTCCACAGCAGCCGATGGCAGGGACGGCTAGAATGGCGCATGAACTATCTCGCCCACGTGTATCTGGCCCGGCAAAGCGATGCGGCAATGGTTGGTGCGATGCTGGGCGATTTCGTCAAGGCGAATAACATCGACAGTTATCCACCGGCCATCGCCCGCGAGATCGCGCTGCACCGCTTCATCGATAGCTATACGGATGCGCATCCCGTCGTCATCGAAGCGAAGGAACTGTTCGGCGAAGGGCGGCGCCGCTATGCCGGCATCGTGCTGGACATCTTTTATGACCACGAACTGAGCCGCCACTGGGATAACTGGTGCGATATCCCCAGGCACGAGCTGATTGCACGCTTTTATCGCGCGCTGCGGGCGCACGAAGAAATGCTGCCGGACAAGCTGCAGCAGATGCTGCCTTACCTGGTGGGGCAGGACTGGCTGGGTGGCTATGCCGACTTCGATGGGGTGGGGGAGACGGTGGCGCGCGTGTCGCGCCGGCTGAGCCGCAACGGGCACCTGCTGCGCGATGGCGTCGGCGACCTGATCGAACATCGGGACGCCATCGCGGCAGGGTTTGAACGCTTCTTTCCGGACCTGGTGAGGTTCGCGGAAGCGCGTCGGGCCGAACTTATTTCTTCACTTTGACGGGACGCGTCCAGTTCTCGATCGTCACCTGTTTCGCGCGCGAGATGGTCAGCTTGCCGGCCGGCGCATCCTTGGTCAGCGTCGTGCCCGCGCCCAGCGTGGCACCGGCACCCACGGTGATCGGAGCGATCAGCTGGCTGTCGCTGCCGATGAAGGCGTCGTCCTCGATGACGGTGCGGAACTTGTTGGCGCCATCGTAGTTGCAGGTGATCACGCCGGCGCCGATGTTGACGCGCGAGCCGACCGTGGTGTCGCCCACGTAGGCCAGGTGATTGGCCTTGCTGTGCGCGGCCACTTGGCTGTTCTTGATCTCGACGAAATTACCGACGTGGACGTCCTCGCCCAGCACCGTGCCGGGACGCAGCCGCGCGTACGGGCCGATAATCGATTTCGGACCGACCGTCGCTTCCTCGATGTGGCAGAACGGCTTGATCTGCGCGCCCGCCGCGATGGTGGCGTTGACGATCACCGTATGCGCGCCGATGGTTGCGCCGTCCTCGATGACGACCTTGCCCTCGAAGACGCAGCCGACATCGATCGTCACGTCGCGCCCGCACACCAGCTCGCCGCGGATGTCGATGCGGGCCGGGTCCAGCACGGTGACGCCTTTTTCCAGCAGCGCCAGCGCCAGGTTGGCCTGGTGGATGCGTTCCAGCTGGGCCAGCTGCACCTTGCTGTTCACGCCCAGCACTTCCCACTCGGCGGACGGGTGGGCGGATACCACTTCCACGCCATCGGCCACGGCCTGCGCGACGATGTCCGTCAGGTAGTACTCGCCCTGCGCGTTATTGTTCTGCAGCGCGGCCAGCCATTTCTTCAGGTGCGCGGTCGGCACGCACAGGATGCCGGAGTTGATCTCCTTGATGGCGCGCTGTTCCGGCGT
Source organism: Oxalobacteraceae bacterium UBA6704 (assembly GCA_002454505.1). Taxonomy (GTDB): domain Bacteria; phylum Pseudomonadota; class Gammaproteobacteria; order Burkholderiales; family Burkholderiaceae_D; genus Rugamonas. The sequence goes on from DKJA01000002.1 coordinate 51,469, forward strand.
GGCGTCCTTCTCTTCGACGATGCGCACGATGCGGCCGTCTTCGCGGACGATGCGGCCCAGACCAAACGGATCGTCCTGCACGACGGTGAGGATGCCCAGCTTGTCGTTGCCGGCCGCATCGACGAGGGCGCGCAGCGAAGCGGACGTCGTCAGCGGCACATCGCCATACAGCACGAGGGTCGGCACGGATTCGTCCAGCACGGGCAGCGCCTGCATCACGGCGTGGCCGGTGCCCAGCTGCGGTTCCTGCAGCGCGGCGGAGATTTCCAGGCCGCCCTGCGCCTTGTGTTTCTCCAAAGCGCTCAGCACCGTGGCGCCGCCGTGCCCGTAAATCACACATAATTTGGCCGGAGCAAGGGTTCGTGCGGTATCGATAACGTGCGACAACAAGGGCTTGCCGGCGAGGGGATGCAGTACTTTTGGCAGCGCCGATTGCATGCGCTTGCCCATGCCGGCAGCGAGGATGACAACGTTCATAAGCCGAATTCTTAAAGTTAAAAATATGCAAAAGTCTAACACGCAGGCCGTTTCTTACCGCACATGGTTGGCGCTTGCCGCGCTCGTGCTGATCACTGCGTGCAGCTCGCTGAAGCTCGCGTACAACAATGGCGACACGCTGCTGTATTGGTGGCTCGATAACTATGTCGACTTCGACAGCGAGCAGCGCGACGAGGTCAAGCAGGACATCAACGGCCTGTTCCGCTGGCACCGCAAGACGCAGCTGCAGGAGTACGTCGGCTTCCTGCAGCGGGCGCAGAAACAGCTGCAGGCCAATCCGAGCCAGGCGGACCTGCGCGCCGATTACGACGACATCCGCAACCGCACCCAGGCGCTGCTGCTGAAGGCCGCGCCGGACATCGCCGACCTGGCGCTGTCGCTGAAACCCGAGCAGCTGGAACAGATGGAGAAGAAGTTCGCCAAGAACAACGCCAAGTTCCGCAAGGAGAACATGCAGGGCAGCGCCGACGACCAGAACAAGTTCCGCTACAAGAAATCGATGGAGCAGTTCGAGCTGTGGTTCGGCAGCTTCAGCCGCGAGCAGGAAGCGACGATCCGCAAGGCATCGGATGCCCGTCCTCTGGACAACCAGTTCTGGCTCGACGAACGCATGCGCCGCCAGCGCGACGTGCTGGCCCTGGCCCGCCGCATCATGCAGGAGAAGCCGAGCCGCGAACAGGCGACGGCGCAGATCCAGACGCTGATCCGCGACAGCTTCAACCGCATGGACGACGCCGGCCGCAAGCCGTTCTACGAGTCGTACACGAAGGGCACGATCGAGCTGATCCACACAGTGATCCGCATCTCCACGCCGGAACAAAAAGCCCACGCGCAGAAGCGCATGCAGGGCTGGATCAGCGACTTCACGACGCTGGCCAACGAGACCAAATAAAAAGTTGCTCGGAAAATGGGGACAGACCCCATTTTCTAAGCAATATTTCTCGAAAAACGGTGCCTGTCACCGGTTTTCTCCGCATGGTATAGTCCCGCCGTCATTTTCCCGGCCTGTCCCATGCAAAAGAAAAAGCCCGCAAAAGTTCCCGTCCACGGTCCCCAGCACGCGAAGCAGGTGCGCATCATCGGCGGGATGTGGAAGCGCACGCCGTTGCCCGTGCTCGAGGCGCTGGGCTTGCGGCCGACGCCGGACCGCGTGCGCGAGACGGTGTTCAACTGGCTGCGTCACCTGCAGGGCGACTGGGACAATCTGCGCGTGCTCGACCTGTTCGCCGGCAGCGGCGCGCTCGGCTTCGAAGCGGCCAGCCGCGGCGCGGGCAAGGTAACGATGGTCGATGCGAATTCGACCGTCACGCGCCAGTTGCAGGATATCCAGGAAAAACTCAAGGCCACCAATGTAGTGGTGCAGCGCGCCGATGCGCTGGCGCTGGCGCAGTCGCTGGCCCAGCGTGGCGAGCGGTTCGACGTTATCTTCCTCGACCCGCCCTATCAACAGGACTTCCTCAGCCGCGTGCTGCCGCTGTGCGCAAAGCTCGTCGCCGACGGCGGTTACGTGTACGCCGAGTCCGGCATTCCGCTGGCGTTCGAAGGCGATGTGCCGGACTGGTTCGCGGGCTGGGAAATCGTCCGCGAGGACAAGGCCGGGCAGGTCCATTTCTACCTGCTGCAGCCCCGTGCGGACTGACTTTCTACCCTGAACCATGCCCCGTTTTCAGGCATAATGCGCCTTTGATTGGTGCAAAAAGCAGGGAGACGCAATGGTGGTAGCCGTTTATCCGGGAACGTTCGATCCGCTGACCCGTGGTCACGAGGATCTGGTGCGTCGCGCGTCGGGCCTGTTCGACACGCTGGTGGTCGGTGTCGCCGACAGCAAGAACAAGTCGCCGTTCTTCTCGCTCGACGAGCGCCTGGAAATCGCCAACGAAGTGCTGGGCCATTATCCGAACGTCAAGGTGGAAAGCTTTTCCGGCCTGCTGAAGGATTTCGTCCGCTCGCACGATGCCCGCGTGATCGTGCGCGGCCTGCGCGCCGTGTCCGACTTCGAGTACGAGTTCCAGATGGCGGGCATGAACCGCTACCTGCTGCCGGATGTCGAAACGCTGTTCCTGACGCCATCCGACCAGTACCAGTTCATCTCGGGCACCATCGTGCGCGAGATCGCCCAGCTGGGCGGCGACGTGTCGAAGTTCGTGTTCCCGTCCGTCGACCGCTGGCTGCGCAAGAAGATCGCTGCAAACGGCGCCGCATAGAGGTTCATTACCATGGCTTTACTGATCACCGACGACTGCATCAACTGCGACGTTTGCGAGCCCGAGTGCCCGAACGAAGCGATCTACATGGGTCCGGAAATCTACGAAATCGATCCGAACAAGTGCACCGAATGCGTCGGCCACTTCGACGAGCCGCAGTGCCAGCAGGTGTGCCCGGTTTCCTGCATCCCGTTCAATCCGGACTGGAAGGAAACGAAAGAACAGCTGTTCGCCAAGTTCGAACGGCTGGAACTGGCGAAGGCCGCAGAAAAAGCATGAGCGTGCGTTAAGCGCTCCGGGCGGTGGTATAGTTGTTCGGCACTATTCCAATCCAATACCGGAGACAGCATGACTTTCAACCGCAGAAAACTGATCCTGGGCGCCTGTGCGCTGGCGCTGGTCGCCTCCTTCCCCGCCTTCGCGGCAACCGACGTCGCCGGCGTCAAGTTCGAGGACACGGCCACCGTCAACGGCCAGGCCCTGAAGCTGAACGGCGCCGGCCTGCGCACCAAGGTCATCTTCAAGGTCTACGCGCTGGGCCTGTACCTGCCCGAGAAGAAAACCACCGCCGCCGACATCCTCGCCACGCAGGGCGCCCGCCGCGTGCAGATCGTCAGCCTGCGCGACCTGTCCTCGGAAGACTTCGGCGACGCCTTCATGAAAGGCCTGAACGCCAACACGGACGCGGCCGAACGCACCCGCCTGCTGCCGCAAACCAAGACCTTCGGTGAAATGTTCGCCGCGATTCCCGGCCTGAAAAAGGGCGACGTACTGCTGGTGGACTGGATTCCCGGCACCGGCACGGTGTGCACGCTGAACGGCAAGAAGATCGGCGAGACGGTGCCGGACGTGGCGTTCTACAACGCGATCCTGCGCATCTGGATCGGCGACAAGCCGGCCGACTCGGACCTGAAGCCCAAGCTGCTGGGCGGCTGAAAACAAAAAACCGGTGACAGGCACCATTTTCCGGGAAAGATTTCCCAAAAAATGGAGCCTGTCACCGGTTTTTTTTGTTGCCTGTAAAACAGGGTCTGTCCC
>DKJA01000002.1:55303-56419 GCA_002454505.1 Oxalobacteraceae bacterium UBA6704
CCTGTAAAACAGGGTCTGTCCCTGTTTTACAGGCAACACTTGTAAGCTCAGCCGCGGGCGGCCATCGCGCGCAGCTCGGCGGCTTCGCTTGGCGAGATTTTCGAGGAGTTCATCATGCGCTTCATGGCGGCGTCGTCCCGCATCTGGCGGCGCTGCAGGCGTTGTTCCTTCGTCAGGCGCGGCTTCACCACCAGCAGGGCGGCCAGGGCCACGCCGCGGATCATTGGGCGGAACAGCACCACGAAGCCGACCGCGGCAGCGCAAGCCGCGAGCACTTGCAGCGCATCGCCCACGGTCAGGGGCAGAAATTGTGCAGCGGTAACGAAGTTAGACATGATTTTTCAGTTTACGTATAGAATCTAGCGTAACTATAGTGCGCCGCAACATATCACGCCAATTTCGTTTCCCTATATAAATCATCACCTTCCTGAATGACGCTACCATGAGCTTTCTGACGCTGGATCTCAACCTGCTGCGCGTCTTCGATGCCGTGATGACCGAGCAGAACCTGACACGGGCCGCCGGCCACCTCGCGATGACCCAACCGGCCGTGTCGAACGCCATCAAACGCTTGCGCGAAAGCCTCGGCGACGAGCTGCTGATCCGCACCGCCTATGGCGTCAAACCAACGCCGCGTGCCGAAGCGCTGTGGCCTTCCGTGCGCAGCGCGCTGGCGTCGCTGGAAGCGGCTGTCGCGCCCGGTTCGTTCGACGTGTCGAAAGCGCACGCAACGTTCCGCCTGGCGATGGCCGATGCGACCGCCGCGTTCTTCCTGCCGTCGCTGATGCGGTCGATCGAGCGCGAGGCGCCGGGTATCAATGTCCGCATGGTGCCTTTGACAACACGCGAGCCACGGCCGATGCTGCTGCGTGGCGATATCGACCTGGCCGTCGGCTTCTTCCCTGGCGTGGCGGCCCAGCTATCGTACGAAACGGCCTCGCCGATCCGTCACGAGCGGCTGTATTCCGGCACCTATGTGTGTGTGATGCGCCGCAGCCACCCACTCGCCAAGGGCGAACTGAACCTGGACAATTATTGCGAAGCGAACCACCTGCTGGTGAGCTTCTCGGGCCGCGCCCACGGCCTCGTCGACGAAGCGCTGGCGCAGCTGCAGCG
>DKJA01000087.1 GCA_002454505.1 Oxalobacteraceae bacterium UBA6704
TCCCTGATAGCTCAGTCGGTAGAGCGACGGACTGTTAATCCGCAGGTCCCTGGTTCGAGTCCAGGTCGGGGAGCCAGAATACGCAGCAAGCACGAAGCCCAGCCTTGATAAGCTGGGCTTTTTGCTTTCCCGGGCCGCAAATGCCCATCATGAGAGGCCCATATGGAAACCAACGACCAGCGCTACCTGGTACAACAGAACAAGCTCAGCGACGGCGACCTGAAGCCGCCCGTCTTCGCCAAGGTCATGCGCAGCAAGGAAGGCGTGTTCGAAGGCGTTTCCTTCATCAAGAACAAGGAAAAGGCCACGGTGATGACGGTGGCGCAGGCGCAGGAAGTGATCGACTGGGCCGCGAAGAAGAAGGCGGCCGCGAAGGAATACGTGACGAAGATTATCTGCCTGGGGCAGTAGCTGCCAGGCCCGGGCCGTCAGCCGCCCCGGTAGCAGTGAAACGCGACGTAGATCCAGTCGACGTCGTACCACATCGTGGTTTCGTAGCAGAAGCCGTTCGGCTGGATGACGGACTGCTGGGCCAGCACATGCGCCGCGCCGCGCACGAACACCGTGTTGTTGCCGGTATTAAGCGTCCACCGGCGCGTCATCTCCTCTGCCGCAAGCCGCGCCGCCTCCTGCCCATGCGCGGGATAGTAAGCAAGCGGGTCGGCCCCGGTGTTCGCGGGACGCACCAGCCCCCGGTGCATCGGGCGCGGATTGCCCAGGCGACGCTGCTGCACGAGCGCCCGCATGGCGGGATCGTGCGCACCCTGTTCGAGCACCTCCACGTATGCGCGAAACCTTCTCTGCTTCATCCTGCCGGCCGCCGGGGTGCCGCTGCGCTTCCCCTCCACGGTGAGGTCGCCCTGCCAGACCCGGGCATAGGCATCCCCGCTCAATATCAGTGGTTCCGGCATCTTCATTCTCCTTGAGGGACCGGCGCGGTCGTCGACCGCGGCCCGGTCTCCTGCAGATACGCGTCCGGCGGCGATCTGGATGCGCGCGAGCGGCGTGCCCCCCAATCGGCGGAGGACATATCATGGCCTTCGCGCGACAATCGCGCTTTACAAGGAGGACTTCATGGCGAAAACCTGCACCCATCTCGACCAGATCCAGCTGACCACCACCGACAAGCACGTCTGCGAAGACTGCGTGAAGATCGGCGCGCGCTGGTTGCATTTGCGGCTGTGCCTTACATGCGGCCATGTGGGCTGCTGCGATTCGTCGCCGAACCGGCATGCGAGCAAGCATGCGGCGGCCACGCAGCACCCGCTGGTGCGCTCGATCGAACCGGGCGAATCGTGGGTGTGGTGCTACGTGGACCAGGTGGTGCCGCTGGAGCTGTAAGCCGTTACGCTGCCAGCTGCTGCAGGATCGCGTCGTTGAAGGCGGGGATGTCGTCCGGCTTGCGGCTCGTGACCAGCTTGCCGTCGACGACCACCTGCTCGTCGGTCCATTGCGCGCCGGCGTTGCGCAGGTCGGGCTGCAGCGTCGGCCAGCTGGTCATGCGCTTGCCCTTGGCGATGCCGGCGTCGATCAGCGTCCACGGGCCGTGGCAGATCGCCGCAACCGGCTTGTCCGCCTCGCCGAAGGCGCGGATGAAGGCGATCGATTCCTTCGACATGCGCAGATTGTCCGGGTTGGCCACGCCGCCCGGCAGCACCAGTGCATCGAAGTCGCTGGCTTTTGCATCGCGCACGTCCAGCTCCACCGCGAATTTCTTCGCCGGATCGAGGTGCTCGAAGCCCTGGATCTGCTCGCCCTTGGCCTTCGGCGCAATCAGCGTCACCGTTGCGCCATGCTGTTCGAGGAATTCGCGGGGCGCGGTGTATTCCACCTGCTCGACGCCGTCCGTCATCAGTACCGCCACCTTCTTGCCATTCAGCTTCTGTGCCATCGGATGCTCCTTTCAAAAACAGAAGCACGATCGTGCCACAATGGCTGTCCGCGCGATGTGCGCGCACGAACACTGGAGTCCACATGATCGACCGTCTCGACCACCTCGTCCTCACCACGCGCGATACGGCGCGCTGCATCTGGTTTTATACGGAGGTGCTGGGCATGCAGCACGAGACGTTCGGCGCCGGCCGCGTCGCCTTCAAATTCGGCGCGCAGAAAATCAATCTGCACGAATACGGCAGGGAGTTCCTGCCGAAGGCGGACGTGCCGACGCCGGGATCGCTGGACCTGTGCTTCATCGCCGCGATCCCGCTGGAGCAGGTGATGGCGCGGCTGGCGGAACATGGCGTGCCGGTGGAAGAGGGGCCGGTGGCACGCACCGGCGCGAACTGGCCGATCCGGTCCGTGTACGTGCGCGACCCGGACCGCAACCTGATCGAGATTTCAGAGCGCGCCTGAAGTATCTCGCCTGAGCTACTGAGTGCGGCAGGCGTTGTCCGCGGTGCGGACGGCGCAGATGCGCGCCTGGCACAAGCGGCCTTCCTCGCCGCCCACGCGCAGGCAGCGCTGCAGCAGCATTTCGGTGCTGTCGGCCAGGCGGGGTTCGACCACGTCGCGGGCACTGTCCGGATTCGAGTGGGCGACGAGTGCCGTCAGCAGCGCCACGTCGCCGTCCGGCGCGGGCAGGTGGGCGGGCGGCCGGATGACGGCTTCGCGCCGCGCCACCCTGGCGTGCACCCGCTGCGGCGGCGTGCTGCGTTCGCGCCGGATCACCACCGTGGCAATCGGTGCCGGCGCCAGCGCTGCCACGGCGGCCGTCGCGGCTGGCGGCCTTTCGTCGACGATGGCCGCCGCTTCCTCGTCCTCCGCGGCCGGTGCCGCTGCCGGCTGGACCTCGTGCTGCGGCGCCGGCTGCGGCTCGTGCAGCATCACCGGCGACGGACCGCTCAGCACCCACCACGACAGCAGTACGCCCGCCAGCACGCCGCTGCCGACCACCAGCGCGGGTCCCCGCGCGCCGAACCTGTCCAGCCGGTGCGGGCGTGCCGCCACCCGCGTGGTTTCGAGGCTGGCCAGGATACCCTTGCTTCTTGTTGATGAATCCACCATGCACCTCCAAAGCTTGATCCAGGCGTTGTCGGGTCGGCCGGTCCGCGCATTACGATGGACGGTCCGGCCCGGGTCGCCAGTGTCTCGCGGGCAATGCCGAGCTGCCTTGATGGAGCGCACCATGTTTCTGTTTTCGATGCTGCTGTTGTTTATCGCAACGTGCGCGGGCGCCTGGCTGCTGCTGTTCCCGGCGGGCCGCGATGCGGTGGGCGCCACGATGCAGCGGCTGGGCCGCGGCCTCGACCGGCGCTGGCGCAGCCTGAACGAACAGGGTGCGCAGGGCGCACGTTCGGCGGGGCGCGGCAGCCATGCGCTTGCCGATAAAACGTGGCGCGGGCTGCGCCGCCATCCCTGGCTGACGGCGGCCAGCCTGCTGCTGATCGTCGTCCCGCCGCTTGCCGCGGTGCTGCTGGGCGGGCACGTCGCGCTGCCCGGTGTCGAGGGGGGCGGCCATGCCGTCAACCAGCAGGTGGTGGGACTGCTGCGGGGCGAGCGGCTGGTGGCGCCGCCGCCGCTGCCGCCGGCCGTGTTCACGACGGCCGAAGTGACGCTGGTGCGGCCCATGCTGGCCGGCGCGAATCGCAACTGGGAACTGCTCGACGTGGACTTTTCGCAGCGCCTGCTGCTCGTCTTCAAGATCATGCGCGAGCAGCACGGCTACGACATGGTGCTGCTGGAAGGCTACCGCAGCCCCGAGCGCCAGAACCAGCTGGCCGATGCGGGCAGCAACGTCACCAATGCCCGCGCGTTCCAGAGCTACCACCAGTTCGGCCTGGCCGGCGACTGCGCCTTCCTGCGCGACGGCAAGCTGGTCATTTCCGAACGCGATCCGTGGGCGATGCGCGGCTATCAGCTGTACGGGCAGGTGGCCGAAGCGGCGGGGCTCACTTGGGGCGGCCGCTGGAAACTGATGGATTTCGGCCACGCAGAGCTTCGTTCCCGCCGTCAATAATTGCGGGGGCTCAACAAACCGCCGCAGCGATGATGGCACCATCAACCGATCCCACACGGACCAATGGGCCCCATGATGCGACGACTCTGGCATTTTTTAACGGACTCCCGCCACCTGACGATCATCGGCCTCGTGGCGATGGCCGCACTGTATTACCTGGGCGCGGAGCTGCTGGAACTGGCGCTGATCTGGGTGATCGTCGCCACCGGCGCCACGCTGCTGATCTGGCTCCTGGTATGGTGGCTGAAGCGCCACCTGGCGGCGCGGCGCGCGGCACGGCTGGAGCAGGCGATCGAGACGGCGGCCGAACCGCCGGCCGGCAGCACCGATCCGCGGCACGGCGAAGTCGACGTCCTCCGTGCCGGCCTGCAGCATGCGATCGACACGATCCGCAGCTCGAAGCTGGGCATCACGTCCGGCAGCCGCGCGCTGTACGAACTTCCCTGGTACATGATCATCGGGAACCCGGCCGCGGGAAAAAGCAGCGCCGTCACCAACTCCGGCCTGCAGTTCCCCCTCGGCGACGCCAAGGTGGTGCAGGGCGTCGGCGGCACCCGCAACTGCGACTGGTTCTTCACCACCGAAGGCATCGTGCTCGACACGGCGGGCCGCTATTCGGTCGAAGACGAGCACCGCACCGAATGGCACGGCTTTCTCGATCTGCTGAAAAAATACCGGGCCCGCGCCCCGGTCAACGGCATCATCATCGCCGTCAGCATCGCCGAACTGCGCGGCGGCGACGCCGATGCCGGCCTGCGTCTCGCCCGCAGCCTGCGCAAGCGCGTGCAGGACCTGATCGAGCGCCTCGAAGTATTCGCCCCCGTCTACGTGGTGTTCACGAAGGCGGACCTGATCGCCGGCTTCGCGGAGTTCTTCGCCTACTCGGAACGCAGCGAGCGCGAACGCGTGTGGGGCGCCACGATGGCCTACAAGCGCAAGGCCGGCACGCAGGACATCCTGGCCTTCTTCGACCAGGCGTTCGACGAACTGCACGAAGGCCTGAAGGAAACCAGCGTGGCCAACATGACGCAGCAGCGCCGCAACGACATGCCGGCCGGCGTGTTCACGTTCCCGCTGGAGTTCGCGTCGCTGCGCGTGCCGCTGCGGGCCTTCCTCGCCACGCTGTTCGAGGAAAACCCGTTCCAGTTCAAGCCGCTGTTCCGCGGCTTTTATTTCACCAGCGCGCTGCAGGAAGGCCAGCCCGAGTGCCCGCAGTCGCGCCACGTGGCGCAGCGCTTCAACATGAAGTTCCAGCCCGCGGCCGCGAAAGCGGACGAAGTGCGGCAGACGGGTTACTTCCTGCTCGACCTGTTCCGCAAGGTGATCTTCGCCGACAAGAACCTCGTGTCGCAGTACGCCAGCCGCAACAAGACCCGGCTGCGCTACGGCGCCTTCATCGCGGCAGCGGTGCTGCTGGGCGTGTCGCTGGCCGGCTGGAGCTGGTCCTACCTGGGCAACCGCGAACTGGTGGCGACGGTGCAGGCGGACCTGGACAAGGTGATCCGCCTGCAGGACCGCCGCCTCGACCTGCAATCGCGGCTCGATGCGCTGGAAGTGCTGCAGGACCGCATCGAACAGCTGGACAACTACCGCCGCGAGCGACCATGGGCACTGAGCCTGGGCCTGTACCAGGGCGAACTGCTGGAGCGCAAGCTGCGCGAGGAGTTCTTCGGCGGCGTGCGCGAGGTGATGGTCAAGCCGGTGGCGGCGAACCTGGAAGCGCTGCTGTACGAGATGAACGCCAATGCCGACGACCTGGCCGTCGCCACCGCCGCGCCCGCGCAACCGGCCACGCGCGCCTATGCGGACGCCTCGCCGACCAATGTCGAAGATGCGTACAACGCGCTGAAGACCTACCTGATGCTGGCCGATCCCGCGCATGCGGAAGCAGGTCACCTGAACGACCAGCTGACCCGCTTCTGGCGCGGCTGGCTGGAAGCGAACCGCGGCACGATGCCGCGCGAGCAGATGATACGCAGCGCCGAACGTCTGTTGACGTTCCACCTGGCGCAGTTGCACGACCCGTCATGGCCGCGCATCGAACAGAAGCTGGCGCTGGTGGACACGGCCCGCGAGAACCTGCGCCGCGTGGTGCGCGGCATGCCGGCGCGCGACCGTGTTTACGGCGAGATCAGGGCCCGCGCGTCGACGCGCTTTCCGGCGATGACGGTCAGCCGCATCGTCGGCGAGCAGGACCAGGCGCTGGTCGCCGGCAGCCATGCGATCCCCGGCACCTTTACCCGCGAGGCGTGGGAAAAATACGTGGAAGGAGCGATCCGCGAAGCGTCGGCGAAGGAGCTGCAAAGCACCGACTGGGTGCTGAAGACGTCCAGCCGCGACGACCTGACGCTGGAGGGCAGCCCGGAGCAGATCCAGAAGAACCTGGTCGACATGTACAAGGCCGACTACACGAAAGAGTGGCAAAAGTTCGTGCAGGGCATCGCGATCGCCGACATGAACGGCTTCAACGGTGCGGTGACGGCGATGAACCGGCTGGGCGATCCGCAGGCGTCGCCGATCGCGAAGATCCTGGCCACCATCCACGAGCAGACATCGTGGGACAACCCCACCGCCATGAATGCGCAGATGCAGCAGGCGCAGAAGGGCTTCATCAACTGGATCAAGACGAACATCCTGCGCCGGGCGCCATCGCCAGTCAGCTCGAACGTCAATGTCAATATCCAGTTCGATGCGGGCAAATTCGAGAAGGCGATGGGGCCCATCGGCCGCGAGTTCGCACCGGTGTCGCGCATCGTCGCCACGCGCGACAAGGATGCCTCGCTGCTGCGCTCCTACCTCGACACGCTGTCGCGGCTGCGCACGCGGCTGAACCAGCTGAAGAACCAGGGCGATCCGGGCCCCGGCGCGAAGCAGTTCATGCAGCAGACGCTGGAAGGCACCGGTTCAGAACTGGCCGATGCGCTGCGCTTCGTCGACGAGCAGATGCTCAACGGCCTGACCGATACGCAGAAGCAGGCCGTGCGCCCGCTGCTGGTGCGGCCGCTGATGCAGACGTTCGCCGTCATCGTCGCGCCGGCAGAAGCGGAGATCAACAAGACGTGGCTGGCGCAGGTGTACGAACCGTTCAACCGTTCGCTGGCCGGCAAGTATCCGTTCAATCAGTCTGCGCGCATCGAAGCCACGCTGGCCGAGATCGGCCAGTTCTTCGGGCCGGACGGCCTGGTGGCGCGCTTCGTCAACACGGCCATGGGCCCGCTGGTGGTGCGGCGCGGCGACGTGCTGGCGCCGCGCACGTGGGCCGACATGGGCATCACGCTGCAGCCGCAGGCCGTGCAGCGCTTTCCGGCGTGGATCGCGCCGCCCGGTGCCGGCGGCGCGGGGCCGTCCACTGCGCAGACGATCTTCCAGATCCTGCCGATTCCCGCGCCCGGCACCGTCGAATACACGGTGGAGATCGACGGCCAGCAGCTGCGCTACCGGAACACGCCGCCGCAGTGGGCCAGCATGGTCCATCCGGGGACGCAGGGCGTGCCGGGTGCGCGGATCACGGCCGTCGCATTCGACGGCCGCAACATCGAACTGTTCAACGAAGCCGGGCAGTTCGGCCTGAAGCGGATGATCGACGCGGCCACCAAGACCCGCAAGGAAGGCGGCGTGCACGAGCTGCGCTGGAGCGCTGCCGGCGTGTCGGTGGCCGTCGACCTGCGCATCACCAGCAGCCCTGCCGTGACCGCAGGCGGCACGCCGGAACAGGGCCTGGCCGGCATGCGGCTGCCGGAAACCATCGTCGGCGCGCCGGCCGCACCGGTGGCTGCCGCGCCCGCGCCCAATACGACAGGAGGATTGCAGTGATGACGACGCTCCAGATCGGCTATTTCGGCAAGCTGCCGGCCCGCTCCGACTTCGTCAAGGGCGGCGAACAGTACACGCTGGCGGGACTGCTGGACGAGTGGCTGGCGGGGATGATGAACCAGCTGACGGCCAATCCCCGCTGGAAGCAGCATTACGACGCGCTGGCACCGCTGCACTTCGCGTTCGTCGGCCCGCGCAGCCGCCACGCGATCGCCGGCCACCTGGCGCCGGGCAGCGACCAGTCGGGCCGCCGCTTTCCGTTCGTTGCAATGAGCGCGCTGGAGGTGCCGCAGCCGCAGGCCTTCGTGCCCGTCAGCCCGCTGGCGCTGGCGCCGTTGTGGGACCGGCTCGGCATGCTGACGGAGGATGTGCTGTGCGCCGCCGATCCGGCTGCGCCGCTGCACGCGCTGGCGGCCAGCACGGTCGATGCGGACATCGCCAGCGAACGGCATGCGGAAGCATTGGGCCGGTTTTCCGCTGCGACGGACCTGGCCGCGCTGGAGGCGCTGCTGGCAAACGGCGCACGCCGCGTTTGCGTGCGCCGCGTGATGCTGGGGATCGGCTTGCTGCTGCAGCCGTTCGAATGGAGCGGCAGCACGCGGCTCGAACGCAGCCTGGCTTTGCCGTTGCCGGAGGCACCGTCGGCGCGGGCGCTGGTGGCCGCGTTCTGGCTGGCGCTGGTCGCGCCGTTCCTGCGCCGCGAGGAGATCGAACTGGCGCTGTTCGTGGCGGAACTACGGGGCGGCGCGGCGCTGGTGGTCGGCTTTTCCGGCGCCACGCCGGGCACGCTGCAGGCCATCATCGATCCGGAAGCGGGCACGGAACAGCTGATCGCGTTCGACGACACGGGCTGGGTGGACGACATGATCGAACACGACCAGGCGGTGCAGCGGCTGTCCGCCTGCCTGGCGCAGGGCAGCCTGTCGCTGGCCGGTGCGCGCGACCTGTTCCGCGAAACCTTCGCCTGACAAGGAGACGGCCATGGCCAAGCTATCCATCTTCCACCTGGCCTGCTGCATCGCTGCCGCGTCGGCACAGGCCCAGGCGCCGGCACCCGTGACGCCGATGCCGGGCCAGGTCCTCGTCAGCGGCACGGTGCCGGACGAAGCCAGCAAGGCGGCCATGCTGGCCCGCGTGCGCGAACTGTATGGTGCCGAGCGCGTGGTCGACCAGGTGGCGATCGGCAACGTGATGCTGCCGCCGAACTGGAACGCCTACGTGCAGAAGCTGATCAACCCGAACCTGAAGCTGATCAGCAAGGGCCAGCTGAAAGTGGACGGCAACAACGTCAGCGTGCGGGGCGAAGTGGCCAACGAGGCGCAGCGGCAGCAGATCGCCAGCGACATCGCGGCCAGCCTGAATCCCACCTACATCGTCAAGAACGGCCTGCGCGTCAGCGCGGCGGAGCAGAACCTGCTGGACGACGCGCTGGCCAGGCGCATCATCGAATTCGAAAGCGGGCAGGCGGTGATCCGGCCGTCCGGCCTGCAGATCCTCGACGAGATGGCCGCCGCGCTGCAGAAGGTGAAGGGCAAGAAGGTCGAGGTGATCGGCCACACGGACAACACGGGTCTGCGCGAAAGCAACCTGGCATTGAGCCTGGCGCGCGCCGAAGCCGTGCGCACCTACCTGGGGATGAAGGCCATCGATCCGGCGATGATCACCGTGTCAGGCCAGGGCCCCGACCGGCCCGTCGCCGACAACGCGACGGCCGACGGGCGGGCCCGCAACCGCCGGATCGAGTTCCGCGTCGCCGACTGATCAAGGCAGCGTGATGGTGAAGCTGGCCGGCCGGGGCGCCAGCTTCACCAGATCCGAATAAGCGGCCAGCGTCTCCTGCGTGTTCTTGTGCAGCGACGTGCGCAGGCCCGAGAACACGCCGACGCCGATCAGTGCGAACACGGCCGACAAGGCCCACAGCGGCACGTTGCTGCGCAATTTGTTGACAACTTCGTCGGGCCGCTCCGCCTGCGGCGCAAAGCCGCGGCTCTTGCCCTTGATGTGCGCGATCTCGTCGCCCAGGCGGGCTGTCATGTAGGCCAGCTTGTCGCTGCCGTCCAGTGCGAACTTGCCCTGGAATCCCAGCAGCATACACATGTGAAATACCTGCAGCGCCTGCAGCCGCGCGCCGGCCTTGCTGCGCAGTTCTTCCAGCCGGTCGAAGAAATGTTCGCCGGCCAGCTGGTCGCCGAACAGCACCAGCTGCAGCGGGCGCCGCTCCCACGCGGCGCGCAGCGGGAATTGCGAGGACAGGATGATTTCGTCGAGCGCCGCGCAGTAGGCATATTTCGCCGCATCGATGTCGTCGCCCTGCGCGCGCAGGTTGCGGGCTTCGCGCTCGAACTCGTGCAGGAAGGCCGTCACCTTGTCCATGAACTCCGTTTCCGGCGGCGGCACGGAGCCCGTCTTCAGCAGGAACAGCGCGTGGAAGCCTTCGTGCATCAGGTCCAGCAGCGAATGGATGCGCGTGCCGTCCGGTGCGGCGGGGCGGGCGCCGAACAGCGACGGTGCGCCCCGCCGTTCGATCTGCGGCGCCGTCATGCTGTCACCGTGGACCGGGAGCGCAGCACTTTCAATGGTATGGCCATGACGTTCTCCTCGAATGAAATCAGGTGCACTGCGCTTCGGCCAGGGGCCGCGCCACGCTGGGCTGCCGGGCCGCGGCACCCTGGCCGACGGTCATCGCGCAGCTGTAGAGACCGATCGTGATGCCGGCCTTTTCCGCATCGGCGGCCGGGAACGCGGCCCGCCAGCGCTGGCCATTCGGCGCGCGGAACAGCGCGACGACGCCGATATAGCCCGCTTCGCGGCTGACCTTTTCGGTGACCTCGTAACGTTGGCCGGGGATCAGCAGCACTTCCTTTACTTCCAGCAGATCCGCGCCCAGCAGCTCGCGCTCCGCATGCGCATTGGTGAAACCTTCGTAAGGCACGCGGTCGAACGCGTCGGCCTGGCGCAGCTTGTAGATGCGCGCCACCAGGGCCAGCGGCGGACCGGACTTGCCGCTGTTGAGGGTGCCCGCCGCGTGCAGCCGGATGGCCACGTTGCGCGGCGGCTTCTGCGCGTCGGGCAGTTCGGGAGGACGCTGCACGCCGGCGATCTGCAGGACGGCGCCGGCAATCGACGCACCGGTGCCGCAGCCGGCCAGTGCCGCGGCGGCCAGCGCAAGCGCGATGCATGCTGACGGATTCATCGAAGCTCCTTGTGCGGGCGGGAGGTTCATTCAACCAAAGGGCCGGCGGGTCACTCTTGCGACGCCGCAAGCCGGCCCATGCGCGACGCGGCGTGCTTGCGTAAACGCAATTGTTAATGCCGGCAACGCTTCAATAATTGCCTCCACCCGTCTGCAAGGAGAACCCGATGAGACAACACCTGATCCCGTGCCTGGCCTGCGCGCTGCTGCTTTCCGCGTGCGCCACCACGTCCACCGGCAGTCGTAACGACGCCGCATCGGCCAACACGCTGGACAGCGCGCTGGCCGATGCGGAGCGCAGCGTCGCCGCCGGCGATGCCGACAAGGCGTACACGATCCTGCGTGCCGCCGGCACCCGCTTCCCCGCCGAGAAGGCGCCGTGGGTGCAGATCGCGCAACTGAAGTTCGACCGCGGCAGCTATGGCGACGCGATCACCAATGCGCTGGAAGCGCTGCAGCGCGATCCGGCCGACCGGCAGGGCAACAGCATCGTTGCCGTGGCCGGCCTGCGGCTGTCCACCAAGGCGCTGGCGGACCTGAGCCAGCAGAACAACCTGGGCGGCCCGCTGCGTACCGAGGCGCAGCAGCTGGCGAACCTGCTGCGCACGAGCCTCGGCGACGACGTGCTGGTACCGAAGGCCGTCAAGCCGGCGGCGCCCGTGCGCAAGCCGGTGGCCGTCACCGGCGGTGCGCAGGCGAAGAAGAATCCGAAGGCGGCCGCCACGCCGTCCAACAATGCCGATCCCTTCGGCGCCCTCAAATAGGAGCGAACATGGCAAATGGCGACAGCGTACAGAAGCGCCTCAATAAAGTGAGGCCGCCGCGCGTGCAGATGACCTACGACGTGGAGATCGGCGACGCGATCGAGAACAAGGAGCTGCCGTTCGTGCTCGGCGTGATCGGCGACTACGGCGGCAACTCCGACAAGGAACAGAAGCGGCTGAAGGACCGCAAGTTCGTCAATATCGACAACGACAATTTCGACGAAGTGCTGTCCGGCGTCGAACCGGTGGCCCGCTTCGCCGCACCGAACAAGCTGACGGGCGAAGGCGACATCGCCGTCGAACTGCGCTTCCGTTCGATGGCCGATTTCCGGCCCGAATCCGTGGTGCGCCAGGTCGAACCGCTGGCGAAGCTGCTGGAGGCGCGCGGCAAGCTGGCCGACCTGCGCAACAAGCTGGCCGGCAACGACCGGCTGGAAGACATCCTCACCGACGTGCTGCAGAACACCGAGCAGCTGGCGAAACTGAAACCTGCCGGACAGGAGGGCTGACATGTCCGCACAACTGCAATCCATTGCCGCGCCGCTGGCCGAAGACGGCGCCGCGCTGCTGGACGAAATCGTCAAGCGCAGCAAGGTCGCCAAGTCCAGCGCCGAACACGCCCGCGCCAAGGACATCATCGGCGAACTCGTCGACCAGGTGCTGCAGGGCACCGTGGTCATCTCGCACAACCTGTCGTCGACGCTCGATGCCCGCGTGGCGCAGCTGGACCGGCTGATCTCCGAGCAGCTATCGGCCATCATGCATGCGCCGGACTTCCAGAAACTGGAGCAGAGCTGGACGGGCCTGCACTACCTGGTGCGCAACACCGCCACCGGCGCCGGCCTGAAAGTGCGCATGCTGAACGCGAACAAGCGCGAACTGGTGCGCGACTTCCAGAGCGCGCTGGATTTCGACCAGAGCACCATGTTCAAGAAGGTCTACGAGGAGGAGTTCGGCACCTTCGGCGGCGCACCGTATGGCGCGCTGCTGGGCGACTTCGAGATCTCGCGGCAGCCGGAGGACATGTACTTCGTCGAACAGATGTCGCACGTGGCGGCCGCTGCCCATGCGCCGTTCGTCACCGCCGCATCGCCCGAGCTGTTCGGCCTGGAAGACTACGGGGACCTCAGCAAGCCACGCGACCTGGCCAAGGTGTTCGACACGATGGAATACGCCAAGTGGAAGGCCTTCCGCGAATCGGAAGACTCCCGCTACGTGGGCCTGACGCTGCCGCGCTTCCTGGGCCGCCTGCCGTTCCATCCGGTGGACGGCACCACGGTCGACGGCTTCAATTTCGTCGAGGACGTGGACGGCAGCGATCATGCGAAATACCTGTGGTGCAACGCGGCCTACGCGTTCGGCGCGAAGCTGACCAAGGCGTTCGAGGAATTCGGCTGGTGCGCGGCGATCCGCGGCGTCGAAGGGGGCGGCCTGGTGGACGACCTGCCCACCCATACCTTCAAGACCGACGAAGGGGAGGTCGCACTGAAATGCCCGACCGAGGTGGCCATCACCGACCGGCGCGAGAAGGAACTGTCCGACCTGGGGTTCATCTCGCTGGTGCACTGCAAGAACACGTCATATGCCGCGTTCTTCGGGGCGCAATCGGCGCAGAAGGCGCGCCGCTACAGCACCGAGGCGGCCAATGCGAATGCCGTGCTGTCGTCGCAGCTGCAGTACATCTTTGCCGTGTCGCGCATCGCCCACTACATGAAGGCCATGATGCGCGACAAGATCGGCAGCTTCTCGTCGGCGTCGAACGTCGAAGACTTCCTGAACCGCTGGCTGATGAAGTACGTGCTGCTGGACGATAACGCCAGCCAGGAACAGAAGGC
Source organism: Oxalobacteraceae bacterium UBA6704 (assembly GCA_002454505.1). Taxonomy (GTDB): domain Bacteria; phylum Pseudomonadota; class Gammaproteobacteria; order Burkholderiales; family Burkholderiaceae_D; genus Rugamonas. The sequence continues at coordinate 13,561 of DKJA01000087.1, forward strand.
GCAGTTCCCGCTGCGCGAAGCGTCCGTGCAGGTGCACGAAGTGCCCGGCCGGGCCGGCGTGTACCGCGCCGTCAGCTTCCTGCGGCCGCACTTCCAGCTCGACGAACTGACCGTCTCGCTGCGCCTCGTCGCGGAACTGCCGAAGACGGCCAGCTGACCGGTCCACCGCTTTTTCAACCACTTTCCACCCACCAGAAGAGGAGCATGCAATGGCAATCGACGTTTATCTGTACATCGACGGCATCAAGGGCGAGTCGGCCGACGACCGGCACAAGGACTGGATCGAGTGCAAATCCGTCAGCTGGGGCGTGGAGCAGCCGAAGTCGGCCACGTCGTCCACCAGCGGCGGCCACACGGCCGAACGGTGCGAGCACCAGGACATCGTGATCACCAAGCTGGCCGACCTGGCCTCGCCGATCCTGCTGCAGACCTGCTCGGCGGGCCGCACGATCCCGAAAGCCAAGTTCGAATTCATGCGGGCCGACGCGCAGGGCGAACGGGTCAAGTACTACGAAATCGAGATCGAGAACGTGCTGGTCGGCGCGATCTCGCCGGGCGTCGAAGAAGGCGACATCCTGCACGAGTCGGTGGCGCTGAAATTCTCCAAGATCCGCTGGCGCTACACGCAGCAGAAAATCACCGGCGGCGCCGGCGGCAACACGTCGGGCGGCTGGGACCTGGCCGCCAACCGCATCGTCTGACCTGCGTCGACATCCTTGGCCGCGGACTTTCCGCGGTTTTTTTTTGGAGGACAGATGAACGCCCGTCTCAACCTCGATCTGCACGCCCGTGCCGGCGTGTTTGCACCAGCGCTGTTCGACCGCATGCTGGGCGACCGCGGCTACGGCAGCTGGCTGACGCTGGAACAGCTGAAGGACGCCGTCGCGCGCGACCTGGAAGACCTGCTGAACACGCGCGTCGCCTTGCCCGACGAGATGCTGGCGGCATGGCCGGAATGCGCCGCGTCGATCCTCACCTACGGCCTGCTCGACATCGCCGGCTTCTGCCTGTCCAGCAGCGACGACCGCAACCGCATCTGCGCCGCGCTGCGCACGACGATCGAGCGCCACGAACCACGGCTGTGCGGCGTACAGGCGCGCGTCGAGCAGGTGCCGGGTGCCGTCAACAAGGTCAACTTCGTCATCACCGGCGTGCTGCAGGCGCCGGGCGTGACGGAACCCATCAATTTCGACGCGGTGCTGCAGCCCTCGACGCTGCATTATTCGATCCGCCGCCACGCCATCAAATAAGCGTTACCCGAACCGGAGGAGATCATCATGCTCGACATCGACCAACTGCTCGTTCCCATCAGCGTCACGCAGGTCAGCGGCGAAGACCTGAGCTTTTCCGCCGAGGTGGACCACATCGCCACCGCGCGCCGGCACGACGATCCCGCGCTGGAGCAGGGCGAGTGGGTGGAAGTGCTGAAAGAGGCCGACTGGCCGTTCGTGGCCAGCCACTGCGAGCAGCTGATCCGCTCGCGCAGCAAGGACCTGCGGCTGGCCGTCTGGCTGGCCGAGGCGCATGCGAAGACGCATCACTTCCGCGGCCTCGGCGACGGCTATGCGCTGCTGTCCGGCCTGTGCGAACGTTTCTGGGACAGCCTGCATCCGACCGCATATGAAGGCGACAACGAGCAGCGCATCGGCAACCTGTTCTGGTTGTTGACACGCTCCGCGCAGCTGATCAAGGAGATTCCCGTCACCGAGGACGGCACCGTGCGGCTGGCCGATTTCGACGCGGCCCGCCAGCGCGCCGCCGCCGCGCAGGTGACCGACGAGTGGGGCAAGGTCACCGAAGTGGGCGGGCCCACGGTCGAGGAGCTGGATGCGCAGCGCCGCCAGAATTCGGATGCGTTCAATATCGCGCTGCTGGCCGATGCGCGCTACTGCCTGCACGCGTTGCAGACGCTGGAACGCACCGTCGATCACCGGCTCGGCGCCGACGGTCCCAGCTTCGCCGCGGCGCGCGAGGCGCTGCAGCATGCGATCGATTTCATCGGGCTGCTGGCACCGGACGACGCTGCGGGCGATGTCAACGGCATCGACGAACCGGCGCCGGCGCCGCAGCGCGATGGCCGGCCGCACCGTGCCGATGGCACCATCGCCACGCGCCAGCAGGCCGTCGAGCAGCTGCGCAAGGTGGCCGATTATTTCCGGCGGACGGAACCGGCCAGCCCGGTCGCTTATCTTGCCGACAAGGCCGCAGCGTGGGCCGGCATGCCGCTGCACCAGTGGCTGCGCGCAGTGGTCAAGGATCCCGGGCAGCTGGCGCAGCTGGACGAGCTGCTGGGCACCGTGTCGCCGCCTGCGGAGTAGGGCCGCGCGCCGCTTGCATTCTCTCTGCAATGGCGGCAGACTGGTCCCGACACTACAAGAACAGGAGACGATCGTGCGGGATCTGCGTATCGGAATGCGGCTGGGATTGGGGTTCGCCATCGTGCTGTTGCTGCTGGCGGTCATGACGGGTGTCGGCGTGCTGCGCATGCACAGCGCGAGCCGGCTGACGCAGGAGCTGGTCGAGCAGCGCGTCCACAACGAGCGGCAGATGGCCGAGTGGAACCAGATCATCGAAGTCAACGCCGCGCGCGCCGCCGCGGCCTACCTGGCGCCCGATGCGGCGCAGCAGAAAGCCATCGAGGACGTCATGGCCGCGTCGTCGAAGCGGGCCACGGAAATCCAGGACTACCTGGGCCGCACGCTGCTCGATGACGCATCGCGGCAGGGCCATGCCGCCGTCATCGAAGCCCGCAAGCGCTATATTGCGGTGCGCAAGAATACGCTGGCCGCGAAGGCCGCCGGCGACATGGCCAACGCACAGCGCCTGTACAACGGCGACCTCAATACCACGCGCGACGCCTATCTCGGCGCGCTGGCCGGCCTGCTGAAAACGCAACAGACCGCGCTGGACGACACCGCCGCGCAGATCCAGCGCAACTACGCGTCCGGCCGCAACCTGCTGGTCGCACTGGGCCTGGCCGCGATCGTCATCGGCATGCTGCTGGCCTGGCGCATCACGCGCACTATCACTGAACCCCTGCAGCAGGCCGTGCGCGTGGCGGAGAACGTGTCGTCCGGCGACCTCACCAGCGACATCGCCGCCGCCAGCCGCGACGAAACGGGCCAGCTGATGGCGGCGCTGAAGAAGATGAACGGCAGCCTCGTGACGATCGTCGGCCAGGTGCGCAACGGCACCGATACCATTTCGACGGCATCGTCGGAAATCGCCGCCGGCAACCTGGACCTGTCGTCGCGCACCGAACAGCAGGCCAGTTCGCTGGAAGAGACGGCATCGTCGATGGAAGAGCTGACCGCGACCGTGCGCTTCAATGCCGACAATGCGCGCCAGGCCAGCGAACTGGCGCAAGGCGCGGCCGGCATCGCGGCCCGTGGCGGCGCCGTGGTTGCCGAAGTGGTGCGCACGATGGAAGAGATCAACACGTCGTCGAACCGCATCGTGGACATCATCGCCACCATCGACGGCATCGCGTTCCAGACCAATATCCTGGCGCTCAATGCAGCGGTCGAAGCCGCGCGAGCTGGCGAACAGGGAAGGGGATTCGCCGTGGTCGCCTCCGAAGTACGCGCGCTGGCGCAGCGTTCGGCGACCGCCGCGCGTGAAATCAAGGAGCTGATCGGCGAGTCGGCACAGAAGGTGCAGGGCGGCAGTGCGCTGGTGGGCCGCGCCGGCACCACGATGAGCGAAATCGAAACGGCGATCGGCGGTGTCACGGCCATCATGCAGCAGATCGCGGATGCCAGCACGCAGCAGCAGCTGGGCATCGAGCAGATCAACGAAGCGATCACGCAGATGGACCAGGTCACGCAGCAGAACGCGGCACTGGTCGAAGAAGCGGCGGCCGCTGCGGCGGCGATGCAAGAACAGTCGGCGCGGCTGGCCGATACGGTGGCCGTGTTCCGGCTCGACGGTACGGCGCCGTCCCGCCGCCGCGAAGATCACGGCACGCAGGTGGCACTGACGGCGTAAGGGAGCGCGCGGTTACAATGCGGGCATGAACGTCAAACGCGCCGTTTGCGCCACCTGCCTGCGGCCCGCCGCCACCTGCATCTGCCGCTGGATCCGGCCGCTGCGCAGCGGTCCCGGTGTCCTTATTCTGCAACACCCGATGGAAGTGGCCAATGCGAAAAACAGCGCGCGGCTGCTCCATCTGTGCCTGCCGGGCAGCGTCATCGCCGTCGGCGAAACGTTCGATCCAATGCAACTGAGTGAGCTGCTGGCAGGGCCGCGCAAGGCGGTGCTGTTGTATCCCGACACGCCGGGCGACCGCTCGCTCGGCATCGCACCGCCGCCCGCTTTCGATCCCGCGTGGGCAGCCGATCCGGCGTCGTTGCTGCTGGTTGTACTGGATGCCACGTGGCGCAAGAGCCGCAAGATGCTGTACCTGAATCCGGCATTGCAGGCCTTGCCGCGGCTGGTCGTGCGCGACGTGCCCGACTCCCATTACCTGATCCGCAAGGCCCATGCGCCGGGCCAGTTGTCGACGCTGGAAGCAACCGCCTACGCGCTGGCGCAGCTCGAGGATGACGAGGCGCCGAACGCACACTACGCGCCGCTGATCGAAGCCTTCGACGGATTTGTCGCGCAGATGCAGGCGCAGGCGGTGCGCATCAACCCAGCAGCTTGAGCCCGGGCGGCAGCGCATCGCCGAACATGCGCTGCTCGCTGGCCTGGTCCAGTTCGACGACCTCGCGCACCATCGCACTCCACGCCTCCGGCGCGCCGACGGCGGTCAGCCGTCGCAGCACATCCTCGCGCAAGGCCGCGTCGATGTCGCACGAACGGTCGCCCGTCATCCGCGCCAGGTGCGTGGCGGCGAAGCCGGCCGGTTCGATCTTTTTCCAGTCCAGCTGCAGCACGGCGTTCAGCCATTGCGTGACGGCCGCCACAGGCGCCACTTCGTGCGCGCTGCCGTGAAACGGCTGCCGTGCGCCGACACGGCCCAGCGCCCACAGATAGCGTGTGAACGACGCCGAGGCCTTCGCATCGAACTTCTGCCCGGCTGTCGGCAGTGCCGTGATCTGCCCGGTCATCCAGTTGCCGATCTCCGCCTTGTAGGCCGCGGGAATGCGTTCCAGCGATGCGCCCAGGCGCAGCATGTCTTCCTCGCTGCCATCGACGAGCGTGGCGGGGCGGCGGCCCCGTTCTTGCGCATCCGCTTGCAGGTTGAAGGCGAAATCGTCCAGCAGCCGCAACTGCGCTTCCGTGGACAGGCCGCCGGCCACGCGCCGCCACAGCGTCCACCATTCGGCGCGCACCTGGCTGTCCTTGAAGTACTGGGCCCCGCCTTCGAACAGCGTCCACAGCTGGCCGATGCGCCAGTCGTCGAGCGGGTGGCCGAAGCCGGGGCGCAGGCACCAGCCGGCCAGGTTCAGCCACACCCGCTCGTGTTCGGCCGAACGGCGGCGGCCCTTCGCGCGCTGCAGCAGCGCGTCGAACAGCCGGCGCAGCAGCGGCGTCGACCAGTTCTCGCGGCTGCCCAGCAGGTGCTCCAGCTGGCCGCGCAACTGGCGCACTTCCTTGCTGTCCACCTGCTGGTTGCGGCCGCCGAAGATGCGCTCGATCTTCTCGATCGCATCCGGGAAGCGCGGCGGTGCCGGCGCTTCCTCGACTTCCGCTGCTTCCTCTTCGCCGCGCAGCTGGAACTCCAGCAGCCAGCGCTGGCCGCTTGCCTCGTCCACGCAGTGCATGGCCAGCGTGCCCACTTCGGACAGCGCCGCGGCCAGCTGCACGGGAATCTCCTTGCGCGTATTGGCCGCGTCCTTCAGCACCGTGGAGATCGGCGGCAGCGCAACGACGTCGGCCGGATCGAGCTGCACCAGCTCGCCGGCGGCATGGCCCGCGTCGCCAACCGCGGACACCAGGTGGAAGCGCACCGGCCGGCCCAGCCGCAGCGCGAACGTGCGGCCGGCGAGGACGATCTCCGTGCCGGGTTGTGCGCCGCGCGGCAGCACACAGACGGCACGGCGTGCAACGCCAGGCGACTTCTCGCCATCGAGCAGCAGGTAATAGCTGCGCGCGGAACCGCCGGCAATCGACGGTGCCATGCCTTGCCGCGACAGCGAATAGGCGACACCGCCGCGCGCGACGGCGACGTCAGGATCGTCGTTGTGCAGCAGGTGCAGTGGCTTGCCGCGCCAGCCTGCCAGCGTGTCGGCCAGCCGCTGCGCCAGCGCGTCGGCGCGGAACACGCCGCCATTGAGCAGCAGCGTGTCCGGCACCGGCAGCACGGTTTCATCGGCGATGCCCAGTGCCGCGCGGGCCGCCTGCGCATGCTGGCGGAGGAAGCTGACGAGGTGGCGCGTCACGGCCGGATCGCTTGCATACGGCAGGCCGAATTCGACGATGCCGCCGCGCGTGCGGCGTGCGTCCGCCAGTTCTTCGTTGAGCGGGAAGAAGCCATCGACGACGATCTGTTGCACATCCTCGCGTGTCAGCGTGGCGGAGCGGCTACCACCGATCAGTTTCGCACCGCTGCCCAGCAGCGTGACGGTGGCCTGCGGCGGGCCATCCTGCGCCATCAGCTGTTCCTTGGCGGTGCGGCAGCGCTCCGTGAGTTGCGCGAGGCGGCCGGCGGACAGGCGTTGCGTAGCATCGTTACCCGGCAAACGCGATTCGGCCAAGTGGGCCAGCGCCAGGTCCATATTGTCGCCGCCGAGGATCAGGTGGTTGCCCACGCCAATCCTTTCCAGCACCGGCTCGCCATCGACGACATCGACTTTCACCAGCGAGAAGTCGGTGGTGCCGCCACCCACGTCGGCAACCAGCACGAGGCGCGATTCCGCCAGTTCCGCAGCGAGCGAGCCGCGGTGGCGGTACAGCCAGTCGTACAGCGCGGCCTGCGGTTCTTCCAGCAAGCGCAGGTGCGGCAGGCCGGCCAGCTTGGCCGCTTCCAGCGTCAGCGCGCGGGCGCCTTCGTCGAACGATGCCGGCACCGTCAGCACGATCTGCTGCAATTCCAGCGGGTGGGCAGGGAAGCGGGTATTCCAGGCGCCGCGCACATGCGACAGATAGCTGGCGCTGGCCGCCACCGGCGACACTTTCGCCACGCCTTCGTCGGCGCCCCACGGAAGGATGGGCGCCATGCGGTCGACGCCGGGATGCGACAGCCAGCTCTTGGCGCTGGCCACGAGACGGCCCGGCACCTGCGCACCGAGTGAACGGGCCAGGCGGCCGACGATCACGTGGCCGATGCCTGCAATGTCTGGTTGGCGCCAAGGCAGCTGCAGCTGGCCGGCAGCGATCTCGCCCTCGGCCGCGTGATAGCGGGTGGACGGCAGCAGCGTGGCGCCGTGCACTTCGCCCGGCGCCGTCAGCTGGTCGATGTCGAACAGCTGGATGTCTGCGGCACCCGGCGCCGCATAGGCCAGCACCGTGTTGGTGGTGCCGAGGTCGATGCTGACCAGGTAGGACATTGGTTCAGGCGGCAGTGCGGACGTCGAACTCGACCTTCCAGCGCTGGCCGTCCGTGGCCACGGCCAGCAGTTCCAGCGTGCCCGCTTCGGTGGCGCGCGCATGCAGGCGCACCTGCACCACGTCGCCCGCCTGGCGGCCTTCCGGCGACAGCGTGGCCTGGATCGCGTTCAGCTCGATCAGTTCGTCCGGGCCCCAGAAATCCAGCACGGTACCAATATGATCCTGCCGCCGCGTGGACGAGCCGAAGAAGCGGAAGTCCACCGGCTCGCCGACGACGAGGCCGAACTCCTGGCCCGGCAGTTCCAGCTCGCTGCCTTCTTCCATGCCGAACGGCGCCACGCACAGCGCCTGGATCGGCGGCTCCATGCCGGGGATCGCCGGCATCGACGATTCGACGGCCACGTAGTAAGCCCGCGCGGTGCCGCCGCGGATGCGCACGCCGGCACCGCGACGCACGTAGCTGTAATACGCCGCGCCGCGGGCGACTGCCAGGTCCAGGTCCGCGCCGCCCAGCATGCGGGCCGGCTCGGCCCCTTCCATGTACAGCCAATCGTTCAGGGTGTCCATCACGCGCCTGGCCAGCAGCGCGGACTTGAACACGCCGCCGTTGAACAGCACGGCGCTCGGATGGAGGAAGGAATGGTCGCCGTTCTGCGCGTCGGCGAAGCCGGCCAGTTCCGCGGTGGCGCCTTTCTGGCGGCCCAGGAAGGCGGCCAGGTGGCGCGTGATCGCCGCGTCCTGCGCATACGGCAGGCCCAGTTGCGTCAGGCCGGCGCGGGTGCGCACAGCGGGGCGCGCGGACGCTTCCACGGTCGGGAAGAAGCCATCGGTGATGAAGGCGGTCACTTCGTCGCGCGTCAGCTCGGTGCGGATCGAACCGCCGATCAGCTTCGAGCCGCGGCTCGGCACAACGATCGGCCAGCTGTCGGCGCTGGCATCGGCCAGCAGGTTTTCCTTGGCGGCGCGGCAGCCGTACGTCAGCGCGCGCAGCTGCCATGGGTCGAGCTGGGTACCATTGGCGGCCAGTTTGCGCGCCACCAGGTGGGCCAGCGCCAGGTCCATATTGTCGCCGCCCAGCAGGATGTGGTCGCCCACCGCCACGCGGTGCGGTTCCAGCACGCCGTCCCGCTCCAGGATGGCGATCAGCGAGAAGTCGCTGGTGCCGCCGCCCACGTCGACGACGAGGATGATGTCGCCCGGCTTGACGTCCTTGCGCCAGCGGCCTTCGCTGCCCTGGATCCAGCTGTACAGCGCGGCCTGCGGTTCTTCCAGCAGCGTCACATTGTCGTAGCCGGCGGTGCGCGCCGCTTCGGCCGTCAGTTCGCGCGCGGCCGGATCGAACGATGCGGGGATCGTCACGGTGACGGCCTGCTGCGTGAACGGCGCATCGGGATGCGCGTTGTCCCACGCCTTGCGCAGGTGATCCAGGTAGCGCGTGGAGGCGGTCAGGGGCGAGACGCGCGCGACTTCTTCCGGCGCGTCGTTCGGCAGGATCGCGGCGCGGCGGTCCACGCCGGGGTGGCACAGCCAGCTCTTCGCGCTCGACACGAGGCGGATCGGCGTCGTTGCGCCGCGCGAGCGGGCCATTTCGCCGGCGATCGCCCGCAGTTGTCCGTCCTCGCCTGCCGTCGACCATGGCAGCGCCAGTTCGCCCGGCGCCAGTTCGTCCGGATGCGGCAGGTACAGGAACGACGGCAGCAGCGGCAGGTCTTCGACGGTGCCCGGCGCCGTCAGTTGCGGCACGCCCAGCACGGCCTGCTGCGTCTTCTCGCCATCGCTGCCGGCCAGGTCCACATAGGACAGCGCGCTGTGCGTGGTGCCCAGGTCGATGCCGATGGCATAACGTGGATCGGTCACAGCTCCACCTCGGCCGGCGCCAGTACTTTCGCGTCATGTGCTTCGGCCAGCTTCGGCAGGCGCACGGCGGTGGCGCGCCAGCCGCGGTGGCTCAGCGTGCCGTTGAACGGCGCCTTGCCGACCACGTTGCCGGTCAGGCGCACGGCGGCGGCATCGAAGCCTTCGGCCAGCGTGACGCGGCTGCCTTCCGCTTCGCCGCGCACCGGTTCGATGGTGAAGTGCTCGCGCAGCACCTTGCTGCAGCCTTCGTGGACGACGCGCGCGGCGGCGCCGATGTCCGCATCCGCGTAGCCGGCCAGGTTTTCCTGGGTGAAGTCGATCAGGCGTGCTTCGCGCTGCAGCAGCGACAGCAGTTGCAGCGCGGCGTCCGGCGTGGCTTCGCGCAGCGGTGCAGTAACGGGCTGCACAGCGGGGGCTGGGACAGGTGCGGCGGCGGGGGCGGGCGCTGGTGGCGCGGAGACCGGGCCGACCTGGTCGTTCTGGTAGCGCGCCGCGAACTGGGCGTCGCCCAGCGTCTTGAAGAAGGCGCCGAAGGCGAGGGGAATTCTGCTCCAGAAGGAGGGAGTGTCTTGGCTCATTGATTGCTCTTGAAATGAAGGGATTGCGGTGCGCTGTCGGACAGGCACGGGAGCGGAATCCGGAGAAGTGCGAATCATACCAGTTCGACCATGCCCCAGCCACGCGTGGCGGTTGCGGCACCGGCCGATCAGGCATAGAATACTGTACATATATACAGTTATAGCACTCACCATGAACCACGACGACACCGACCCCCAGGCCGAACAGGTCATGCTGATGCCCCGTCCTCTGCAGGCGCAGAAGGGCCGCGGCGCCGTCACCAATCTGCAGGGCCGCTACGAAGTGGACGTGCGCGAGGCCTACGACGACGGCTGGGAGCGCGAGGAAGACGAGCCGAAGATCTGGCGCACCCACGTCACCGAAGAGACGGCGAAGTCGATCCTGTCGCGCAACCAGTCGCCGGACATCCCGTTCGGCGTCTCGCTCAATCCCTACCGCGGCTGCGAGCACGGCTGCATCTACTGCTTTGCGCGGCCGTCGCACAGCTATCTGGGCCTGTCGCCCGGTCTCGATTTCGAGAGCCGGCTGTATGCCAAGGTGAATGCGCCGGACCTGCTGCGCAGCGAACTGGCCAAGCCGGGCTACACCGTCGAACCCATCGCGCTGGGCGTCAACACGGATGCCTACCAGCCGTGCGAGCGCGACTACCGGATCACGCGCCGCGTGCTCGAAGTGCTGCAGGAATGCGACCATCCGGTGGGGTTGATCACCAAGTCGTCACTGATCGAGCGCGACATCGACATCCTCGCGCCGATGGCGGCCAAACGCCTTGCGTCGGCCGCCGTCACATTGACCACGCTCGATCCGGCGATCGCCCGCACGCTGGAGCCGCGCGCCGCCGCGCCGGCCCGCCGGCTGCGCACGATCCGCACGCTGACGGACGCGGGCATTCCCGTCGGCGTCAGCATCGCGCCGATCATCCCCTTCGTTACCGAGCCGGATATCGAAAAGATCGTCGAAGCGGCGTTCGCGGCCGGCGCGCTGCGCGTCAGCTACGTGGTGTTGCGGCTGCCGTGGGAAGTGGCGCCGCTGTTCCAGCAGTGGCTGGAAACCCATTTTCCGGACCGGGCGGCGCGCGTGATGAACCGCATCCGCGACATGCGCGGCGGGAAGGACTACGACGCCACGTTCGGCAACCGCATGCATGGCGAAGGCGTGTGGGCCGACCTGATCCGCCAGCGCATCGAGAAGGCCACGCGGCGCCACGGCATGGAGGGGCGCGGCATGCGTTTCAAGCAGATGGACTGCACGCTGTTCCGGCGGCCGCTGGTGGTGCCGCCGCTGGGGGCCAAGGCGCAAAGGGCCGCGGCGGCGGGGCAGCTGGATCTTTTCTAGCGCCGGACTGGTTCAGCGGCCCGTGTCGAGCGCCGTCAGCCGCTGCAGGTGGCCTTCGATGGTGAACACGTGCTCGTCGTGCCGCCCCAGTTCCCGCAGCGCCCGCGCCAGGTGCGTCAGGTACTCGGCATTCGGCCCGCTGGGTCCGCGCGCGCTGGCGATGTGCTGCGCGATCTCCAGTTCCGAAGCTTCGCCCAGGAAGGCGGCATTGTCCTGCCGGGCGATGTAGACGATCCCCTCAACGTTGCCGCCATCCTCGAACGCGATATCGATCGGCAGCCGCAGGTAGCCGTTCTTCTCGCGGTGGTCGAGGTGGACGAATTCTTCCGGCGTCACCAGGTAGGCCATGCCGTGGCAGACGGCGCCTTGCTGCGGCACGATCGTCGCCACGCGGCCCGGTGCGTCCGGCGTGCCGCGGTGGTCGTGCGAGCCCTGCCAGAAGCGGCGCACCCAGCCCGTGATGCTGGCGGGGCGCCGCTCGATGTAGGGGAAGTCGGCCTTCCAGATCAGCGAACCGTAACCGAACAACCACACGCTGTGGTGGCCGTCGAACCGGTCCATCGCGCGGTTGGCATCTATGGTGTTGTGCGACATGGGCAGCAGGGGCAGGCAGGCTAAAGGCACATTATAGGCAGATCATGCCGGTACCTGCAGCGCCCGTACCGACTCGCCCAGCAGTTCGATGAAGCGGCTTGTCGCCGGCGACGGCGAGCGCGTGGCCTTGGTGTACAGGAAGAACTTGCGCGTCAGGTCCGGTGCCGTCAGGCGGCGCATCTTCAGGCCGTACAGTTCCACCATCGGCGCCGCGTACGGCAGGCAGGCCGTGATGCCCAGGCCGGCGGCCACCATCGCCAGCGCCGTCGTCATGAACGTCACCTCGTGGTACGGGCTGAACGACTGGTCGCGCAGGTGCATGTCGCGCAGCAGCCGCTCGGTGAACTGGCCCTGCAGCGCGATGAACGGATGCGCGCCCACGTCGCTCCAGCCCACCGCGCGGCGCCGCGCCAGCGGGTGCTGCGGCGGACACACGATCACGAACGGCAGCTCGCACAGCGGCTGTGCGTCGATCTCGGCCGGGCAGTCGCGCTCGGGGCCGATGCCCACGTCCACCTCGCCGCTGAACACGCGGCCCGCCACGTTGTCGACGGGGCAGTCCACCAGCTTCACCTGCACCTCGGGATACTGCTCCCGATACGCCGCGATCACCTGCGGCAGCAGCGTGCAGCTCATCATCTGCGGCGCCGCCACCCGCACCACGCCCTTGCGCAGCGCCTTGCGGCTGGCGATGTCGCTCATCGCGCCGTCCAGGTCCTGCAGCATCTTGTCGAACAGCGGCGCCAGCTCGCGGCCCACGTCGGACAGTTGCACGCGCCGCGTGCTCCGTTCCACCACCTTCACACCCAGCAGCAGCTCCAGCTCCTTGATCTGGCCGGACAGGGCGGACTGCGTCACATGCAGCAGTTCGGCGGCCAGCGTGAAGCTGCCCGTGCGGGCGACGGCAACCAGCGCACGCATCTGGCGGATCGTGGGATTCATCGGGAAATATGATAAATATCTTGGAAAATATCGTTTGTATGATAGCTGAAACAGGCGTTAAATACTGCCAACCGAATAAAGAAGGAGACGCCATGGACAGCAAACCCGTCAAACAGATCCACCACGTGGCCTACCGCTGCCGCGATGCGAAGGAAACCGTCGAGTGGTACGTGAAGCACCTGAACATGGATTTCGTGCTGGCGATCGCCGAAAACGAAGTCCCGTCGACGAAGGCGCCGGACCCGTACATGCACGTGTTCCTCGATGCCGGTCACGGCAACGTGCTGGCCTTCTTCGAGCTGCCCACCCAGCCGGCGATGGACCGCGACCGCAACACGCCGCAATGGGTGCAGCACCTGGCGCTGGAAGTGGCCTCGATGGACGAACTGCTGGCGGCGAAAGAGCGCCTGGTGGCGGCCGGCATCGACGTGATCGGCCCCGTCAACCACACGATCTTCCAGTCGATCTACTTCTTCGATCCGAACGGCCATCGGCTGGAACTGGCCTGCAATGTGGGCACGCCGGAGATGATGCGGAAGCTCGATGAAGTGAAGTGGGCGATGCTGGAAGAATGGTCGCAAACGCGCAAGGCACCGACCCATGCGGCGTGGATGCACGCCCCGCAGGAAGGCAAGGCATGAAGCTCGCAACGCTGAAGAACGGCCGGCGCGACGGCCAGCTGGTGGTCGTCAGCCGCGACCTGCGCCGCTGCCAGGCGGTGCCGCGGATCGCCGCCACGCTGCAGGCTGCGCTGGACGACTGGGAGGTCACCAGGCCGCAACTGGCGACCGTTTATGCGCAACTGAACGAAGGCGCCGGCGAGCCGTTCGACGAAGCGGCCTGCCATTCGCCGCTGCCGCGCGCCTACCAGTGGGCCGATGGCTCCGCCTACATCAACCACGTGGAGCTGGTGCGCAAGGCCCGCAATGCCGACGTGCCCGCATCGTTCTACACGGACCCGCTGATGTACCAGGGCGGCTCCGACAGCTTCGTCGGCCCGCGCGACCCGATCGCCGCGCTGGACGAAGCGTGGGGCATCGACCTGGAGGCGGAAGTGGCCGTCGTCACGGGCGACGTGAAGATGGGCGCCAGTGCCGAAGACGCGGCCCGCGCCATCCGCCTGGTGATGCTGGTGAACGATGTCTCGGCCCGCAACCTGATCCCGAACGAACTGGCCAAGGGTTTCGGCTTCTATCAGTCGAAGCCGGCCAGCGCGTTCTCGCCGGTAGCGGTGACGCCGGACGAACTGGGCGAACACTGGCAGGGCAGCAAGCTGCACCTGCCGCTGCTGGTGCGCATCAACGACGCGCCGTTCGGCCGGCCGAATGCGGGCGAGGACATGACGTTCAGCTTCGCGCAACTGGTCGCCCATGCGGCGAAGACGCGCGAGCTGGGCGCCGGCACGATCGTCGGTTCCGGCACCGTGTCGAACAAGCAGGGCAGCCTGCATGGTTCCAGCGTGGCGCAGGGCGGCGTCGGCTACTGCTGCCTGGCCGAAGTGCGCATGTACGAAACCATCGAGACGGGCGCGCCGCAGACGGGCTTCCTGCGCTTCGGCGATACCGTGCGCATCGAGATGCTGGATGACGCAGGCGCCAGCATCTTCGGCACGATCGAGCAGACCGTTGCGCAATATGGGGAGCAGCCATGAAGCTGTACACCTACTTCCGCAGCTCGGCGGCCTACCGCGTGCGCATCGCGCTGAACCTGAAGGGCATCGGCTACGACGCCGTTCCCGTGCATTTGCTGAGGAACGGCGGCGAACAGCACCATGCAGCCTACCGCGCCGTGAATCCCGGCGAACTGCTGCCGGCACTGGACGTGGACGGCACGGTGCTGACGCAGTCGCTGGCCATCGTCGAATACCTGGAAGAGACGCATCCGTTCATGCCGCTGCTGCCGCAGGATGCGCTGGGCCGCGCCCGCGTGCGCGCGCTGGCGCAGACGATCGCCTGCGACACGCATCCGCTGACCAACCTGCGCGTGCTGCAGCACCTGAAGGCCGAACTGGGCGTATCGGAAGAAGCGAAGACGACGTGGTACCGCCACTGGCTGGCCGAAGGCATGCGCATGCTGGAAGCGCAGCTGGCCGACAGTGCCGACACGGGCCGCTTCTGCCACGGCGACACGCCGACGCTGGCCGATTGCTGCCTGGTGCCGCAGGTGTTCAACGCCAACCGCTTCGGTGTGGACCTGGCGCCGTATCCGACGATTGCCGCCATCGACGCGGCCTGCGCCGGCATCGAGGCGTTCCAGGCAGCCCATCCGGCGCGGCAGCCGGACGCGGAATAAGGAACTGCGGGGCGACCGTCCGCAACCCCGGGGACAGTCCCCGAAAGACCGGGGACAGTCCCCAACTCACGCGCTGCCGGCCAGCCCCCGCTCGATGGCATCATGCAGCAGCTGCGCCGCCACCGGCTTGACGAGGTGGGCGCTGAAGCCGGCGGCCGCCGAGCGGGCATGGTCGGCCTGCTGGCCGTAGCCGGTCAGCGCGATCAGGCAGGTGGCGTGCAGGCCGGGCCGGCGGCGCAGTTCCACCGCCAGTTCGTAGCCGTCCATGCCGGGCAGGCCGATGTCGAGGATGGCGAAGTCCGGTGCAGGCCCGTCGGCGAAGCTGTCGGCCAGCCGCAGCGCGCTGGCCGGATCGGGCAGCGCGTGGACTTCGTGGCCGCGCAATTCAAGCAGCGCGCGCAGCGAGTCCAGCACGTCCGGGTTGTCGTCGACGAGCAGCACGCGGCGGCGCATCGCAGGCGTGGCGGCGCCTTCAGGCGGGGCCGGTGCCACCGCTTCGATGCCGGCCGACGCCAGCGGCACGCGCACTTCGAACACGCTGCCCTGGTCGGCGCCGGCGCTGCTGGCGGACACGCTGCCGCCATGCAGCGCCACGATGTTCCGCACGATCGCCAGGCCGAGACCGAGCCCGCCGCGCGAGCGGTCCAGCGCCTGGCGTTCCTGGGTAAACTTGTCGAACAGCTGCGGCAGCATGGCGGCGGAAATGCCGATGCCGTTGTCCGTCACGCGGATCGCCACCCGGTCGCCATCGGGCACGGCGGCGAGCGCGATATTGCCACCACTGTTGGTGTACTTGGCCGCATTCGTCAGCAGGTTCGCCAGCACCTGCACGAAGCGCACCGGATCCGCTTCGACGGCCATGCCTTGCACCGGCACGTCCAGCTTCAGCCGGTGCCGGCGTTCCTCCAGCAGGGGGCTGACGGTTTCCACGGCGCGCGTCACCAGCACCGCCAGTTCGATCCGTTCGCGGCGCAGCTCGAACTTGCCCTGCGCGATGCGGGCCACGTCCAGCAGGTCGTCCACCAGACGCACCAGGTGCTGCGCCTGCCGTTCGATGACGGCATGTTCCTTCTCGATGCCCTGCGTGCCTTTCAGCCGCATCAGTTCCAGCGCGATCAGGATCGGCGACAGCGGATTGCGCAGCTCGTGGCCCAGCATGGCCAGGAACTCGTCCTTGGCGCGGTTGGCCACTTCCGCCGCGCGGCGCGCCTGCGCCAGCGCCGTAACTTCGAACGACACGATGGCCACGCGGTCGACCACGCCGGCGGCGTTGCGCACCGGCTGGTGCACGTAGTCGAAGTAGCACTCCTCCGGCGCGCCGCCCGGACCCCGTGCCAGCATGACGCGCCGCGCCTGCCCGACGATGGCCGTGCCCGTGGTCAGCACGCCTTCCAGCTCGTCGAACAGGCCCTGTTCGGCCAGTTCCGGCAGCGCCAGGCGCAGCGGCATGCCCCGCACGTCGCGCTGGCCGATCAGTTCCGCATAGCGTTCGTTGAGCAGTTCGAACACGAGGCTCGGGCCGCGCAGGATGGCGATCGCGGCAGGCGCCTGCATGAACACTTCGGCCATCCGCTCGGCATGGGCCCGTTCGACCTGGCGGATGCGGGCGCGGATCAGCTGCGAATCGATCCGCGTCAGCAGTTCGCGCGCCGAGAACGGCTTGACGAGATAGTCGTCGGCACCCGCATTCAGGCCTTCGATGCGCGCTTCCTCGCCGGCGCGGGCGGACAGCAGCAGCACCGGCACGTCGTGCAGTACATCGTCGGCGCGCAGCGCGGCGATCAGGCCGAAGCCGTCCAGCACGGGCATCATCACGTCGGAGACGATCAGGTCCGGCCGCTCGTGCCGCGCGCACTCCAGCGCGGCCTGGCCGTTCGGCACGGCCGTGACGCGCCAGCGCTGCCGCAGCAGGCGTTCCAGGTAGTTGCGCATGTCGGCATTGTCGTCGGCGACCAGCACGTGCGCGCCGTGCGACAGCAGGCCCTGGTCGTCGTCCTGCGGGGCGGCATAGCCGGGCAGCCAGCGGCGCGCTTCGGCGGTGTACGTCTCCAGGGCGGCGACCGATGGCGTGGCGGCGCCGCGGCCGGCCAGCTGATCGCCGGGCAGGTGGGCGCTGCCGAGCGGCAGCGTGACGGTGAAGCAGGTGCCCGTGCCGGGCGTGCTGTCGACGGCAATCCGCCCCTGGTGCAGGTCCACCAGGTCGCGCACCAGCGCCAGGCCGATGCCGGAGCCCTCGTGCGAGCGCGAGCGTGTGCCTTCCACGCGCTGGAAGCGTTCGAAGATCTTGGCCAGGTGTTCGGGCGCGATGCCCACGCCGCTGTCGCGCACCGTCAGCACGGCGTGGTCGTCCTGCTCGCGCAGCGTGACAGTGATGCGGCCGTCGAAGGTGAACTTGAACGCGTTCGACAGCAGGTTCAGCACGATCTTTTCCCACAGCGACGTATCGACCCAGGCCGGCGTGGTCAATGGCTGGCAGTCGACCTCCAGCTGCAGTCCGGCGCTTTCGACGATCGAGCGGAAGCCGCTGGCCAGGTCGCGCGTCAGCGCGGCCAGATCGACTTCCGCATAGGAAGCCTGCATGCGCCCGGCCTGCACGCGCGAGAAGTCGAGCAGCGTGTTGACGAGCTTCTGCAGCCGCAGCGCGTTACCGTGCACCAGTTCCAGCCGGTGGCGCTGCACCGGCGGCAGCGGGTGGGCGGCGTCGTTCATCGCATCCTCGGCGGGGCCCAGCATCAGCGTCAGCGGCGTGCGGAATTCGTGGCTGACGTTGCTGAAGAAGGCCGTCTTGGCGCGGTCCAGTTCCGCCAGCATGTCGGCGCGGCGGCGCTGTTCCTCGGCCGCCATGGCATTCTGCACGGCCGCGACCACCTGGCCGGCGACGAGCTCGAAGAAGGTGCGGTATTCGGCATCCAGCGGCCGCCCCGGGTTGATGCCGACCACCAGCACGCCGGCCGGCCGGGTATGGCCCGGCATCGTCAGCGGCAGGGCCAGCGCCTGCGTGACGCGCTGCGCCGCCACGCCGGCCGGCAGCCCGTCGACATCGCCGACCGGGACGAGGACGGCGGCGCCCGTGTCGTACACCTGGGTGACGGGCCACGGGCTGGCCGGGCCGTCGGCGCCGAGCGCGATGGCGGCCGGCGTCACGCGGTCCGTCAGCGGCAGGTGCACGGCCTGCTGCAGCAGCGCGCTGTCGGTGGCTTCGTCGATCAGGTAGAGCAGCGCGAACGGCATGTCCGCCGGGTTGCGGGCGATGGTGGCCATCGCCGTGTCGCAGGCGCCCGCCACGCTGTTCTCGCGCAGCGCGGAAGAGGAGAGGGCGGACAGCGACGCGAGGCGGCGCGTGTTCAGGTTGCTGGCGGTGACATTCGTCGACGGGCAGAACAGCCCGCCAACGCCGCCGCTTTCATCCACGATGGGACTGTACGAGAACGAATACCACGTCTCTTCCAGGTAGCTGCCGCGGTTCATGAACAGCTGCACGTCGGCCACGTAGGTGGCTTCCGCCTGATGGAACACCTTGTCGGCCAGCGGGCCGCAGAAGTCCCAGATCTCCGCCCACACCTGCGCCGCCGGCAGGCCCAGCGCCCACGGATGCTTGGCGTGGCTCAGCACGTCGACATAGGCATCGTTGTAGAGGAAGGTGGCATCCGGACCCCAGCCGATCCAGATCGGGTGGCTGGAATTGAGCATCAGGCTGACGGTGGTGCGCAAGCTTTGCGGCCAGGCGGCGAGGGGGCCGAGCGGCGTGGTGGACCAGTCGAATGCGCCGATCAGCGTGCCCATCTGGCCCGGCGCGGCCAGGAAACTGAAGCTGCCCGGGGCGGCAGGCCGGGATGGCGGGACATGATCGGTCAAGCTGGTTCCCATGGCGCAGGCCGGGTGATTGTAATGTTGGCCACTGTACGTGACGGCCCGGGCCGCCACAAGAGGGCACAATTGAAAAGTCCCCGGCACGATTGACGTACCGGCCGCGCCGACGGATACTTTTCCGTCGTCCCTGCCCGATGCGACTGCGATGGTGCCCGACTTCCCGATCCGAAAACTGTGCCCGCCGGGCGCTTGCGACTGCGACCTCGACCTGCTGACCGCCGATCCGCAGGCGGACCGGCGCGTGCTGCGCCTGACCCGCGACGAGGAAAGGAAACTGGTCGAGCGCATCGCGGCGATCGCCAGTCATGCGGAGCTGATGCGCATCGGCGTGCGGCTGGAGGAGCAATTGGGTGTCAGGCTGACGATCGCGCCCGGTCCGAACGAAGTGCGCACGTCGCGCGGCTTCGCCATCGAACTGGCGCGCCAGCCCGGCCTGTGTCGCAAGACGCGGCAGGCGATCCCCGCCGCCATCCGGCGCTGCCTGGATGCCAATCCGGAAATCGCGTTCGCCATCCTGAACTCGCACGATTTGCTGGGGTAGTGGCCGGCCGGCGCGGTAAAATCCCGCCCTTTGCCCGCCAACCTCCGCAATGACGATCCCCGCGCACTTCCTCGCCGCCCTCGACCGGGCCGACCCCTCCTGGCACGCCACGCTGACGCGCGGCCTCGAAGCGGTTGCCGCCGCCGATCCGGCTTACCTGTCGGCGCTGGCCGACGACACCTATCTGCCCACCGAACAGCGCCTGTTCGCCGCGTTCCGCCTGCCGCTGGACCAGGTGCGCTACGTGCTGGTGGGCGAGGGGCCTTATCCCCGCGCCGAGAGCGCCACGGGCGTGTGCTTCATGGATGGCGCCGTCGGCAGCCTGTGGTCGGCCGATGCGGACGGCGGCCTGTCGAAGCCCGTCAACCGTGCCACGTCGCTGCGCAATTTCATGAAGATGCTGCTGGTGGCCGATGGCCAGCTGGATGAAGCGAACACGGCGGGAACGGCGCTGGCCGCCTGCGCCGCCCGCGCCCGGTCCGGCGCGGCGATCGGCACGCTGGCCGAGCTGCAGGAACGGCTGGAAGGGCACGGCTTCCTGTTGCTCAATGCGTCGCTGGTGTTCCGCTCGCATGTAGCACCCGTCAAGGATGCCAAAGCATGGCTGCCGTTCTTCGCAACGGTGATGGAAGCGCTCGCTGCGCGTCAGCCGCAGCCGAAACTGGTGTTGTGGGGAAAGATTGCCGAGCAGCTCAACAAGCTGCCGATCGTGCAGGCCCTGCCGCAGGTGGCGGCCGAGCACCCGTACAACCTGTCGTTCATTGCCAACAAGGACATGCAGGCACTGTTCGGACCGTTGCGATTGTTGCAACGCGGCTGACCGTGCGGCACGTAGGATTCACGACAACCGGGAATGAAGCCACCTCCGGCAAGCTTTCTGCAAAGCTGGTATACTTGACTAATTCGTTCAACTAATCCGGTTTTTAATCAGCCGCGTGAAGTGAAAACGGATTTTACCCGAATTCAAGTATTTCCCTGCAGGCTGAATTTATCCGAGGTTGTAATGCGTCTGACTACCAAAGGCCGTTTTGCCGTGACCGCGATGATCGACCTGGCAATGCGCCAGGGCAAAGGTCCCGTCACGCTCTCTGGCATCAGCCAGCGCCAGGCCATCTCGCTGTCCTACCTGGAGCAGCTGTTCGGCAAGCTGCGCCGTCACGAGATCGTGGAATCCATCCGCGGTCCGGGTGGCGGCTACAGCCTGGCCCGCCGCGCCGACAAGGTGACGGTGGCCGACATCATCATCGCCGTGGACGAGCCGCTCGATGCGACCCAGTGCGGCGGCAAGGAAAACTGCCATGGCGCTGACCACGCCTCCGGCGCACGCTGCATGACCCATGAACTGTGGGCCACGCTGAACGAGAAGATGGTCGATTACCTCGACTCGGTATCGCTGCAGGACCTGGTCGACCAGCAGAAACAGAAGATCGCCGAACAGAACGTGGTGGTGATGCACCAGAAGCAGGCCGCCCTCGGCTAAAACAAACGCTGTAGTCCGAAGCAAACAGCAAAATCAGCATTGGAGTGATAGATGAACGCCCCTGAAAAAAACGTCGCCAAGGTTGCCCCGGTCGAATTCCACACCGCGCCGCACTTCCCGATCTATATGGATTACTCGGCCACGACGCCGATCGACCCGCGCGTGGCCGACAAGATGATCCCTTACCTGCGCGAGCAGTTCGGCAATCCCGCGTCGCGCAGCCACATGTACGGCTGGACGGCGGAAGCGGCCGTCGAAGAAGCGCGCGGCCACGTGGCGGCGCTGGTGAATGCCGACCCGCGTGAAATCATCTGGACGTCCGGCGCCACGGAGAGCAACAACCTGGCGCTGAAGGGCGCGGCGAACTTCTACAAGACCAAGGGCAAGCACATCATCACCGTCAAGACCGAGCACAAATCGGTGCTGGACACGGTGCGCGAGCTGGAACGCGTGGGCTTCGAAGCCACCTACCTGGAACCGCAGGACAACGGCCTGATCACCATCGAACAGCTGGCCGCCGCCGTGCGCCCGGACACGATCCTGATCTCCGTCATGCTGGTCAATAACGAGATCGGCGTCGTGCAGCCGATCGACGACATCGGCACCTTCTGCCGCAGCAAGGGCATCATCTTCCACTGCGACGCGGCGCAAGCCACCGGCAAGCTCGCCATCGACCTGCAGAAGACCAAGGTCGACCTGATGACCTTCACGGCGCACAAGACCTACGGTCCTAAGGGCGTCGGCGCGCTGTACGTCTGCCGCAAGCCGCGCGTACGCATCGAAGCGCAGATGCACGGCGGCGGTCACGAGCGCGGCCTGCGTTCCGGCACGCTGCCGACCCACCAGATCGTCGGCATGGGCGAAGCGTTCCGCCTGGCCAAGGAAGAGATGGATGGCGAGATCGCCCGCATCAAGGCGCTGCGCGACCGCCTGGCCAACGGCCTGCAGGAAATCGAAGAGGTGTACATCAACGGCGACATGGAACACCGCGTGCCCCACAACCTGAACGTGTCGTTCAACTACGTGGAAGGCGAGTCGCTGATCATGGCGGTGAAAGACCTGGCCGTGTCGTCCGGTTCCGCCTGCACCTCGGCGAGCCTGGAACCGTCGTACGTGCTGCGCGCGCTGGGCCGCTCCGACGAGCTGGCGCACAGCTCGATCCGCTTCACGATCGGCCGCTTCACGACGGAAAAGGACATCGACTTCGCCATCGAACTGATGAAGTCGAAAGTGGGCAAGCTGCGCGAGCTGTCGCCGCTGTGGGACATGTTCAAAGAAGGGATCGACATCAACTCGATCCAGTGGGCCGCTCACTAAGCGATCCTTTCAACCGGTGCCTGTCGAAAAAACGGTGACAGGCACCGGATAATCAAATTACAGGAGCATCAAAATGGCTTACTCGGAAAAAGTTCTCGACCACTATGAAAACCCGCGCAACGTGGGCGCCTTCGAGAAGGGCGACGATTCCGTCGGTACCGGCATGGTCGGCGCGCCGGCCTGCGGCGACGTGATGAAACTGCAGATCAAGGTCGGTGCCGATGGCCTGATCGAAGATGCGAAATTCAAGACCTACGGCTGCGGCTCGGCGATCGCTTCCAGCTCGCTGGTGACCGAATGGGTCAAGGGCAAGTCGCTGGACGAAGCGCTGGCCATCAAGAACACGCAGATCGCCGAAGAACTGGCGCTGCCGCCGGTGAAGATCCACTGCTCGATCCTGGCCGAAGATGCAATCAAGGCTGCCGTGCTGGATTACAAAACGAAGCACGCAGCAGCTTAAACACCGCAAGCGCAACAGCAGGGCAGCGGGTCCGCCGAAGCGGGCCTGCCGTAACAGGAGGAATGGCATGGCGATCACGTTGACCGAAAAAGCAGCAAAGCACATCAACCGCTACATCGAACGGCGCGGCAAGGGCGTCGGCCTGCGCTTCGGCGTGCGCACGACGGGCTGCTCGGGCCTGGCCTACAAGCTGGAATACGTGGACGAAGCGTCGCCCGAGGATTCGGTGTTCGAGTCGCACGGCGTGAAGGTGTTCGTCGATCCGAAAAGCATGCCGTACATCGACGGCACGGAGCTGGACTTCGCCCGCGAAGGCCTCAACGAAGGCTTCAAGTTCAATAACCCGAACGAGAAAGACGCCTGCGGCTGCGGCGAGAGCTTCCGCATTTAAACCGTCTGCCCGTGCAAAACCACTTCGAACTCTTTCAACTGCCGCAGCAGTTTGCCATCGACAGCGGCCAGCTGGACGCCGCCTACCGCGACGTGCAAAGCCGCGTCCATCCCGATAAATTCGTCAACGCGACGGACGCAGAAAAGCGCGTCGCGATGCAGTGGGCCACCCGCGCCAACGAAGGCTATCAGACGCTGAAGAATCCCCAGCGCCGCGCTCAGTACTTGTGCGAATTGAATGGCATCGACCTGCAGGTGGAGTCGAACACGGCGATGCCGATGGCCTTCCTGATGGCGCAGATGGAATGGCGCGAAGAGCTGGCCAAAGCGCGTGCCACGAAGGATGCCGGCCTGCTCGACGATCTGGACAGCCAGCTGCGCACGGCCCGCAAGGCCCAACTGAAGGACATCGAAACGCAGCTGGACGCGGGCGACTATGCCGCCGCCGCGCAGGGCGTGCGCGCACTGATGTTCCTGGAAAAATCCGGCGAAGAACTCCGCTTTGCCTTCGACGCACTGGAAGCCTGAGCTCTCCGGCCGCGCGTAAAAACAAGAACAGGTTTCACATGGCTCTTCTGCAAATTTCCGAACCGGGCATGTCCACGGCACCGCACCAGCACCGGCTGGCGGTCGGCATCGACCTGGGCACGACGAACTCGCTGGTCGCCACTGTGCGCAGCAGCATTCCCGAGGTGCTGAACGACGAGGACGGCCGGCCGCTGCTGCCGTCCGTCGTGCGCTACCTGCCGAACGGGAACGCCAATATCGGCTACAAGGCGCAGGCCGCGCAGACCACCGATCCGAAGAACACGATCGTGTCCGTCAAGCGCTTCATGGGCCGCGGCCTGAAAGACATCGCCTACGCGGAAAACCTGCCGTACGACTTCGTCGATGCGCCCGGCATGGTGCAGCTGAAAACCATCGGCGGCATCAAGAGCCCGGTCGAGACGTCGGCCCAGATCCTGGCCACGCTGCGCCAGCGCGCCGAAGATGCGCTGGGCGACGAACTGGTGGGCGCCGTCATCACGGTGCCCGCTTACTTCGACGACGCGCAGCGCCAGGCCACCAAGGATGCGGCCCAGCTGGCCGGCCTGAACGTGCTGCGCCTGCTGTCGGAACCGACGGCCGCCGCCATTGCGTATGGCCTCGACAACGGCTCCGAAGGCCTGTTCGCCGTCTACGACCTGGGCGGCGGCACGTTCGACATCTCGATCCTGAAGCTGTCGAAAGGCGTGTTCGAAGTGCTGTCCACCGGCGGCGATTCCGCGCTGGGCGGCGACGACTTCGACCACCGGCTGTTCTGCTGGATCCACGAGCAGGAAAAGCTGGCGCCGCTGAACGACATCGATACCGCGGTGCTGATGGTGAAGGCGCGCGAAGCGAAGGAACAGCTGTCCACCAAGGCGGAAGTGACCGTCGATGCGAGCCTGTCGTCGGGCGAGAACGTGCACCTGAAGATCACGGCCGAGAAATTCACCGAGATCACGAAGCACCTCGTCACCAAGACGATGAACGCCATCAAGAAGGCGCTGCGCGATGCGAACGTGGATGCTGACGATATCGACGGTGTCGTCATGGTCGGCGGCGCCACGCGCATGCCGCACGTGCAGCGCGCCGTCGGCGAGTACTTCCACACGATCCCGCACGCGAACATCGATCCGGACAAGGTGGTGGCGCTGGGCGCGGCCATCCAGGCCAATCTGCTGGCGGGTAACCGCGCCGCGGGCGACGACTGGCTGCTGCTGGACGTGATCCCGCTGTCGCTGGGCATCGAGACGATGGGCGGCCTCGTCGAAAAAATCATTCCCCGCAATTCGACGATTCCCTGCGCGCGTGCGCAGGAATTCACGACCTTCAAGGATGGCCAGACGGCGCTGGCCGTGCACGTGCTGCAGGGCGAGCGCGAACTGGTGAGCGACTGCCGTTCGCTGGCGCGCTTCGAGCTGCGAGGCATTCCGCCGATGGCGGCCGGTGCGGCGCGCATCCGCATCACGTATCAGGTGGATGCGGACGGCCTGCTGTCCGTGTCGGCCCGCGAGCTGCGTTCGAACGTCGAGGCATCGATCACCGTCAAGCCGTCGTACGGCCTGGGCGACGACGATGTGGCGCGCATGCTGCAGGATTCGTACACGTCCGCCGCGTCGGACATGACGGCGCGTGCGCTGCGCGAAGAACAGGTGGAAGCGGAACGCATCCTGCTGGCAACGCAATCGGCGCTGGACGAAGATGCCGGCCTGCTGTCGGACGAGGAACGTGCCGACGTCGACGCGCTGATGCAGAAAACGCGCGACGTGCTGGCGCAATCGGCTGCGGGTAGCGCCGACCACGTGGCCGTCAAGTCCGCCGTCGAGGAACTGGCGCGCGGCACGGAAGAATTCGCGTCGCGCCGCATGGACCGCAGCGTGCGCAGCGCGCTGGCCGGCAAGGCGCTGGACCAGGTCATTTAAAAGAATATCTACAGAGGTAACAAGTGCCACAAATCGTCATCCTGCCCCACGCCAAGCTGTGCCCTGAAGGCGCCGTCATCGAAACGGAAGCGGGCAAGTCCGTCTGCGACATCCTGCTCGAGAACGACATCCACATCGAGCACGCCTGCGAGAAGTCGTGCGCGTGCACGACATGCCACGTGATCGTCCGCGAAGGCTTCGATTCGCTGAACGAAGCGACAGACACCGAGGAAGACCTGCTGGACAAGGCCTGGGGCCTGGAAGCCCAGTCGCGCCTGTCGTGCCAGGCGATCGTGGCCGATGAAGACCTGGTCGTCGAGATCCCCAAGTACACCATCAACCATGCCAGCGAAGGTGGGCACTGACCATGAAATGGACGGACATCACGGCGATCGCGGAAGCGCTGTATGACAAGTATCCGCACCTGGACCCGACGCAGATCCGCTTCACGGACCTGCACAACTGGGTCGTGACCCTCGACGGGTTCGACGACGACCACAAGCGTGGCGGCGAGAAGATGCTCGAAGCGATCCAGCAGGCGTGGATCGATGAAGCCCAGTAAATCTTCCAAAGCGCTGCCGACGACCGTGACGGACATCCCGGAGATACGCCCGGGCCAGTCCGTCGCGCTGCTGCAGGAACTGCACATCCTCACGCGCGACGGCAAGTTGAACCAGGACAGCCGCCGCAAGCTGAAGCAGGTGTACCACCTGTACCAGTTCATCGAGCCGCTGCTGAACGACGTCGTCAAGGACAAGGGTACCGTGTCGCTGGTCGACCATGGCGCGGGCAAGTCGTACCTGGGTTTCATCATTTACGACCTGTTCTTCAAGGCTCTGAAGGATGCCTCGCACATCTACGGCATCGAAACGCGCGACGAGCTGGTACAGCGTTCGCGCGAACTGGCCGCGAAGTTCGAGTTCCCGGGCATGTCGTTCCTGCCGTTGTCGGTGGCCGAATCGACCACGTCGAAAGAGCTGCCGGAACAGATCGACATCGTCACCGCGCTCCACGCCTGCAATACGGCGACGGATGACGCGATCGACTTCGCGCTGAAGAAGCACGCCAAGCACATCGTGCTGGTGCCGTGCTGCCAGGCGGAAGTCGCGTCGGTGCTGCGCAAGAACAAGGGCCAGTCGCTGGGCAAGAGCGCGCTGACGGAAATCTGGCGCCACCCGATCCACACGCGCGAATTCGGCAGCCAGATCACCAACGTGCTGCGCTGCCTGCAGCTGGAGGCGCACGGCTACCAGGTCAACGTGACGGAACTGGTGGGCTGGGAGCACTCGATGAAGAACGAACTGATCATCGCCACGTTCAAGGACCTGCCGCGCCGCCGGCCGGCCGAGCGCCTGCAGGAAGTGCTGCAGACGGTGGGCCTGGAAGAGATGGGCAAGCGTTTCTACACGACCGAGGCCTGACATGAGCTGGATCGACCTGCGCAGCGACACCGTCACGCAACCGTCCGCCGCGATGCGCGACGCGATGCACCGCGCGCCGGTCGGCGACGATGTGTATGGCGACGATCCAACCGTCAATGCGTTGCAGGACCATGCGGCGGCACTGTTCGGCTACGAGGCTGCGCTGTTTGCACCGTCCGGCACGCAGACCAACCTGATCGCGCTGCTGGTCCACTGCGGCCGCGGCGACGAATACCTCGTCGGCCAGGAAGCGCATACCTTCCGCTACGAAGGGGGCGGTGCCGCGGTGCTGGGCTCGATCCAGCCGCAGCCGATCGCCAACCAGCCGGACGGCAGCCTCGCGCTGGCCGACATCGCCGCGCAGATCAAGCCGCACGATTTTCATTTTGCCCGCACGAAGCTGCTGGCGCTGGAAAACACCATCGGCGGCCGCGTGCTGCCGCGCGATTACGTGGCTGCGGCCACCGCGCTGGCACACGACAAGGGCCTGGCCACGCACCTGGACGGTGCCCGCATCTGCAACGCGGCCGTGCAGCAGGGCATATCGCTGAAAGAGGCGGTGGCCGGTTTCGACAGCGTTTCCGTCTGCTTGTCGAAAGGCCTGGGCGCACCGGTCGGATCCGTGCTGTGCGGCTCGCGCGCCTTCATCGAAGAGGGCAAGCGGTGGCGCAAGATGCTGGGCGGCGGCGTGCGGCAGGCGGGCATCATTGCCGCCGGCGGCCTGTACGCGCTGCAGAATAACGTGAAGCGCCTCGCCGAAGACCATGGCAATGCCGCATTCCTGGCCGGTGAACTGGCGCGCATTCCCGCCCTGGCCGTGACGGCGCCGCAAACCAATATCTTCTACGTCGACGTGCCGGCTGCGCATTGCGCTCCGCTGGCGCAGGTGCTGGCCGCCGAGGGCATCCGCGTGTCGATGGCGCCGCGGCTGCGGCTCGTCACGCATCTCGACGTGAACCGCGAACAGCTGCGCAAGGTGGCGGACGTGTTCGCCCATTATTTCAAGAACTAAGAATCCCATGACCGAAGACACGACCGTCCGCCTCGCCAAGCGCGTGGCGGAGCAGATTCCCTGCTCGCGCCGCGAAGCCGAACTGTATATCGAAGGCGGCTACGTGCTGGTGGACGGCACCGTCGTCGAAGAGCCGGGTGCCCGCGTGGCGGCCGAACAGACCGTGACGCTGGCGCCGGACGCCACGCTGCTGGAACTGGCGCCGGTGACGATCCTGCTGAACAAGCCGGCCGGCGCCGATGCGCTGCGCTGCCTGACCGAGGAAACCCGCAGCAAGGACGCGCGCAAGCAGCGCTTCCTGAAGCGCGACCTGCTGAACCTGACGCCGGCGCTGCCGCTGGAAGCGGCGGCCAGCGGCCTGTTCGTCTTCACGCAGGACTTCCGCGTGGCCCGCAAGCTGGTCGACGACGGCGCGAAGATGGAGCAGGAAATCATCGTCGATGTCGAAGGCACGATCGCCGACAACGGCCTGGCGCAGCTGAACCTGGGCGCGACGAAGGTCAGCTGGCAGAACGAACGGCGGCTGCGCTTCGCGATGAAAGGGCCGAAGCCGAGCCAGATCGACAAGATGTGTCACGCGGTGGGCCTGAAGGCGACGGCCGTGAAGCGGTTGCGCATCGGCCGCATTTCGATGGGTGCGCTGCCGGTGGGCGAGTGGCGTTATCTGCAGGGTTACGAGCGGTTCTAGGACACCGGGCGGCCTGACCCTTTTTTGCCATTGTCTCGAGCTGCTTACCCTTGCGCTTGCCTACTGAGACGTCTCAAACGTTGTATTTTCGGACCATGTTATACAAGCACCCGCAGCCCTGAAACTCCAACCGGGAGGGGAAATGGATTTAGAACTAGTCGCGAAAATTGTGGCTGCCTTGGGCGCAATCGGCGGCCTTGGAAAAATTCTTTACGAAGTGCTCATCGGCAAGCGTGGCAGAATGCGCGAGGAGTACAAGTTTGCAAAGGAGTTTCTAGATGCCGTGGAACGTACACCAAACATGCATCCCTACATTCGTGAGAAAGGGTATCAAGCCATCTCTGGAGATCACACTCTGTCAGCAGACGAAGTTGAATACCTGCTGACCCTCGTGAAACCTGACCGCGCGCTTCGTGACTATGTCCTGGGACGGCCGTATCTGGAACATTTTCCACATGCCGGCAATTTACAGATAGCGTACAAAAAGAGATATCGATCCAATTGGTCGCGACGGTGGCGGCTTTATTTGTATGTCACGCTGTACTTCTGCTTCGCTTTAGCTGCGTTTGCCCCTTTCATGCTTGCCAGCCTCACGACGGCATCAGGAACTGAGATCTTGTGGGCAAACATCTTCAGTATTGCGATCTTCGGTCCGTACGCCTGGTGGTCGATTAAAGCAGGGGCACGAATTTACCGGGCAAAAATGCTTGTCACGCATCAGCATAAGCATACGCAGTGCATCATGCTGCAGTCGTATCTGCGCGAGGTGAAATAAGTGTCAGCCCAGGTCGGTCGGCGCGAGTCGTGATGCATCGGGCTCAGGCTCCTTATTCGGGCTGAGCCTGAATAAGGAGCCTGTCCCCGGGGGTGCTTTTCGCTTTGGTGGTTCGTCAGTGAAGTGCAACAACAACCCCGGGGACAGGCCCCTGCGGGGACAGTCCCCAGCCTACCTCTTCTTGTTGTTGCTGGTCGCCGTCGATGTATAAAACCCCGCCGGCTTCTTCGCCACCCACTCGATGAAGCGGCGAATCTCCTCGTTCTCCCGCAGCTTTTCCCACGTGTGAAACTCGCGCAGCAGCTCGCGTTCCGTGAACACGGAATGGATCTTGCGATGGCAGATCTTATGGATCGGGAACTGCTCGCGGCCCTTGAACGTCTTCGGCACGAGGTGGTGGCGGTCGATGTTAACCGTGCCGAGCGGGCGGCCGCACAGGGGGCATTGAGGTTCTTCCAACATGATGTTCTAGACCGGCTCGCTGGAGACGCTGCCGCAAATCGCACCTTGCAACGGTGCCGACAGCAAAATAAACCGAATTAAACTGGCGATACGACAGGTATTACGAACTTTCGCCAGGCATTCCGTCGAACAGATGTTGCCGCTTTACGAGGGCGCATCGAGTGTTTCAACGAGCGGGCAAT
Organism: Oxalobacteraceae bacterium UBA6704; assembly: GCA_002454505.1. Classification (GTDB taxonomy): domain Bacteria; phylum Pseudomonadota; class Gammaproteobacteria; order Burkholderiales; family Burkholderiaceae_D; genus Rugamonas. Next base: position 43,639 of record DKJA01000087.1, read on the forward strand.
TTCATTTCGATTCGCTCAAAGATCGCAGCACCATGCTTTTCAACAATCGCTTGCTCCATGGCCGCATTGAACGCCGAGCGATACATTTCAAATCCATCGTAAATCACATCTCCGGTAACGACCCACTCGATGCCATAACGAGCGTACGCCTGCTCGGTGATCAAGTCGCGAGGACTTGGCGGCCCGCCTGGAACGAGGATCGAATAGGTTCCATTCGCAATACAAAGCCTGGCGTGGGAAGAGCCCAGCGCAGCCGTGGCCGTATCGGGCGCAGACATGGCTGAAATATCCGCGCAGGATGGGCGGCTTTCGGGCCGCCGAAATCTTGTCAAGGCAACGCAGGAGATCACTTCACGCTGCGCTTGCGCGGCCTTCTGCCAGCAGTCGGCCGCGTTCGAATCTCTCCGCAATCCAATGCTGCCGCTGCGCTGGCCCTGGGCTATACGCATCATTGCCGAACGACGGCCTGCCAGGGCAGCCGTGTAGACATAGCGAAGGCCAATGCTGGCACGGTCGCCGCTCTTTCTATGGAAGACTTTGGCACTGACTGGCTTTTCCAGCAGGAGTACACCAATTAACTCCTGCTGCTCGGCATCGCCTAGTGCGGCGCCTGGCCACCAGGCCCGGTAGGCCTCATCGTAATTGCCTGCAGCACGGGACTCGATGCCGACTTGTCTTAATGATCGGTCGGCCTCCGCAGCGAACGCCTGTGCTCTGTACCACGCAAGCAGCAGGCAGCAAAGAAAAGCGGCCGACGGTTTCACAATGCGGCTGTTGCAGTCGTCTTCTTTACGGGTTTGGGCAACTGCACCAGCCGCGTGCCGGCGAGGCGGTCGTGCAGGAACTGGCGGTCGCGGTCGAGGAAGGCCGTCAGCGACCACAGGACGATGCCGGCCAGGATCGCGCCCAGCGCGTCCCAGTGCTGCAGGTCCAGCGCGTAGCTGAGCACCAGCGCCGGCAGTAACCACATCCACGCCAGCAGATAACGCACGGCTGCCGCCTGGGGCGACAGCGTGGCACCGTCCTTCATCGTTACGCGCAGGCGCCACGTCTGCATCGCCAGCGTCTGGCCCTTGCGGGTCCATTGATGGATGAAGTAGGCGCCCAGCACGAGGAAGGCGAGGGCCTGGCGGCCATGTTCGACGACGGCCGCGTGGCTGGCGCCGACGGCCATCTCGAACACGAGGAAAGGCAGGAACAGCACGGCAAACGCGAGCAGCAGCTCGTACACCATCGAGATCAGGCGGCGCCGGATCGTGGGGATTGTCTTATTTTCCTGCATTCGTCGTGGCCGGAGGCGGGGTAGGGGCGAGCGGCGCCGGCTGCGGGGCCGGCAGCGGCTGCGCCGTCACGGAAGGGTGCTCGTAATGCTGCTGCATCACGGCCGGCGTGGCGGCGCCTTCCAGCGGATAACTGATTTCAGGTGCCGGTGCCAGGATCGACGGCGGCAGCATCACGGCCGGCGGCAGCGGTGCCGGGATCGGCGTCACGGCCATGCTGGCGGGGTTGTATGGCCGCGGGCGGATCGGCAGCGGCGTCTTGGCCAGGCTTTGCGCCGGTGTCGGCGGCTTGGCCACCTGCTTCTTGGCACCGGCCGCATTGGCCAGCTTCAGGCGTTCTTCTTCCGGCAGCAGCATGTACTGCTCCCACTGGGCCGCCTTCTGGGTGCCGACACGTTTCTGCGCGCGCGCATAATTTTCGCGGACGGCCTTGCGCTCTTCCGGCGACATGGCGATCCATTCGCGGATGCGTTCGTGCACGCGCTTCTGCTCGGCCGGCTTCATGGTGGCGTAGCGGCCGGCGATTTCAATCCATTTCTGTTTGCGGACGGGGCCCAGCTTGTCCCAGCTGCCGCGCAGCGGCTCGAGGGCGGCCTGTTCGCCGGGCGTCAGGTCCTGCCAGCGTTTCGCACCATCTTCCGTGCCCAGCAGCGTCGAGGCGGCCGAAGCCGCCGATGCCGGGGAGGCTGCGCGATGCTGGTGGCGGACGGCAACGACGCCGGCCGCGATTGCGACTACCACGACGGCAGCACCACTCCACAACCATGTGCGACCGCTAACACGCGCCATACTTATTGCTCGCGCGTTTCAAGGTAGGCGTTGAAGCCGTGGTCCAGGTAAGCCGACAGGGGCAGTTCGTCCGACAGCACGGCGGCATCGAGTTCGGCCAGTTCGGCGATCGACTGCTGCTGCTCGTACTGGTACACGCCGACCATGCCGCCGACCAGCAGCACCAGCGGCAGCGCGACGGAGAAGCGGCTCAGCCAGCCCAGCGGATCGGCCATGAAACCGCCGCCGCCGGCCGTCGCGGTGGCCAGCGACGTGACGCGCACTTCCACATGGGCTTTCTTGCGGGACATGGCCGCCTGGCGGGCGGCAGCGAGACGGTCGGTGGTCGAGGCCGGCAGATCGTCGAGCTTTTCGTTGAGCGCGTGGCGCACCCGGTAGGCGAAATTGATGTCTTCGGTATTCATAGTTTGATTCCCTTGGCTTTGAGCGATGCTGCGAGAGTGTGAGTCGCTCGCGAACAATGGGTTTTCACGCTCCCTTCGGAGCACCCCATTGCTTCGGCCGTCTCTGCCACATCCATATCCTGCCAGTAACGCATAAGGAACGCTTCCCGTTGACGTGTCGGGAGCTTTTGTACTTCATCTTCAATGATTTGCAGCACCTGCATGCGCTCCACCTGGTCCGCGCTGGACTCGGCGGCCTGGGTGCCATGCTCGGCCTCGTAGGTTTCCAGTATATCAAAATCTTCATGTTCCTCCTGGGAATTGCCCAGGCCGGAAAACAGGCTGACCCACGTATTGCGGACTTTTTCGCGGCGGAAGTAGTCAAGGATCGTGTTCTGCAGGATGCGCTGGAACAGCAGCGGCAGCTCGGCAGCCGGCTTGTCGCCGTATTTTTCCGCCAGCTTGATCATCGCGTCCTGCACGATGTCCAAAGCGGATTCATCCTTGCGCACCGCGTAGACCGCCTGCTTGAAGGCACGTCGCTCGACGTTTTCCAGAAAATCTGAAAGTTCTTTATCTGTTGCCATCAGGTGGTGGGTGCTGCGCGGGCCGTTGAGGTCTTGTGAACTGTGCGCATGCTAGCAAAAAACCGGTGGGCCCGCAGGCTTTTCCCCGTTTTACCGGGTATGACGCTGTTTTTACACGTGTTTTGCACCAATATGCGGCGTTTGCATGGACAAATGCGCAATTCAAGCAATTGTCCTTGACCGAAATGGTGCGACGCAGTACCGTATGGAACGCTTTGCACACCACGAAGCTCCCCGATCGCGCCCGGTTGCACACAAGGCCGCCATGCCCGATCCGCTTTCATATGTCAGCAGTTTGCTCTAACCCGTGCCACAAGCGCGAGAGGTCGGCCGAACCGCTGCAGAAACTCAAGCTGAACGAGTTGCGTATAGCGACCGTCCTGCACCCCACTACGGTTGGGGGAAGGGCCGGCGTGACCGCAGAGAGAAGGGACGCTTGATGGTACTGCGGCACAGGCTTACTTCGACAGGCTCGAGCATCCGTTCAATCTCCTATGGACCTTGAAAGGAATGTTTCATGAACACCGAAGCAGCCATCACCGGCGCCGAAATTCTCGTGCGCTGCCTGGCCGAAGAGGGCGTTGAACACGTCTTCGGCTATCCCGGAGGGGCCGTCCTGTATATCTACGACGCCATCTTCAAGCAGGACAAATTCCAGCACATCCTCGTCCGTCACGAGCAGGCCGCCGTGCATGCCGCCGATGCCTATTCGCGCAGCTCGCAGAAGGTCGGCGTCGCCATCGTCACGTCCGGTCCCGGCGTCACCAATGCCGTCACGGGCCTGTCGACCGCCTACATGGACTCGATCCCGATGGTCGTCATCTCCGGCCAGGTGCCCAGCCATGCGATTGGCCAGGATGCGTTCCAGGAATGCGATACCGTCGGCATCACGCGCCCCGTCGTCAAGCACAACTTCCTCGTGAAGGATGTCAAGGACCTGGCGGAAACCGTGAAAAAGGCGTTCTTCATCGCCCGCACCGGCCGTCCCGGCCCCGTGCTGGTCGATATCCCGAAGGACATCTCGATGCACAAGCACGTGTACTCGTATCCGAAGGAGATCGAGATGCGTTCCTACCGTCCCGTGGACAAGGGCCACTCGGGCCAGATCCGCAAGGCGGTGCAGCTGCTGCTGTCGGCCGAGCGCCCGATGATCTACACGGGCGGCGGCGTGATCCTCGCCAATGCGTCGAATGAACTGAACAAGCTGGTCGAACGCCTCGGCTTCCCCGTCACGAACACGCTGATGGGCCTGGGCGGTTCGCGCGCGTCGAGCGACCAGTACGTGGGCATGCCCGGCATGCACGGCACGTACGAAGCGAACATGGCGATGCAGAACTGCGATGTGCTGATCGCCATCGGCGCCCGCTTCGACGACCGCGTGATCGGCAACCCGAAGCACTTCGCTTCCCATCCGCGCAAGATCATCCACGTCGATATCGACCCGTCGTCGATCTCCAAGCGCGTCAAGGTGGACATTCCCATCGTCGGCAACGTGCGCGACGTGCTGACGGAATTCCTCGCCCAGCTGGACGCGGCGGACCACCGTCCGAATCCCGCCCAGCTGTCGAAATGGTGGAACCAGATCACCGAATGGCGCAACCGCGACTGCCTGAAGTACGCCACGTCGGACCTCGTCATCAAGCCGCAGTCCGTGGTGCAGAAGGTCCATGAAATCACCAGGGGCGATGCGTTCATCACGTCCGACGTGGGCCAGCACCAGATGTGGGCCGCGCAGTACTACCCGTTCGACAAGCCGCGCCGGTGGATCAATTCCGGCGGCCTGGGCACGATGGGCGTCGGCCTGCCGTATGCGATGGGCGTGCAGATGGCGAACCCGGATGCGACGGTGGCCTGCATCACCGGCGAAGGCTCGATCCAGATGTGCATCCAGGAGCTGGCCACGTGCAAGCAGTACCACCTGACGCCGAAGATCATCCTGCTGAACAACCGCTTCCTGGGCATGGTGCGCCAGTGGCAGCAGCTCGATTACGGTTCGCGCTATTCCGAGTCGTACATGGATTCGCTGCCGGACTTCGAGAAGCTGGCCGAGGCCTATGGCCACGTCGGCATGCGCATCGAAAAGCCGGGCGACGTCGACGGCGCGCTGCGCGAAGCGTTCGGCATGAAGGACCGCCTCGTGTTCATGAACTTCATCACCGACCAGAGCGAGAACGTGTGGCCGATGGTGAAGGCGGGTGCCGGCCTGTCCGAAATGCTGCTTGGCGCGGAGGACCTCTGACATGCGACACATCATTTCTGTTTTGCTGGAAAACGAGGCGGGCGCACTGTCCCGCGTCGTCGGCCTGTTCTCGGCGCGCGGCTACAACATCGAAACGTTGACGGTGGCACCGACGGAAGACGCGACGCTGTCGCGGATGACCATCGTCACCAGCGGCTCGGACGACATCATCGAGCAGATCACCAAGCACCTGAACCGCCTCATCGAAGTGGTCAAGGTGGTCGATCTGACGGAAGGCCAGCACATCGAGCGTGAGCTGATGCTGATCAAGGTACGTGCCGTCGGCAAGGAGCGCGAGGAAATGAAGCGCACCGCCGACATCTTCCGCGGCCGCATCATCGACGTGACGGAGAAAACGTACACGATCGAACTGACGGGCGCGAAGAGCAAGCTGGATGCCTTCATCGACGCGATCGACCGCACGTCGATCCTGGAAACCGTCCGCACGGGCGGCTCCGGCATCGGCCGCGGCGAACGGATCCTGAAGATCTGACCGCGCGTAACGAACCAAACAATTTATACGATTTATCGTTTCACTAAAAAATACCAAGGAATGATCATGAAAGTTTTCTACGACAAAGACGCCGACCTCTCCCTCATCAAAGGCAAGAACGTTGCCATCATCGGCTACGGCTCGCAGGGCCATGCCCACGCGCAGAACCTGACCGAATCGGGCGTCAACGTCACCGTCGGCCTGCGCAAGGGCGGCGCGTCCTGGAACAAGGTCGAACAGGCCGGCCTGAAGGTCGCCGAAGTCAATGACGCGGTCAAGGCTGCCGACGTCGTCATGATCCTGCTGCCGGACGAGAACATCGCCCAGGTGTACAACGAAAACGTGGCACCGAACATCAAGCAGGGCGCCGTGCTGGCCTTCGCCCACGGCTTCAACGTGCACTACGGCCAGGTCGTGCCGCGCGCCGACCTGGACGTGATCATGATCGCGCCGAAAGCACCGGGCCACACCGTGCGCAACACGTACAAGCAGGGTGGCGGCGTGCCGCACCTGATCGCCGTCCACCAGGACAAGTCGGGCATCGCCCGCGACATCGCGCTGTCGTACGCTTCGGCGAATGGCGGCGGCAAGGCCGGCATCATCGAAACCAACTTCCGCGAAGAGACCGAGACCGACCTGTTCGGCGAACAGGCCGTGCTGTGCGGCGGTACCGTGGAACTGATCAAGGCCGGCTTTGAAACGCTGGTGGAAGCTGGTTACGCGCCGGAGATGGCGTACTTCGAGTGCCTGCACGAGCTGAAGCTGATCGTCGACCTGATCTACGAAGGCGGCATCGCCAACATGAACTACTCGATCTCGAACAACGCCGAATACGGCGAGTACGTGACGGGTCCGCGCGTGGTCACCGCCGACACGAAAGAAGCGATGCGCCAGTGCCTGCGCGACATCCAGACGGGCGAATACGCGAAGAGCTTCATCCTGGAAAACAAGGCCGGCGCCCCGACGCTGACGTCGCGCCGCCGCCTGACGTCCGAGCACCAGATCGAGGAAGTCGGCGCCAAGCTGCGCGCGATGATGCCGTGGATCGCCAAGAACAAGCTGGTCGACCAGTCGAAGAACTGATCGTTCTGCAGCTTCGCAAAAAACGGCCTTCGGGCCGTTTTTTTATGGGGACTGTCCCCGCAGGGGCCTGTCCCCGGGGTTGCTTCTGACTTTGTTGGCGTGCCTGCAACGCCCTGGTGTCAGACACCGACAGTGACACGAGCTCATCTTTAGATGGCGGAACGCCGACGATTGCAACCGGAGCATCATCGCCGACGGCGGCGCTTCAAGCCGCTCCCGTCAGCGTCTCGGTCCGCTATGACGGACCAGCTCGTGTCCACTGCGGTGTCTGACACCATGGGTGCGAAAGTGGACACGGACTCGTCATCAAGCAGCGGGGCACGCCTGCTTTGCGCCGAACCGTTCGCGCTACACTGATTTCCTTGCTCAGATAAAATGCGCGTTGCAGTTTCAATAATTTGCCACCATGCCCATCCGAACCCGCCTGCTGCTGCTGATCCTGTCGATCCTGTTCCCGGCCTTCGTCGTGGCGACACTCGCCGTGTGGTCGGTCTACCAGGAGCAGCGCGGCGCCGAAGTGGCCGGCATGGAGCAGGCCGCGCAGGCCCTGGCGCTGCTGGCCGACCGCGAGCTGCTGGGTAGCGAGGCCGTGCTGCGCACGCTGGCCGTGGCACCGGCAATGGAGAGCGGCGACTTCCGCGAGCTGCACGCCTACATCCGGCGTGCGGTGCCGGCCGATGCCAACGTGGTGGTGATGGACCTGGACGGCAGGCTGCTGCTCAACAGCCGCCTGCCCTACGGCAGCGAACTGACGCCCGATTCGTCCGCGCTGATGGACGCGCGGCGCAAGGCCGGGCCGGATGCCACCGTCGTCTCGAACCTGTTCCTGTCGCCGAACGCGGGCCGCTACAAGGTGGCCTTGCAGATCCCCGTGAAGATCGCCGGCCGGCTGCGCTACTACCTGGCGATGGGCATCGACGCGCAGCGGCTGGTGCCGATGCTGGAGCAGCAGGGCCTGCCGCCGACGTGGCTCGTGTCGCTGGCCGACCGGGACGGCATCGTCATCGCCCGCAGCCGCGAAGCGTCCACCTACGTGGGCAAGCAGGTGCGTGCGGCATTGCGCAGCAAGATCCTGGCCGGCATCGACGTCGGCACGCACGATGGCATGACGCTGAACGGCACGCGCACGATGTCGTTCTTCAACCGGGGACCGATGTCCGGCTGGACGGTCATCCTCAGCATTCCCGCCAGCGAAATGCGCCGGCCGGCGATCATCGCCGCGGCCAGCCTGGCGGCGCTGGTGATCGGTGTGCTGGCGCTGGCCGTCATCGGCGCGCGCTGGTATGCGCGGCGCACGGCGGTGCCGATCGAGATGCTGCGCCAGGCGGCCGAAGGGCTGGGCCGCGGCGAACCGGTGGCGGCGTTCGCATCCGGCATGGCCGAAGCGGATGCCGTCAGCGCCGCGCTGGCCGGCGCCAGCCGCCAGATCCGCGACAACAAGGCGGAGCTGGAACGGAAGGTGGCCGAAGCGGTGGCCGCCGCCGAACGGGCCCAGCGCGCGCTGCTGCAGGGCCAGAAGCTCGAGGCGCTGGGCCGGCTGACGGCGGGCATCGCCCACGATTTCAACAACATCCTGCAGACGCTGTCCGGCGCGCTGCAGCTGATCCCGCTGACGGACGACCGCGCCCGCGTGCAGGCGCTGGCCGCCACGTGCCTGAAGGCGATCGCCCGCGCCACCTCGCTGACCGGGCAGATGCGCTCGTTCGGCATGGTGCAGGATGCGCGGCTGGAAACGGTGGCACCGCAGGCCGCCGTGAAGAACGCGCTGGCCATGCTGGGCAACGCGCTGCCCGGCAACGTGGCGCTGGCGCTGGACATGCCGGACAGCCTGTGGCCCGTCACCGTCGATCCGCTGCAGATGGAGCTGGCGCTGCTGAACCTCGTCATCAATGCGCGCGACGCGATGCCGTCCGGCGGCCGCGTGCAGCTGCAGCTGGCGAACGAGACGTTGGCCGACGTGCGCCACGGCCTGTCGCCCGGTGACTACGTGCGCATCGCGCTGGCCGATACGGGCACCGGCATGAGTCCCGAGACGCTGGCCCGCGCACTGGAGCCGTTCTTCACGACGAAGGCCGTCGACAAGGGCACCGGCCTCGGGCTGCCACAGGCGTATGGGTTTGCCGCGCAATCGAACGGCACGCTGGTGCTGCACAGCGAACCGGGTGCCGGCACGACGGTGACGATCTGGCTGCCGCGCGCGGCGGATGAAGCCGCCGTCGCCGCCAGCGCGCGGGGCGATGCCTTGACGCTGCCGCCCGCGCTGGCCGGCCTGGTATTGTTCGTGGAAGACGACCCGCTGGTGCGCGAGACGATGCTGGCGGCGCTGCACACGGCCGGCTTCGACGTGGTGGCCGCGGCCAGCGGCGAAGAAGCGCTGGCGGTGCTGGAATCGGGTCAGCCCGTCCGCCAGGTGTTTTCGGACATCGTGATGCCCGGCGCGATCGGCGGCGTGGAACTGGCGCGCATCGTGCTCACCCGCTACCCGGAGGTGCACATCGTGCTGGCCACCGGCTATACGGACAGCCGCGTCAACCTGCCCGGCGTGCGGCTGCTGGCCAAGCCTTACGATATCGCGGAGCTGTTCCAGGCGTTACGGCAGGGGTAGGGGACTGTCCCTGCAAGGGACTGTCCCCGGGGTTGCAGTTTGCAGGCTTGCCACGAAAATCAGAGGCAACCCCGGGGACAGTCCCCCTTGGGGACAGTCCCCGAGTCCCCATCCATCAGCGCATCGCTTCGCCCAGCACGCGCCCCTCGGCACCAGCCGGCGGACGGATGTGCAGCAGCCATGCCAGCGTTGGCGCGATGTCGACCACTTCCGCATACTGCGCGTAATTGCCCGGCGCGATCCACCGCTTGCCCATGAAGATCAGCGGCACATTGGTGTCGTAGGCGTATGGCGTACCGTGCGTGGCGCCGCTGGTGCCCGCGCCGAACGACCAGTAGGCGCGCGGTACCACGACCAGGTCGCCGGATTCGTAACGGTGCCATGCGCGGCGCATCAGCAGGTCGATGCGGGTGCCGTTGGCGCCGGCTTCCTCGAAGCGGCTGCGCGTGTACACGTCGGCGATACCGGTCTGCGCCAGCAGCCATTTGCTGGCCGCCGCTTCCACCTCAAGCCGCTTGACGCCGGCCTTGTCCAGTGCCGGCTGGTCGAAGTAGATGTTCGGCAGCGACGCGTTGACGATAGGCTGCACGCCGTTGAACGTGGCCTTCAGGTGCTCCGCCAGGCCTTCGACCAGCTTCTTCGGATCGACGCGGCCCGCATCGATGTGCTGCTGCGCCTTCGAGAATTCGGCCGTGTTGGCGAAGCCGTGGTCGGCGGTCAGCACGACGATGTAGTCGTCCGCACCCACCCGTTTATCGAGGTAGGAGAAGAAGCCGGCCAGCATGCGGTCCAGCCGCTGCAGGTGGTCGTGCGACATCTTGCTCTCCGGGCCGTACGCATGGTTCACATAATCGTGGGCGGACAGGCTGATGCCCAGCACGTCCGGCACGCCGGCCGGATTGGTGCCCAGCCCCTCGCCTTCGATGGCGGCGCGGGCGAAGTCCAGCGTCAGCTCGTCCAGGTAAGGGCCCGCTTTCAGGCGCTTGTAGTAGCCGGCATCCGGCGCGCCGCTCTCGCTGTAGTAGGAGAAGGCGAACACGGGACCGTCGGCATCGCTGGCGTAGGCGCTGTCGGCCAGGCTCGGACGCCACGTCTTGCCGTAGTAGCGATCCTGCGGCTTGCCCTGCTGGAAGCGCTGCACCCAGGCCGGGTGCTGCTGCATGTAGTAGGTGCTGCTGGCGAAGTTGCCGGTGTTTTCCATGTACATGTAGGCGGTGCCTGTCTTCCCGGCCAGCAGGATTGCGCCGCGGTCCTTGCCCGACACGGCCAGCACTTTCGCGCGGTGGCCGGTGGCGTAGCGCAGTTGATCACCCAGCGTGTCGACGCGCAGCTTGGCCGGCGACGTGCCGTCGTCCGGCCTGGTCTCTTCGCCGATGTATTTGTGGGCCTGGTCTTCGGTGCAGTAGATCTCCTTGCCGGTGGCGCGGTCGATCCAGTTGTTGGCGACGATGCCGTGCTGGTTCGGATAGGCGCCGGTGAGGATCGCCGTGTGGCCGACGGCCGTGACGGTGGTGCCGTGCGCCTGGTGCGCGTTGGCGTACCACGCGCCCTGGTCCAGCAGCCGGCGGAAGCCGCCCTGGCCGTACTGGTCGCGGTAGCGCAGCACCTGCTCCTGCGGCAGGCCGTCGACGGCCATCACGACGACGAGTTTCGGCGCGGCGGCCGGCTTGGTTTGCGGTGCGGCGAGGGCGGCCGAAGCGGCCAGGGCCAGAGGAAGCAGCAGGAAGGTTCGCATGGGTTTTCGATGGTCTGATTGAGAGTGAACGGACAGCCGGACATGATGCACCGTCATCATGACATGGCTGTTACAAACACTCACCATCTGT
>DKJA01000003.1:0-284 GCA_002454505.1 Oxalobacteraceae bacterium UBA6704
TCACCAGCGCCAGCGCTTCTTCGCCGTTGCAGGCCCGCGCCACGTCGAGGCCCAGGCTTTCCAGCATCGCCGATGCCACTTCCACGTTGACGGGATTGTCTTCCGCCAGCAGCACCCTATGACGCCGTTTGGTGTTGGCTCGCGCACCGGCATTCGGCGCTTGCGGCGACGCCGCGCGCACGCCTTCGCTGGCCCTTAAGGGCGTGACGATGCAGTCGTACAGATCGCTTTCGCGGGCCGGCTTGATCAGCTGGAAGGCCACGCCCGCTTCGCGGCGCTGCACC
>DKJA01000003.1:652-809 GCA_002454505.1 Oxalobacteraceae bacterium UBA6704
GCGCAGCAGGCGCAGGCCGTCGCCGGCGGTCACCGCGCTGTCGCAACGCAGGTGCCAGCGGGCGAGCAGCGCCTCGAGTGCCGTGCGGGTATCGGAGTGCGGGTCGACGATCAGCGCGCGCAGGCCCTTCGTCGTCTTCTGGTTGAACGACGCTTCG
>DKJA01000003.1:1091-16673 GCA_002454505.1 Oxalobacteraceae bacterium UBA6704
ACGCCGATCGTGCCGCCCATCAGTTCCACCAGCTGCTTGGAGATCGCCAGGCCCAGGCCCGTGCCGCCATGCTTGCGCGTGGTGGAACCGTCCGCCTGCGAGAACGAATCGAAGATGCGGCTGGCCGCTTCGCGCGACACGCCCACGCCCGTATCGTGCACCTCGATGCGCAGGCCGACCGCTTGCGCATCCTCGGTGGTGACGCCGACCATCACGGTGATGCGGCCCGTGTCGGTGAACTTGATCGCATTGCCCAGCAGGTTGACGATCACCTGGCGCAGCCGGTTCGGATCGCCGACCACCGCCACGGGAATGTCGAGGGCGATGGCGAATTCCAGCTCCAGGCCCTTGGCTTGCGCCTGCGGCGAGAACACATAGTCGATGTCGTCCAGCAGTTCGCGGAAATTGAAGTGGATGTATTCGACGGTCAGCTTGCCAGCCTCGACTTTCGAGAAATCGAGGATGTCGTTGATGATCACCAGCAGGTGCTCGCCGGAGCGCTTGACCATGCTCGTGTAGTGGCGCTGCTGCTCGGTGAGGCTGGTGGCCAGCAGCAGGTCGGTCATGCCCAGCACGCCGTTCATCGGCGTGCGGATCTCGTGGCTCATGTTGGCGAGGAAGGCGCTCTTCGCATGGCTGGCCGCCTCGGCCGCGTTCTTGGCCTTTTCCAGCTGCTCGGTACGCACGCCCACCTGGCGTTCCAGTTGGTCGCGGTACTGCGCCAGCTTGGTGTCGCGCTGCTCGATCTGCGCCAGCATGTCGTTGAAGCTGTCGATCAGCGTGCCCAGCTCGTCGCTGCGCTGGTGCTGCACCTGGGCATAGGTCTGGCTGGACGACACCCGCTGCGCGGCGGCGATCAGCTCTTCGATCGGATGCGCGATGCTGCCCCGGAAGCGGCTCGCCAGCACCAGCGCCACGACGAACGAGATGCCGGTGGCGGCCGTGGTGACGCCCAGGCTTTTCAGGATGGCCAGCCACATCGGCCCCAGGCTCGATTCGATCATGACGATGCCGATCAGGTTGCCGGCCGCGTGGACGGGACGAAACACGCGCATCGGCTGGCTGAAGCGGAGAAAAAAATGCGTGGGGCGGGGCGGGCCCGTGTCCGCCAGACTGGCGAGCTGTTCGGGGGGCAGCGCCGGCACCGGTTCCCGGGGCGCGGCGGGAAAGCTGGCGAACGGCTTGCCGTTGCGGTCGTACAGCGCGGCGCGGGTGATGTTGTCCTGCACCGCCAGCGCGGCAAGCGCCTGTTCGGCGGTAACGCGGTCGGCAAACAGCAGGGGCGCGACGCTGTTGGCACCGATCACGTCGCCCAGCGACACGAGCTGCCGGGCCTGGCTGTCGGTATGGCCGAGCACGGAAGTGACGGCAAAGGCGGCAAACACCAGCAGCAGGGCGCTCCCCGTGGACAGCACGGAGATGATGGTCAGTTTCTGGCTGAGGCCCGAACGTTCGAAGTTAAGCATGCCGCCGCCGCTGGGGGATTCTATCCAGAAAAATATAAATGTTCAGTTTTCCGACACTTTGATTTGCCTCACTGTTTACTGTTGTAAATTTATTACTGCTCGAAACATTTCCCGAAAAATGGGGACGGACCCCATTTTTCGGGAAACATTTGCTGAAAGCAGGGACAGCCGGAGCGCTTTGTTTTACAGGAAATTTCCGAACTCGTTGTCGCTGTTCCCTGGCACCTGCTATGCTGCGGCCATGACTACCAATTCCGATATCGAACTGTCCGGCCCGTTCAAGGCCACCGACAGCAGCGGCCTCGTCCATGACGTGAAGGCCATCCGCATCTTCGACGAGGGCTACGGCATCATCGACGTCTACGTGGACATGGCCAAGCCGCTGGCGGGCGCGCAAAAGGATGCCGGGCTGCTGAAGCAGATCGTCGAGCGCCTGCGCGCGCTGGGCTACAAGGGCCCAGACTTCGGCCTGGGCGATGCGGGCCTGCAGGAGAGCAAGCTGATCGTGCTGGAAGCGCCGGAAGAGTTCTCCGCGTTCGCCAAGAGCCGCGGCTGGAAGAACCTGGCAGAAGAGTTCGACGAATAAGCGTCGATTATCATTTTTGCAAAGCGCACGACGGCCGGGTTACACTGGCCGTTTCCATTTCAGCGAGCAAAACATGAGTCAGGAAGGCATCGACGCAAAATTCTGGGAACGGGCCGACGCGGTCATCAAGCTGGCCAACGAGCAGGGCACGACGATCGAGAACAGCAAGGTCAGCGCCTCGCTGCTGTACGGCGTGGCGCGCTTCAACGCCTTTGTGACGGCCACCTCCTACGATGACGGCGCCAAGCTGAAGATCGACAAGGAAGAAGCACTCGACTACTTCGCCGCCGAATATCGCAAGATGTTGAGCGAAAATCTCGACGACTACATCGAGAATTTCGGCGTCTACATCAAGGGCGAGGCACCGAAGCGTTAGGGAACCGCTGATTTATTCATGGCGGCGATCTTAGCCGCGAGAAAACGCGCCCAGCTGCGCCGCAGATGCCCCGCCATACCTCGGTATGACGGGGCATCTGCGTCTTGCCGGACACGTTTTTCGCGACTAATCTCATCCACCAGCAATAAATCAACGCTTCCCTAGCCGCCCGCCGCGGCCGGTGCCGCCCCCAGCACCTTCAGCCGTGCAACGGCGTTCGTGTTCTGCGGATTCAGTTCCAGCGAACGCCGGTAATTGCGGATCGCCTCGTCCCGCTGGCCAGCCTCCGCCTGCGCTTCCGCCAGGCTGTCGTACAGGTTGGCATCCGCCGGCAGCAGCTCCGTGCCGAAGCGGAAGATCGCGATGCTCTCCTTCGGCATGCCGCCGTGCAGCAGTTCATAGCCCCACGCGTTGATGTCGTGCGACTCCAGCTTGAACGTGGCGCCCTGCGCCTGCAGCTCCTTGTAGATCGCGCCGGCCTGGTCGAAACCGCGCTTGTCCAGCAGGCTGGCGAAGGTTTCGCGGGTGGGCGGCACGCCGCTGCCGCGGCGCACGTCGATGGACATCATGTGCGCCGGCACGCCGTTGGCCGCCGGCTTGTTGGCGATGAAGGTGCGCGCCGCCGCATCGTCCTTCAGGTAGGCGTCGAGGAAGCGCGCCGTGTAGCGCACCGCCCAGCTGTGCGCCTGCACGACCTCGCTGCGCGAATAGTCGCCGAAGTCGCTGTCCTGCGCCGTGCGCAGGTGCCACGACGAAAAGTCCGGATGCTTCATCGGCATCAGCGTGGCGATGAACACGTCCGAATACTTCATCTCGTTCATGAACGAATAGCGCGTATCGACTTCCGACCGGTTCAGCTCCTCGAACGTGCCGGGGCGCCGGCCCACGTACAGCATGGGGATCGTCACGCGCGCCGGTGTCACGTACTTCGCCGCGTCCTTGCCGCCGTCGACGAATTCGCGGAAGCCCCGTATCGAACCGTCCAGGCTGACGATGGCCTTGATGCGGTCGTCTTTCGCCGCGGCCAGCACGTTCGACAGGCCGCCCCAGCTGAAGCCGGCGACGGCGCGGCCCAGATCGGCCTGCGGCAGCGTGCCGGCATAGGCGATCAGGTAGGCGATGTCGCCGACCTGGGCTTCCAGGCCGTCGAGGTCGGTGGTCATCGCCCGCGTGTGCGCGCCCAGCGAAGCGCTGGACAGCACCACGTAGCCCTGGCTGGCCAGGTACTCGCACAGGTCGGTGCTTTCGATGGCGGAGGCTGAAAAGCTCGGCGCATAGATCACCACGGGGAATTTGCCCGCAGCGGCGCGCGCATCACGCACGGCCAGCATCGGGCGCAGGGCTTCGCGTAGCAAGTGCGTGCGGCGTTCAGGCTCGTGTCGATCGAAACGCGCATCGGTAATTTTTTTGACTTCGGCCGCGGTGCGCTGGAAGTCTTCCTCCGTCGGCACCGTGTCCAGGTAATCGTGGAACGTGACGGCCTTGCCGCCCCGCTCGGCGGGATACCACACCAGCATCTGCAATGGCCGCGCCCGTTCGCCCTCGGTCGGCTTGCCGGTCACGAGCGACACGCGGGGTTTATATGCCCTCGAGCGGTCGTACTGCTGGATGACCTTCAGCCCGACCGCATGCGGACCTGCCGGGGGTGCATAGACGGAACCATCCGCAGCATGGGCGGAAGCACAGAAGAGCAGGGCAAGCAGCAGTCTTGGCATCGTATGGAAAACCGGTGACAGGCTCCATTTTCTGCGAAATCTTTCCAAAGAAATGGAGCCTGTCACCAGTTTTTTTTGAAAGGTGGCAGGAACCGATGAGTATAGAAGCTTTGTTCTTGCAAGAATCTCTCGGATTGTCACAATGTAAAAAAGCCCGGCCACCCGTCGCGAGACAGGTGGCCGGGCCGTTTTACGGAGGCAGCGGCTATTCGATCATCAGCAGCAGCCCCCGCGCTTGCCGGCGCCGCCGTAACGGGCTTCCTGGCGTTCCTTGAAGAACTCTTCGTAGCTCATCACGGGCGCATCCGGGTGGGTGGCCTCGCAGTGGGCCACGTAGGTGTCGTACTCGGGCAGGCCCACCATCAGGCGCATGCTTTGCCCGAGGTACCTGCCGGCCTTGACGATCTCGTCGAACATGACGTTCTTTCTGCCTTACGACGCCGCCGGCATCAGCTGCACCGGCGTCTCGTTGTGGGTTGGCTTGGCGGCGGCACGGGCGCGCATCGCGGTGCGCACGCCGAACACCAGCACGGACAGCACGACCACCATGAAGAACGCCGCCAGGCCCGCATCCAGGTAATCGTTGAAGATCACCTGCTGCATCTGCTCGACGGATTTCGCCGGCGCAAGCACTTCGCCCTTGGCCAGCGCGGTGGAGTACTTGTCGGCGTGGGCCAGGAAGCCGACTTTCGGATTCGAGTCGAACACCTTCAGCCAGCCCGCGTACAGCGTGCACAGCAGCAGCCAGATCGTCGGCACGATGGTCACCCACGCATAGCGCTCGCGCTTCATCTTGAACAGCACGACGGTGGCGAGGATCAGCGCGATACCGGCCAGCATCTGGTTGGCGATGCCGAACAGCGGCCACAGCGTATTGATGCCGCCCAGCGGATCGACCACGCCCTGGTACAGGAAATACCCCCACGCCGCCACGCACAGGCTGGTGGCCAGCAGGCTGGCGAAGGTGTTTTCCGTGCGTTTCAGTGCCGGCGAGAAGGCGCCCAGCAGATCCTGCAGCATGAAGCGGCCGGCACGGGTGCCCGCATCGACGGCGGTCAGGATGAACAGCGCCTCGAACAGGATGGCGAAGTGGTACCAGAACGCCATCATCGCCTTGCCGCCGATCACGTTCGACAGGATGTGTGCCATGCCGACGGCCAGCGTCGGTGCGCCGCCGGCGCGCGAGATGATGGTGTGCTCGCCGACGTCCTTGGCCGTCTGCGTCAGCATTTCCGGCGTCACGTAGAAGCCCCATTGCGAGATCGTCTGCGCGGCCTGCTCGGCGGTGGTGCCGATCAGCGCGGCCGGGCTGTTCATCGCGAAGTAGATGCCCGGCTCGATGGTCGAGGCGGCGATCAGCGCCATGATGGCGACGAACGATTCCATCAGCATCGCGCCGTAGCCGATGAAGCGGGCATGGCTTTCGTTCTCGATCATCTTCGGCGTGGTGCCGGACGAGATCAGCGCGTGGAAGCCGGACACGGCGCCGCAGGCGATCGTGATGAACAGGAAGGGGAACAGGTTGCCGGACCAGACCGGGCCCGTGCCGTCGATGAACTTGGTCAGCGATGGCATCTGCAGCATCGGTGCGACGACGATGATGCCGACGGCCAGCGCGACGATGGTGCCGATCTTCAGGAAGGTGGACAGGTAGTCGCGCGGCGCCAGCAGCAGCCACACGGGCAGCACCGAGGCGACGAAGCCGTAGCCGATCAGCATCCACGTCAGCTCGGTGCCGGTGAACATGAACATCGGCGCCAGCGCTTCGTGTTCCTGCACGTACTGGCCGCCGACGATGGCCAGCATCAGCAGCACGAAGCCGATGATCGACACCTCGCCGATGCGGCCCACGCGTACGAAGCGCGAGTACAGGCCCATGAAGATGGCGATCGGGATCGTCGCCATCACGGTGAACGTGCCCCACGGCGAACCGGTCAGCGCCTTCACGACGATCAGCGCCAGCACGGCCAGGATGATCACCATGATCATGAAGGTGCCCAGCAGCGCGATATTGCCGGGGATCGGGCCCAGTTCGGACTTGATCAGGTCGCCCAGCGAGCGGCCGTCGCGGCGCATCGACAGGAACAGCACCATGAAGTCCTGCACGGCGCCGGCAAACACCACGCCGGCCAGGATCCACAGCATGCCGGGCAGGTAGCCCATCTGCGCGGCCAGCACGGGGCCGACCAGCGGACCGGCGCCGGCGATCGCGGCGAAGTGGTGGCCGAACAGCACGTTCTTGTTGGTGGGGACGTAGTCGAGGCCGTCGTTATGCTTGTAGGCCGGCGTCATGCGGCGGGGATCGAGGCCCATCACGTCGCGCGCGATGTAGAGACTGTAGAAACGGTAAGCGATCAGGTAGACGCAGACGGCGGCGATGACGATCCAGATCGCGCTGATCGGCTCGCCGCGTTTCAGTGCAATAAAGCCCAGCGCCCCGGCACCGAGCAGCGACAGTGCCGCCCAGCCGAGTTTTTTCCAAACGGGATTCATGTTTCCTCCAAAGGTGGTGCCCCGTCGCAGGCGAGGGGGCAAACCCTGGATGCTCTGCGCGCAGCTTATGGGTAGTATTCACCATATTTATAACTTGCCGCAAGAGCACGACTACGCAGATCGCTTGCGTAATACTACGTAGGGCTGCGCCGTGCCCGCAACGTACAATCGCGGCATGAAACTGCGCCAGAAAGTCATCTTCCTTGCGATCACGCCGCTGATCCTGGCCCTGTGCGCCATCGCGCTGGCCGTCTGGCACCAGTCGAACCTGCTGGCGGCGCAGCAGAAGGCGGCCATCGAGCAGGCCTACCTGGCCAGCAAGGAAGCGGAGCTGAAGCACTACGTGGCGCTGGCCGCGCATTCGATATCGCACCTGTACCGCTCGGGCCGGCGCGATGCGGCCACGATGGACGAGGCCAAGCGCATCCTCGCCGCGCTCAGCTTCGGCGACGACGGCTACTTCTTCGTCTATGACATGCAGGGCAACAGCCTGATGCATCCGCGCCAGCCCGAGCTGGTGGGCCGCAACCTGTACGCCATGCGCGACATGACTGGCAGCCCGACCATCCAGCGGCTGCTGGCCAGGGCGAAGGAGGGCGGCGGGCTGGAGCGGTATTACTGGGTCAAGCCGTCCACCCACCAGGAAGTGGCCAAGCTGGGCTACGTGATCCCGCTGGAGAACTGGGGCTGGATGATGGGCACCGGCATCTACCTGGACGATGTGGAGCGGGCACTGGCGCAGATCGACGTGCAGCAGCGCGGTAATATCCGCAACACGATGCTGTGGATTGCCGGCATTGCGATCCTGTCTGCGCTGGCCGTGGGTTTTTCCGGGCTGGCGCTGAACGTCAGCGAATCGCGCGTGGCCGATGCGAAATTAAAGGCGCTGGCGCAGCGGGTGGTCGAGTCGCAGGAAGAGGAAAGGGCGCGCCTGTCGCGCGACCTGCACGACGGCATCAGCCAGTGGCTGGTGTCGATCAAGCTGCAGATCGAGGCGGGCATCGTGCGGCTGGGCCGTCCCGAGCAGAAGGACAAGGCGCTGGCCGTGTTCGAGCACACGGCCGAACAGCTGAACAAGGTGCTGGGCGAAGTGCGCCGCATCTCGCACAACCTGCGCCCGGCCGTGCTGGACGACATCGGCCTGGCCGCCGCGCTGGCCCACCTGGCCGACGAGTTCCAGCAGCACAGCGGCATGCCGGTGCAATTCACCGCCGAGGGCGGCACGGACGGCCTGCCGGAAGTGGCGAACACGGTGCTGTTCCGCATCGCCCAGGAAGCGCTGACCAACATCGAACGCCACGCCGGCGCGCAGCACATCGTCATCGCGCTGACCGGCAACGCGCACGGCGTGACGCTGTCGATCAGCGACGACGGCACAGGCTTCGACACAGCCGGCATCGCCCAGCACCCGCAGCGAGGCATTGGCCTGCGCAACATGATGGAAAGAATGGAGGCGATCGGCGGGCGGTTCGCGCTGTCATCCTCCCCCGCCGGCACCTCGGTGCGGGCACACGTCGACAACCAGGTTTAAAAATTTCCTCAAAAACAGGGACAGACCCCATTTTTGGACCCCATTTTTGAAGAAACATTGCCAAGAAAATGGGGGCCGTCCCCATTTTTTGGGAAATATTTCGGAGCGGTAAATGGCAATCAGGATCTTGTTGGTGGACGATCACCCGCTGGTGCGGGATGGCCTGCGGGCGCGGCTCGAGGCGGTGCCGGAGTTCGATGTCGTGGCTGAGGCGGGCAGTGCGGCGGAGGCGCTGGAGGCGGCGCGCCTGCATGCGCCCGGGCTGGTGCTCATGGACATCAATATGCGCGGCACCAACGGCATCGAGGCGACGGCCGCGTTCCGCGCGCAGTTTCCGGCGATCGCGGTGCTGATCCTGTCGATGCACGACAAGCAGGAGTACGTGGCGCAGGCGATGCAGGCAGGCGCGCGCGGCTATGTGCTGAAGGATGCGCCCGGCAAAGACATCGTCGTGGCGATCGAGACAGTGATGTCCGGCGGGATCTACTACAGCGCGGCACTGGCCCAGCAGCTGACTCGCCCGGCCAGCCAGGACGAGCAGCTGACGGGGCGCGAGCAGCAGGTGCTGCGCCACATCGCCAACGGCGAGTCGAACAAGCAGATCGCCCGCGCGCTGGACCTGTCGGTGCGCACGGTGGAAACGCACCGGCTGAACATCAAGCGCAAGCTGGGCATCGAGGGACAGGCGGAGCTGATCAAGTACGCGGTGGAACACGCAAGCGAGCTGTAACCAAAATCGCCGGTGGTTTACTGTTGTAGCGGGTGAACAATTGTTGTTGGTTCCCGCAAGAACTGTATCGTGCGGGCATGTTTGTCAGGCAATTTCTGCTATAGTCCACCGCGCAGTTTTGCAATATTGAATTTTCCGATTGGTAACAATTCGGTGTGTATCCCTGTGCAATCAGGGTTGCCTTATATTAACACTTGCACTACCATTGCACGCACTACCACACCGAGAATCCGATGTCTGCGAATGACTTGAGAACGTTCCCGCTGGTGGGATTGGAGGCCGTAGCGAATACCCGGAACGACTGGGTGGCCGTGGCGCTCCGCCTGCATCCGGACACGGATGTCCAGGCTGCCCTGCTGACGCTGTTCTCCTGGCCGGACATGGCTGCCGCCCTGGCGCCGCTCGACTGCATCGTTCCCCTTGCCGACCCGCTCCGTTTCGACGACACGCACATGCCGCTGCTGCCGGCCAGCCGCGTCGTCCTGCGCGTGCGCGCCAGCGTGCTGATCGCGCCGGCCGCGCGCAAGCGCTGCGCCGCCCTGGCCGACGCCGGCTACCGCATCCTCGTCGACGGCGAAGCGGGCCTGCATACGGGGCAGGCCGGCGCCGTCGGCATCGCTGCCGACTGCCGCGTGGCGCTGCCGTCCACGCTGTCGCTGGTCAGCCTGCCGGGCCCGCACTGGGCCCGCAAGATCGCCGACACGACGCGCCTGGCCGCCTGCCGCGCCGCCGGCATCGACTGGTTCAGCGGCCCGTACGCCTGTGAGCGTCAGACGACGCCGGACGACAGCACCACCCGCAAGCGCCTGCTGGAACTGCTTGGCCTGCTGGCGCGCGATGCCGAGACGCGCGACGTGGAAGTGCTGCTGAAGCAGGATCCGGCGTTGTCCTATCACCTGCTGAAGCTGGTCAACTCCGCCGCGTTCGGCTTCACCAACCCGATCCACAATTTCGGCCAGGCCATCAATGTGCTGGGCCGCCGCCAGCTGCAGCGCTGGCTGCAGCTGCTGCTGTACGCGCGCCAGCAGCAGGACGGGCCGGCCAACCCGCTGCTGCCGCTGGCCGCGCTGCGCGCCGCGCAGATGGAAGCGCTGGTGGGGCTGCAGGGCGGCGACCGCGACCGCCAGGACATGGCCTTCGTGGCCGGCGTGTTCGCGCTGCTGGACATCCTGCTGGGCATGCCGATGGCGGAGATCGTCGGCGCGCTGAACCTGGATCCGGAAATCGCCGCCGCGCTGCTGCACCGCAGCGGCCCGCTGGGCGAACTGCTGGCGCTGGTCGAACAGCCGCTGGCCGAACCGGCGCAGCTGGCCGCGCTGGGCCTGTCCAACGAACAGTTCTGGCAAAGCCAGCTGCAGGCATGGCACTGGGCCATCCAGGTCGGCAGGAATCTATGATGACGCCGCCACTCGCTTCGATGCCGTCCATGTCGATCCAGCCCGTCACCGACTTCCTCGGCAGCAGCGCGGCCGTCTGCGATGCCGTGCTGCGGCTGCGCGGTCCCGCACTGGCCGCGGAGCTGGGCCGCATCGCCGCCGAGGTGACGCGCAGCCCGTGGGGCCGCTACGTGCCGGCCGACGGCGCACCGCCCGAGTCGGCCCCGTATGGCGGCGCGCTGCTGCAGGATGTCGTGTACGACAACCACCGCTTCGGCTGCTTCGAAGTGGCCGGCCGTCCCTACGGCACCATCGAGCGGCAGCACCTGGCGAGCCTGGCCGGACTGGCCGCCAGCGTGCTGCAGGTGCACTCGGTGGCCCAGCGCACCACGCATGCTTATGTGCAGGTGGAAGCCAAGCTGCAGCACCAGACGCAGATCATCGACCAGATCCACGAATCCGTGCTGACGATGGACCCGAACGGCTTCATCACCAGCTGGAACCGCGGCGCGGAAAAGCTGTTCGGCTACACGTCGGTGGAAGCGATCGGCCGCAACATCCTGTTCCTGTATGACGACGAAGACACCAGCTTCCACGATGCCTTCCTGGAGCATGGCGGCCGGCTGATGGAGGTGCGCCGCAAGAAGAAATCCGGCGAGCTGTTCTGGGCCAGCCTGTCGCTGTCGGCGCTGTGCGACCTGGACAACCGCTCGATCGGGCTGATCGCGTATCTGACCGACATCACCGAGCGCAAGCAGGCGGAGGAGCGCATCCACCACCTGGCCTACTACGACGCGCTGACCAACCTGCCGAACCGCACGCTGATGACGAAGCTGGTGGACCAGGCGCTGACCGTCTCCCATCGCAACAAGCTGCACGGCTGCGTGCTGTTCATCGACCTGAACCGCTTCAAGCTGATCAACGACACGCTGGGCCGCCAGGCCGGCGACCAGCTGCTGCACGAAGTGGCGCACCGCTTCCGCCGCGTGCTGCGCGAACAGGATGTGGTGGCACGCCTGTCCGGCGACGAGTTCGCCGTGGCGCTGTTCGAGATCACCCAGCATTACGAAGCCAGCATGGTGGCGCAGAAGCTGCTGGCGGCGCTGGCCGAGCCGTTCCTCATCGACGGCAACGACCTGCGCGTGGGCGCGTCGATCGGCATCAGCGTCTACCCGCAGGACGGCACGGACGCCGAAACGCTGCTGCGCCTGGCCGACATCGCGATGTACCGCGCCAAGCAGGGCGAGGAGGCGGACGGCGTGGCGTTCTACAGCCAGGACATGAACCAGGGCATGCAGGAACGCATGCGCATCGAATCCGGCCTGCGCCAGGCGCTGGGCAACGGCGAACTGCTGCTGCATTACCAGCCGAAATTCTCGATCGAGAACGGCCACATCATCGGCGCCGAGGCGCTGGTGCGCTGGAAGCACCCGGAGCGCGGCCTGGTGCCGCCGGCCGAATTCATTCCGCTGGCCGAAGCCACCGGGCTCGTCGTTCAGGTGGGCGAATGGGTGCTGGAAGCGGCGTGCGCGCAGGCGCAGGCGTGGAAGCTGGCCGGCCTGCAGCCGATCCGGCTGGCGGTGAACGTGTCGGCCCGCGAATTCACGTCGGCGCTGCCGATCCGCGTGCAGGACACGCTGCGGCGCTACGGGCTGGAACCGTCATGGCTGGAGCTGGAAATCACCGAGAGCACGCTGATGCACAACATCGACCGCGTGATCGGCATCATGGACCGCATCACGGCGATGGGCGTGACGCTGTCGCTGGACGACTTCGGCACGGGCTACTCCAGCCTGTCGTACCTGAAGCGCTTCCCGATCGACACGCTGAAGATCGACCGCTCGTTCACCACCGGCATCCCCGGCGACGCCAACGACTGCGCGATCGCCAGCACGATCATCAGCATCGCCCAGCAGCTGAAGCACAAGGTCATCGCCGAGGGCGTGGAAACGGTGGAGCAGCTGTCGTTCCTGAAGCGCTCCGGCTGCGACGAGGTACAGGGCTACCTGTTCTCGCGGCCGCTGCCGCCGGCGGAGTTCGAGGCGGCGTTGCGGGAGAAGAACTGGACGGGCGCGTAGCGGCAGGTTGACGGCAGCTGCTGCCGGCTCAGCCGGCCGAGGCCCGGATGCGAGCGTTGCTGGCATCCAGGCTTTTTCTTTTTTTTGGCTCTGTCATCCAGGATTGTTGAAATGCCGGCGCTGTCTCTATGCGTCGCCGCGGGGTTTCAACAACCTCGGATGACACAGCCTTTCCATTGGCTCTGTCATCCAGGATTGTTGAAATGCCCGCGCTGTCTCTATGCGTCGCCGCGGGGTTTCAACAACCTCGGATGACACAGCCTTTCCATTTCACAGTGAAAAACTCTGGCGCGCTTGGCACCGCCACATCGTGACGGACACATCCGAAAAGAAAAGTTTGACATCAACCTACTAGTTGGTAGAATGCGGGCGTGCCGGTCGAACTGGTCACGGCCCGTGTTTCATTTGCGCAGGTTATCTATCAACTGATAGGTAGTCTGCTGTGGTTACGGCTATCGCTTGTTGCACTGTTCCCTGGCTTTCGGAAGCGTTTCAGCGCGGCTTCCGGCGGCTTTCCAATCCACGCGCTACACATCGTGATGCCTGCATCACTGAGGAGTTTTTTCATGCACGTACCCAAACTTTCCAGATTCTTCGCCATCGGCCTGACCAGTGCGCTGCTGGTCGGCACCACCTTGTCGACCGCCTCTGCCGCGGATGACGCCGTGCGCGTGCGCGGCACGGTCATCGCGCTGAAGGGCGACCAGCTGCAGGTGCAGTCCCGCGAAGGCAAGGCGGTTACCGTCACGCTGAAGAAGGACTGGGCCGTTGCCGCGGTCGCCAAGGCCAGCATCGGCGACATCAAGACGGGCGACTATGTCGGCATCGCGTCCCTGCCGAAATCGGAAGGCGGCGACGGCGCGCTGGAAGTGCTGATCTTCCCGCCGCAGCTGAAGGGCGCGGGGGAGGGCAGTTTCGGCTGGGACCTGAAACCCAACAGCACGATGACCAATGCCACCGTGGCAGACGCCGTCAAGTCCGTCAGCGGCAGCACGGTTACGGTCAACTACCACGGCAAGGAAAAGAAGATCGCCATCCCCGACGGCACGCCCGTCGTGACGCTGGCACCGGCCACGGTTGACGACGTGAAACCCGGCGCGGTCGTCTTCGTTTCCGCCGAAAAAGGCCAGGGCGGCGCGCTGTCGGCCGGACGGGTCATCGTCGGCAAGAACGGTGTCGTCCCGCCGATGTAAGGAACTTCGCCGGCCGGTTCGCTGGCCGGCCAGCAAGGATTTGTCATGACGATTTCCAACCCGACTCCCGCCACGCCGCCCGCGCCGCGCCGCCGCCTCATCCAACGGCATTCGGCCACCGTGCGCATCACGCACTGGCTCAATGTGCTGTGCCTGTCGGTGCTGCTGTTGAGCGGCCTGCAGATTTTCAATGCGCACCCGCGCCTGTATTGGGGACAGTACGGCGCCGATGCGGACCACGCCTTCATTGCCATCGGCACCGAGCGGCACGGCAATGCGCTGCAGGGCTTTTTTCGGATCGGTTCGATGCGTTTGGAAACCACCGGCATTCTCGGCATTTCCGATGAAGGTGGCAATGCAACCGCCCGGGCATTTCCGGCTTGGCTCACCGTCCCGTCCTATCACGATCTTGGCGCCGGCCGGCACTGGCACTTCTTTTTTGCCTGGCTGTTCGTCATTAACGGCCTGCTTTATCTGGCGCATGGGCTCTGGCGCGGGCACTTCCGCCGCGATTTCCTGCCGGGTGCTGGTGAACTGGCACCCCGGCACCTGTGGCGGGAGATTGTCGACCATGCCCGCCTGCGCTTCGCCCACGGCGAAGCGGCGCGGGGCTACAACGTGCTGCAAAAGCTCAGCTACCTGGCAGTGGTGTTCGGCCTGCTGCCGCTGATGGTGCTGACGGGGCTGACGATGTCGCCCGGCCTCGACGCCGCCTTGCCCTTCCTGCCCGACCTTTTCGGCGGACGGCCTTCCGCCCGTACGCTGCATTTCATTACCGCATCCCTGCTGGTGCTGTTTGTATTCGTCCATGTGGCGATGGTCATCGCATCCGGACCCTGGAACAACCTGCGGTGGATGATCGGCGGCCGCTACGTCATCACCGATGAAGGATTCATGCCATGACCACCAACTTTTCACGCCGCCGCTTCCTGACGGGACTCGCGGCAGGCGGCGGGGCACTGGCCCTTGCCGGGTGCGACCGCCTGACCCAGACCCCTGCCGTGGATACATTGCTCGGCAATACCGAACAGTTGACGATGCGTGCCCAGCGGGTGCTTGGCGGCGGGCGCCTGGCACGCGAATACACCGAGGCGGACCTGTCGCCCGTCTTTCGCGCCAATGGCACCCAGATGCCCGACTCGGCCGAATATGCGCATCTGCTGGAGCGCGGGTTCGTCGACTGGCGGCTGCAGGTGGACGGGCTGGTGCAGCGCCCGCAAAGCCTGTCGCTCGCCGACCTGAAGCGCTTCCCCTCGCGCACCCAGATCACGCGGCACGATTGCGTGGAGGGCTGGAGCGCCATCGGCAAATGGCACGGCGTCCCCCTCGGACTCGTGCTCGATGCCGCCGGCCTCAAGCCTGGTGCCCGCTACGTGGTGCTGCACTGCGCGGACGAACTGGAGCAGACGCTCGACGGCAGCGGCCGCTACTACGAGAGCATCGACCTGCTCGACGCCTACCACCCGCAAACGATCCTTGCCTACGGCATGAACGGCAAGAACCTGCCAGTCGCCCACGGGGCACCGCTGCGGCTGCGGGTCGAGCGGCAACTGGGCTACAAGCACGCGAAGTACCTGATGCGCATCGAAGTGGTCGATGCCTTCGACGCATTGTTCGGCGGCAAAGGCGGCTATTGGGAAGACCGCGGCTACGAGTGGTACGCGGGAATCTGAGCAGACCCGCCTGCCGCCCGCGTTGCTCTGGCGGCAGGCGTTGGATTCTGTATAATGCGGGCACTCGATGGAGTGGCACTGCCCAGTGCACCAGACAGGAAGCGTGGCCGAGTGGTTGAAGGCAGCAGTCTTGAAAACTGCCGACGGGTTAAACCGTTCGTGAGTTCGAATCTCACCGCTTCCGCCAGGACAATAAAAAACGCCGGCACCGAGCGCGATCTTGATCGCGTTCAGGCTGGCGTTTTTTATTTCCGGGCGGAAGCGAGGGGAGCGCCTGCGCGCTCCCCGCGTGAGATTCGAAGGGCTGCGCCTGCTAGCGCAGCCCTCTCCGAATCGCCCATCTGTCGTTGAGAAGCGGTTTCCCG
>DKJA01000003.1:16864-37176 GCA_002454505.1 Oxalobacteraceae bacterium UBA6704
CGGGAAACCGCTTCTCAACGGCGCCGCGCGCCGAGGGCGCGCGCTCGTAGTCCGACGCGCTCCTCTCTCTACACCCACGAGAAACGCCGCCATGCTGTTGAAACATCCTCCCTTACGCTATCTGAGCTCGCCAAATCAAACATCCACAATGCCACAGCTTGCCATGCCTGACACGAGTTTCCACAACCGGCTCAGAGCGGTAGCGCAGGGAGAGCATCACATACGTTTGTACAAGCTGGAGTCCAAGATAAGGGGCTGATAAGGTCGAGAAATTTGCCCGCCCTCAAAGTGCCGCCTACTGCCCAGCGGCAATATCTGCTCTTCGACATCTTTCTGACGGGGGGCAGCATGCCTTACGTGTACGTAGCCGCTGGCGGCTTGCATAAGTCTCAGAAAGTCGGCGACGGTGAATGTGTCGCCTTGATCCGCCACTACACCAATGCGCCGCCAGCACGCCAGTGGCGCCAAGGTGCCGACGTTTGGGGGAACAAAGGACTGGCCGTGGGCACGGCGATCGCGACTTTTGAAAAGGGGCGCTGGCCTGGGCGGCCCAAGGGCAACCATGCGGCCTTTTACCTTGGTCAGGACAGCACAGGCGTCTACGTCGTCGATCAATGGAACGACGGTAACAAGAAGGTCAAGATCGAGCGCCGCAAATTGCTGCTCAGGGAAATATGGGACGACGGCACCTATGATAGAGCGTCCGACAACGCCTTTGCCTTCTCGGTGATCGAATGAACCGTCCTGCAAGTCAAATAGCATGGGCCCTGGGAATATTCGCTTCCGCTGCGGCGTACAGCGTAATGGCGGCTGAAGTCAGCTGCCCGCTGGAGATAGCTTCCAGTGCCATTGCCATCAAGGCAGAGCCGGGCTGGACCCCCTTTGTGCCGTTTCCGCTGCAGCTCTACACGGCGGGAATGTCGGGAGGGCCGCCCGGCAGTTTCACCCGGCTGCGTGGCGAGCCGTTGAAGCGGAAGGCCAAGGTCGATTCGATCACGCGCTTCACGTTCGACGGCACTGATCTGGCAGGCGGCGTATGGCTCGATTGTCGATACGGTGAAGCCGGGGAGTTGTCGGTGTGGCGACGGCTCGACAGTACATTCCGGCAGTGCACGATTACGCATTTCAAAGAAGTTCCCAACACTCCACGGCGGATCGAGATTGCATGCCAGTGAGCTGCGGCACAGACGTCTGCACACTGAGGCCTGCCGCCCGGCGCGAGATCGGAGCGCGACTGTCGTGCAGAAGCGATTTGGATGTAGGTCGATGACAGGTCTGGAAAAGATCGGAGACTTGAAAACGTATTCGACCGTCACCTACCCAGCAACCGCACAACCCCGCCCCTGCGACTTGGCCTTGTAGAGAGCGACATCGGCCCGCTGCAACATGGTACTCACAGTGTCGGTATCGTGCACGCACATGGCAATCCCAGCACTGTAAGACAGCCCAAAGCCCAGCTCCCTGGCCGAGTGCTGCGCAAGCCACTGGCGCAGGCGGTCGTCGTAAGCCATCACCGAGTCGAGGTCGGCGCAGTTGAGCAGCACGCAGAATTCCTCGCCGCCGTAACGGCAGAATGTGTCGCCGACACGGCTGACGGCACGCAGGCCTGTCACGAAAAACTGCAGCGCGTGATCGCCAGCGGCGTGGCCGCGCGTATCGTTGATTTGCTTGAAGAAATCGAGATCGAGCATCAGCAGGCCCACCGGGTGCCGGTAGCGCATGCTGCTGGCCAGGTCGATGCAGGACTGTTGCAGCCAGGCGCGCCGGTTCAGGGCGCCGGTCAGGCCGTCCAGCGTTGCCAGCCGTTCCAGTTCCCGGGCGGCCTCGTCGCGGTGCGCCAGCAGAATGGCCACCACCGATAGCACCATCATCGCGTTGGACGACAACGCAAACACTTGATTGACCAGGTTCGGCGAAAAGAAATTCGGAAACTCGGCGGTATAGAACGCACCCAGCACGGCGCGCCAGGCCAGCACCACCATCTGGATCGAAAGCGATATCACCAGCAGCCAGCGCCACCGTCCCACCGGCACCTGCGGCGTCCGACACAAGGTGAACACGACGGTGGCGATCTGCAATGCCAGCAGGCCGTTGGCCCAGCCAACCCGGAACGGATAGCTGGAAAAACCGATGCCGTACCCGACGGTCATCAATAAGGCAATCACTGCCGGCGTGCGTGCGGCTGGCTTGCGGCCGCACCACAGTTCAAAGGCGATGGCGTTGAACACCATGCCGCTGGAGACACAGCCCATCGCGACCGTCGACAGCAGGTGGTCGGCCCAGCCGCCACGTTCGCACGTGCTCGAGAGCAGCAGGGAGATCCAGCCCGCCGTTTGCAGTACGATCCCGACTTGCGCATACCGCGCGGCACGATTCACCCGTCCCATGAAGTACGGCAGCGCCAAGGCCATGATCGACAGGTTGAATGTCATGGCAATGATCAGCGAGGGGACGTCGATTTTAAGCATATGGTGTTCAAGTAATTTCGGTCGCGGCGATAAGTCTTCCTCCTGCCAACGTGCGCTTCTGGGTGCTGGGCAGCAGGTTGCCCGGCACCGAATGCAGGTGCTCGCCGCTGTCGCAGTTGACGATGTCATTGGCCAGGCAGAGTCCAGTTTTTGCGTGGGTCGCGCAATGGCCTTGCCAGATATGCACCACCTTCAAGTGTGGAAGAAGCGTTTCGCAACGGCATTATCTCAGCAGTTGCCTTCGCGGCCCCTATTGCAGGCGAAGGCATTTTCGGTGAGCAGGGCCGGCGGCACTTTGTGCAGGAAGTGTGGCTCTCGTTTGCCGTTCGTAATCACGGGACGCCTGCCAGCCAGTGGGTCGATCCTTCCTCCGACATCATCGCGCGCGAGCATTACGCAGATGGCTACGTTAGCGGAGTGATCGATGCCACGTAATTTTTCATCGAGCAAAGCTGGCTGGCAACCGCACCTGGTTCGATCACCTCCCGATCACGCGGCTCCTGGCCCCGGCGTCACCCCGCCTGACAGACCACCTCCACATTGACTCCATCCGGATCCAGCACATAAGCGGCATAGTAATTCGGATGGTAGTGCCGCCTGACACCCGGCGGTCCATTGTCCACGCCGCCGGCATCCAGCGCCGCCCGGTAAAACGCATCCACCAGTGCACGATCAGCGGCCGCGAAGGCGATGTGCGTTCCCTTTCCCGGTGCGTCGTTGTCGTGTACCCACAGGCAGGGATAGCCGTTCGTCCCCAGGCCGTGCCTGGTCCCGCCGCTGCGGGTCCGCGCGGGGCCGACGCTGACGATCAGCTCGAAGCCGAGCGGGGCCAGTGCCTGTTCGTAGAACCGGCGCGAGATTTCCGCGTCGGCGACGGCAAATTCAAAGTGGTCGATGATGCTCATGGTTGTCCTCTCCGATGGTCAAGAAGTGCTTCGAATGCCTGTCCTGCCAGCTCTGCTGCGCCACGCAGGCGCGGACGCGAGAAGCCGACCCGCGCTGCCGCGGACAGTCCCCGCAGCGTGATGACGACGTAGTCCGCAAGCGCCCGCGCGCGCGCCGGTTCGTCGTGGGCGATGAAGCGCTCGATGAGCGCCGCCGCCGCGTCGCCGTGGGCCTTGGCCAGCAGGCCGGCCTCCCGGTCGTGCGCCCGCATCCCCTCGCTGACCATGCAGCCCCGTTTGGTGCGGGACCTCGTGTAGGTCTCGGTTGCCCGTACGAAGAGTTCGCTGATTGCTTCGCCCAGCGGCCGGCCCGGCTGCAGGATCCGGTCCGCCGGCAGGTTGCCTTCTTCCACATACATGGCCAGGCAACGCCCGAACAGGCCGGCCTTGCTGCCGTACGCGGCGTACAGGCTGGGCGGATTGATGTCGAGCGCGCGCGTCAGGTCGGCGATGCCGACGCCGTCGTAACCATGCTCATGAAACAGTGCCTGCGCTATGGCGACGCCGGCCTCGCGGTCGAACGGACGCCGCTGCGCCCGCCTGGCCGTCGCTTGCCCATCTGCCGCCGATTTCGCGTCCTGGTCCATGTTGTCCCCCTTTGCATTGTTCATCGCCGGATTATACGCCATCTATAGTGATCACTAAAGTCGTGTACTATAGCGGTCACTACAAACAACGGAAGGATAACGCGTGAATCTCAATCTCGATCGAAAAATCGCCATCGTCACCGGTGGCAGCAGCGGCATCGGATTTGCAATCGCCCGCCGCCTGGCCGCCGAAGGGGCCACCGTGATCGTGACGGGCAGGCGCCAGGATGCACTCGACCAGGCGGTCGCCGCGCTGGGCGGCTCCGCCGTGGGCATAGCCGCCGATGTCAGCCGGGCGGCGAGCCTCGCGGCGCTGTATGCGGAAGTGCAACAGCGCTTTGGCCGGATCGACGTACTGGTTGCCAATGCCGGTGGCGGCGTGCATGCGCCGCTGGGGCAAATCGTCGAGGCCCACATGGACCAGCAGTTCGCGACCAATGTCAAAGGTGTCGTGCTGACCGTGCAGGGCGCGTTGCCCCTGCTGGGCGCCGGCGCGAGCGTGGTGATCATCGGTTCCACCGCATCGATGGATCCCGGCCCGACGATGAGCATCTACGGCGCCACCAAGGCCGCCGTGCGCAATATGGTGCGCAGCTGGGTCACCGAGCTGAAGGGAACCGGCATCCGCATCAACATACTGAGCCCCGGTCCCACCAATACGGCGTCGTTGCGGGAGGCGTTCGGCGCACATGCCGAGGAGGGGCTCGCCTTCCTGACAGGCAGGAGCCCGCTGGGGCGCATCGGCGAACCGGAGGAAATCGCATCTGCCGCGGTATTCCTGGCCAGCGATGCGTCGAGCTATATCCATGGTGTGGAACTGTTCGCCGACGGCGGCGCATCTCAGGCCTGACAGTCACATCGCGTGTGAGATTTGGAGGGATTTCAGCGGCTGGTTCCATGCTACTATCGGTCACCATTTCAATGCATCTATGACAACTGATGGAGGCTGGATGAGTTGTATCGTCTGCGGAGTCCCACAAGCGAGCGGCCTGACGGCGTGGCACGCGTCCTGTCGGAAATGCGGTTACGAGAGTGCGGCACTGCAGGTGGTGATCAACGAGCAGTCCGCCGGCTCTCTGATCGACGAAGATGAGCGCGAACTGGGGCTGAAGGCGCTGCGGCAGGAGAATTTCCGCGACATCGTCGGCATTGCGCGGCGCTACGTCCGGCCCGGGGCGAAGCGCCTGCTCGACGTGGGTTGCGCCCACGGTTGGTTCCTGGAAGCGGCGCGCGGCGATTTCGACGTGCTGGGCATCGAGCCCGATGTCGTCGTCGGCGGGCGGACTGCGGCGCGCGGCCTGCCGGTCCGGGCCGGCTTCTTTCCCGACGTGCTGCAGGATGGCGAAACCTTCGATGTCATCGTCTTCAACGACGTCATCGAACACATCCCGGACATCCGCGCGGCCCTCGATGCCTGCCACGAGCGCCTCAGTGAGGACGGCATCCTGATCCTCAACCTGCCCAGCAGCGCAGGCTTCTTCTACCGGCTGGCCAAGCTGTTCGCCCGCGTCGGCTGGAACGGGCCGTTCGACCGCCTGTGGCAGAAAGGCCTGCCATCGCCCCACGTGCATTATTTCGACCCGGACAATCTCGACCGCCTGGTGGCACGCCACGGCTTCGCCTGCGTCCACAGTGGCGAATTGCCGTCGCTGCGCGCCAACGGTCTGCTCGAGCGGATCCGCTACGCCGGCAACATCTCCGGACCGTCGCTCTACCTGCAATACAGTGCGGTGCTGTGCGCCATCCCGCTGCTGCGCGTTTTCCCCAGCGACATTATCGTCAGCGTGTTCCGCAAGACCTCTGCCGCGCCGGCGTCGTAATCCGGGCCCCGCGTGCAGGCCGGCGGGGAGGGCACCATCACCCTTTCCGCCGGTACGGCCCGCGCCGTTTCTCCGGTTCGTTCAGCACCCGCCCGATCACCTCCTGCGGCGCGCCTTCCCGCTTCATCACCAGCGCCGCCTGGTAGCGGCTGATGTTCTTTGGCATCAGCGCCAGTGTCGCGTCGATGGCGCCGGCCAGGATGCGGTTGGGGCGGGAGCGTCGTTTTTCCTTCATGCATGCATCTCCTGAGCGAAGGCAACCAGATTATCGGCTTTTGCTGGACCGTGGCGTAACCGTGGTGCCGGCGCGCCGGTCAGCCCTTTACCGCCATCAGCGCATTGATGGTGCCATATCCGGGCGATACGGCAGCCACGCGGCCCTCGGCCAGGAACAGCCCGGTGGCGTCGCGCACCAGGCCCCACGATGCTTCGCTGATCGCCGACCCGGCACTGAGCCTGTGCACGCCCAGCGCCCGCAGCCGCTCCAGCGAAGGCAGGTTCGGCACCGCCATCACATTCAGCGGCATGGCGGTGGCCGCGACAATGGCCGCGATGTCCGCCTCGTCGGAGACGCCCGGCACGAACAGGCCGCTGGCGCCGGCATTGCGGTAGATCTCGCCGCGGCGGATGGCCTCGGCGGCGCGTGCGGGGGGCGCGGCCAGGTTGCGCAGGTAGACGTCCGTGCGGATATTGATGTACAGCCGCACGCCGGCCGCATCCGCCGCGGCGCGCACGGCGGCGATCTTGCGGGCCAGCAGTTCCGGCGTGCCGTTGCCGTCCTCGATATTGATGCCCACCACGCCCGCGGCGAGCAGTTCGCGCACCAGCGCGGCCACCTCGACGGGTTCGCTGCTGTAGCCGTCCTCGATATCGACGCTCAGCGGCAGGCTGCTGACGCGCGCGATGCCGCGGGCCGTGGCCAGCAGCAGTCCGGTCGGCAGGTGGCCGCCGTCGGCGTAGCCGTGCGACCAGGCGACGGCAGCGCTGCTGGTGGCCAGCGCGGTGGCGCCGGCAGCCTGTGCCAGGCGGGCGCTGCCGCCGTCCCAGCAGTTGGCCAGCAGCAGCAGGCCTTCGTGCAGCGAGTGGAACAGTTCATCGTTGTTCATTCAATCTCCGGATGGTGGCGCAAGCAATTGCGGATGAGACAGCAATTGTTGCACGGCTTGCCGGCGTCTTGCCAGCATCACCAATGCAAGGCCCGCGCCCAGCATCGCCCAGGTGGCCGGTTCCGGTGCCGGGGAAATGGCGAACCTGGTCTCCTCGGTCCACCGGTAGGACCATTCGTCCCAGTACTCGGGCCGGAAGTTGTAGCTGTACTCGCCGTCGCCGGAAATGAAGTAGTGGCCGCCGCCGACCCATCCCTCGGGGTCGCTGCCGTACTGGCCGGCGCTGAAGCTCAAGGCACCGCCGGGGCCGTACGAGAAGGCCTCCGCGCCGCAGTGCCAGTACTCGTTGCTGTCGGTCTCGCAGCCGACATAGTCGTAGCCTTGCAGGATCAGCGATGTGATCTCGCTGCGCGCAATCGTGCCGTCGCGGTCGACATCGGCGCCGGTGAACGAGCCGACCAGCTGGCGGTCGGCGGCGAAGGTGCCGGTCACGGAATCGTGAAAGCCGGTGTAGGTGAACTGCCAGGTTTCGGCAGTGGCGGGCAGGGCGCAGGCCAGCAGGGCGGCGCACAGGAAAGTTCTCGGCATGATCGACCTCGCAAAAGGCGGCAGGAACTTTTATGCTAGCAGCCAGCCTGCGGCAGGGCATGCCAAATGAATAATATTCTGTGGCCGCGCAACGGTCAGGGCTGCGGCTGCAACGGCGCCTGCATGGCGGCAGGGAAGTACTCTGTCACCATCTGCGCCAGCGGTTCCCCGAGCAGCATGCCGGCGATGCCGACCGCCGCGATGATGCCCATCGCCAGCGCGATCGACAGCACGAAGCGCCGGTTCGGCACGCGCAGCACGAACGGCAGGTTGATCGCCACGCTGGCCAGCGACGCGAGGATGGCGCCGTTGGCCGCCGCGTCGAGCGCCAGCTGGCCATTGGCCGCCAGGCTGGCCGCGGCTGCCACGGCGCTGGCGCTGGACACCATGCCGCCGATGGCGCTCACTACGTAGAAGCCCACATTGCCGAAGTACTTCTGCGTCAGCACGCCGACGATGTGCAGCAGCAGGAAGATCAGCCCGTACTTCAGCGCGCTCCACAGCGAGAACGGCAGCACGATCTGGTTGTCCGCCGGTTCCTCGGCAGGTGGCGCGGCCTGGCCGCTGGCACCGCGCGGCACGAAGACAAACACGGCGCTGGCCGCCAGCATGCCGACAAACGCACCGGTGCCGGCGATCGCCACGGCCGGTGCCAGCAGTGCCAGGATCACGGCATTGCGCGCCACCATCGCGGCCGTCGCCAGCAGGATGCCCCGATAGGCGGCCTTGGCCACCGCGCCCGTGGCATTCAGGCTGACACGCGAGGCCAGCTCGTTGACGGTGACGCTGCTGTTGACGAGCCCGCCGAGGAAGCCGGCAATCGCCACGCCGCGCGTGCCGAACGCCTTCCACAGCACGTAGTTGACGAAGCCGATGCCGGCAATCAGGATCACGGTCGCCCACGCGGCGCGCGGTTCGATCAGGCCCAGCGGCCCGATGCTGCCGGTGGGCAGCGCCGGATAGATGACGATGGCGAGAATCGCCAGCAGCAGCGCGGAGCGCAGCTCCCGTTCGGTCAGGCCGATCGAGAAGCCTTGCAGGATGTCCTTCCACGCCAGCAGGGCGGTGGAGACCACCATGATCGCGGCCGGCGTCAGCGTGTGGCCCTTGCCGCACAGGATGCCGGCGACGCAGGTGACGAGCATGGCGGTCGATGTCGTCAGCTCGGTGCCCGCGTGCGTGCGCAAGTCCTGGATGTTGAGGAATACCGTCAGCAGGCCGACCAGGCCCAGGATGATGTACGCATACGGATCGCCCAGCGATGCAGCGACGGCGCCGAGCAGCGCGATGAAGCCGAACGTGCGCAGGCCTGCTTCCTTCTTGCGGCGTTCGCGCTCCAGCCCGATCAGCAGGCCGAGCGCCAGCGCCAGCGCGAAGCGGGTCAGCATCTCCAGGTAAGGCCAGTCGGGCAGCGCCTGTGCCGAGGCGGCCATGGCCGGGGTTGCGGTGGCGATCAAACTCATGCGGCCACTGTACGCCCGTTTGCCCCGTGCCGCCCACACATTTTGAAGCACGGCAATGCTGTGCGGTGAAAGCACCGGCTGCGCTAAGATGACTTTTCATAAAGCACAGGGAGGCATCATGCAGAACGACGACAAACGCCCCGGCCAGCCGCCGATCCACACGCAACTGCCGGACGCGATACCGGACAAGGATGTGCAGAAGATCGTTGGCGACCAGGTCCCGCACAGCAACGACTACAACGACCCGCCGCCGCAGGGCGCCAGCAAGTCGACCGGCAAGGCCATCGACGACAGTGTCGGCGGCGCCGGCCTTGGCGTGGCGCCCGGCGCGCATGACACGACGCAGCGCGTGCAGGACACGCGCGCGCAGGACCAGCATCTGAGCGCGCAGAGCGACGCACAGAAGGGCAACCGGCAGCAGGGCGCACAGTCTTCTTCGCAGTCGGCCGCCCATTCGACCATTCCCGGCAACCTGCAGCGCGGCACGCACGACCGGTCGGAAGGCCTGCTGCCGCGCGAGGGCGAAACGGACGGCCGCTACGACGTGGCCGAGGAAGTCAGCCTCGACCAGCAGTCCGACCGGGCGCGCCAGGTGGGCAGCATGGAAGAGGCCGCGAAAGGTCCGCACGGCGACAAGCTGGCCGAAGCCGTGGCCGGCTCGCTGGGCAAGGGCGACAAGGGCAACGGCAACCGCTGATGCCGTCAGCGCATCGCCGAGCGCAGCACCGCGGACTCCAGGTAAAGATGGCGGATGTCCGGGTGGGCGGCGGCGATGGCGTTCTCCAGCCTGGCGATCGCCTGTTCCACTTCATTCATACGCAGCTCGCGCCGGAACTGCACGGCGGCCGTCAGCAGCACGTCGCCCGGCCCCAGCTGCATCGTGCGCAGCTTGCCGACGCTCTCGAGCGCCGGCTCCTGCGCAAACAGCGCATGCAGCTGCGCCAGTTGCTCGCTGTTCACGCTCTCGCCGACCAGCAGCGCGCCCGTTTCACGCGCCAGCGTGACGGCGGCGCCCACCAGCAACAGCCCGATCACCACGGACGCGGCCGGATCGAAATACGGATTGTCCAGCCAGTGGCCCAGCGCGATGCCGGCCGCCGCCACGGCGATGCCCAGTAACGCGGCCGAATCCTCGATGAACACCGTAAACACGGTGGCATCCTTGCTGGCCCGCACCGTCTGCCACAGGCTGGCGCCTGGTTGCCGGGCCACCTGCAGCGCCTTGCGCGACACATTCCAGCTGTAGCCCTCGAACAGCGCCGCCACGGCCAGCACCACGTAATTCCACAGCGGATCTTCCAGCGGCGGCGGGTTCTGCAGCGCTTCGATGCCGTGGTAGATCGACAGGCCACCGCCCAGCGAGAACACCGACAGCGCCACGATCAGCGCCCAGAAATACATCGACTTGCCGTAGCCGAAAGGATGCCGGCGGTCCGGTGGCCGGACGCTCATGCGCTCGCCCACCAGCAACAGCAGTTCGTTGCCCGTGTCGACGGCCGAGTGAATGCCTTCGGCCAGCATCGCGGCACTGCCCGTCACGCCGGCCACGATGAATTTCGCGACGGCGATGCCCAGGTTGGCGCCGATCGCCGCATAGATGACTTTTTTCGAATCGCCCGGCTTGGCCGCGGCGGGATTTGCCGCCGCTTCCTGCGCCGCGCCGGCCTCGTTCGTGTCGCCTGCTTCGGCAATTCCGTGCTGTCCGTCTGCTGCCATCTGCCTCTCCGCCATTCGCTTGCAAAGGACGAGTGTAGCGGCTGTGGCCGGCAGACGCCGGCACGCTTGCCCCCGCCTGGAGTGGGAACCAGTTTAATCGTCGTCCGTTTAAGGTGGATCAAATTGCCTGCCGCGCCCGGTGCAATGGCTGCTGCCTATACTGCCTTTTATTTTCGGGAGAGCTCCATGCGTCAGGACCCCATGTTGGCAAGCATCGGCGGCATGCTGACCAAGTTCAAGCGTGCCGAAGAATGGTTGCGCAAGGCCGGCCTGCCCACCTTTCTTGCACGGGTGCCCGTCTGGCTGCTGTGCGTGCACTACTGCATCATGATGGAAGGTAAAACGACGCGCATCTCCCGCATCGCCCAGCGCATCGCGCGCTGGCTGGAAACGATCGAAGAGCTGGCCCGGAACGACAAGGCCCGCATGGAACTGATCGACATCGATTGCGGCATGCGCAACGATATCGAATCGACGAAGCGCACGCTGATCGTGCTGCGCGAACTGTGCGTGGACGTGGGCCGCCTGTTCGGCAGCATCGGCTTCCGCTCCCGCATCCTGGACCGTACGCAGAAGGCGTTCATGGCGGTTGTCGATGAATCGTGCACCACGGCGACCACGTTGCAACGTGCGCTGGAGCTGCATGACAGCCGGGCATTGCTGTTGTTGCGTGAACTGCAGGATGCGGAGAAGGCTGGCAGCTCGCCGGCTTGATGGTGGCCGGATGGCTGGTCTGATTGCTCAGATCAACTCAATGAAGTCGCGGTAGTCATTACTGAATCCCCGTCAAAAACAACCCCGGGGACAGGCCCGGAAAAGCGCCGGGACAGTCCCCCGTTCATTTTCCACGACTTCAATAAAGCGGTTCACGCCAGGACGTGACCGCCGGCATCGCTGCCGGCCGCGCGCTGCGGCCCGTTGCGGCAGCGGGTGAAGAGGGGGCCGCTGCCGTTCCGTTACTGCCTGCGCGCTGGTCACGTCCGCCGTGACGGGTGGTGCAGTGTCGTGCGCTCCATGCGCACTGTGCGACACTGCACAGAAGAATCAGTGTGCTTTCGACAAGATCAACAGCCAGCGGCCGAACAGCAACACTTCGATGTGGCCGGGCTGCACGCCCGTATCGCACTCGATGACGGGATTGACCGGGTAGAAGCGCTTGCGGAAGTCGCGGCAGACGAGCATTTCGCGTTTGCCGAAGCGCAGCAGGAAGGACATGGGCGCGTATTCCTGACCAAAACGGGATGCGATGCCAGAGGCGAGACGGGAGCCGATGCCGGTGGTGACGGTTGCCATGTTGATTCCTTCCAGGACGATGTTGAGGGTTTGTTTTCGACTGCTGATGAATGGAAGTCTAGCATAACTACTGTACAAAAACACAGGCCTGTATGAAAAAACAGTTTTTCTTGATAAGCGTTGTATCGGCGCAAACGCGCCGCCTGGTGCGATGAGCCGCATTGCGTACAACAAACTGGTGCGCTTCCTCGAGGCGCGGCTGACGCCCGGCGGCGAGCTGGGCCTGCACCTGACGGCCGGCGTGGCGCTGCTCGTTGCCGCCGTGGCGGTGTTTGCCGAGATCGCCGAGGCGGTGGGCGAGGGCGACGACATCATCCGCCTCGACGAGCAGATTTCGCTGTGGTTCAACCAGCATGCGTTCGAGCCGCTGACGTCGATCATGTTTGCTTTTACCAACCTGCACGGCGTGCCGGCGATGTCGGTCGCCTCCTGCCTGCTGGGGCTGTGGTTCTGGCACAAGCGCGCGCCGTACTGGTTGCTGGCGCTGGTGCTGGCGGTGCCGGGCGGCATGGTGCTGAACGTGCTGCTGAAGAACACATTCCAGCGCGTGCGGCCCGCCTTCGACGAGCCGCTGCTGACGCTGGCCACCTACAGCTTCCCCAGCGGCCACACGGCCGGCGCCACGCTGTTCTACGGCGTGCTGGCCAGCTACCTGGTGATGACGTCGCCGCGCTGGACGACGCGTATCGCGGTGATGATCGGCGCCGTCGCGATGGTGCTGCTGGTGGCGTTCAGCCGCGTCTACCTCGGTGCCCATTTCGTGTCGGACGTGCTGGCCGCGATGGCGGAAAGCGCCGCCTGGCTGGCGGTCTGCATTACGGCCGTGTCTTCGCTGCGGCGGCGGCGCGCCGCGCGGAGGGACCAGTGATGCCGCGCGTTGCCGTCATCGTCAATGCGGCCGCCGGGCTCGGCTACGAAGCCGACTGGGCCGCTGCGCTGCGCGACAAGTTCGCCGCTGTCGGGCTCGATGCCGACGTCACGCTGGCGCACAGCGGCGAGGAAATGATCGGGACGGCCCGTGCCGCGCTGGCGGCCGGGGTGGACATCGTTGCCGCCGGTGGCGGGGATGGCACGATCAATGCCGTCGCCTCGGTGCTGGTGGGGACGGGCATGCGCTTCGGCGTGCTGCCGCTGGGCACGCTGAACCACTT
This sequence comes from Oxalobacteraceae bacterium UBA6704, assembly GCA_002454505.1. Classification (GTDB taxonomy): domain Bacteria; phylum Pseudomonadota; class Gammaproteobacteria; order Burkholderiales; family Burkholderiaceae_D; genus Rugamonas. Next base: position 30,001 of record DKJA01000003.1, read on the forward strand.
CGCCAAGGACCTGCACATTCCGCTGCCGCTGGACGAAGCCATCGCCAACATCGCGCAAGGACGCCCGCAAGCGGTGGACGTGGGCGAGGTCAACGGCCGGATCTTCCTGAACAATTCCAGCCTGGGCCTGTATCCGGATGTCGTGCGCGACCGCGAACGGCAGCAGCGCCGGCTGGGCCGCGGCAAGTGGCTGGCGTTCTGCTGGGCCAGCCTGGCGGCGCTGCACCGCTTTCCCTTCCTCAGCCTGCGCCTGGACGTGCTGGGCGAGGAACATGCGCGGCGCACGCCATTCGTTTTCATCGGCAACAACGAATACACGATGCAGGGCCTGACCATCGGCGAGCGCAGCCGTCTGGACGGTGGCCGGCTCAGCCTGTACATGGCGCAGCGGCCCACGCGGTTGGGGCTGGCGCGCTTTGCCTGGCATGCGCTGCGCGGCCGGCTGGGCCAGTCGCGCGACTTCGACGTGCTGCTTGCCGATACCATGACGATCGATACCCGCCGCAAGCTGATCCGCGTCGCCACCGACGGCGAGGTGACGCTGATGGCACCGCCGCTGCAGTACCGTTCGCGCCCCGGTGCGCTGACGGTGATCGTCCCGCAGGAATAACAGGAGTTTTCAATGCGTACCATCGTTCATCTTTCCGACATCCACTTCGGCCGCGTCGACGACCGGCTGCTGGCGCCGCTGCGCCGCACCGTGGAGGCGGTGGCGCCGCACGTCGTCGTCGTTTCTGGCGACCTGACGCAGCGCGCCAAGAGCATCGAATTCAAGGCCGCGCGGGCCTGGCTGGACACGCTGCCGGGCCCGCAGATCGTCGTGCCCGGCAACCACGACATCCCGCTGTACAACGTGGCGGCCCGCTTCCTGACCCCGCTGACCAAATACCGCCGCTACATCACGCCGAACCTGGCACCGGAATATGTGGATGACGAGATCGCCGTGATGGGCCTGAACACGGCCCGCTCGCTGACGATCAAGGATGGCCGCGTCAACCGCGAACAGATCGAGCGGCTGGGCGAACGGATGGCGAAGGTGGATGCGAACCTGACGCGCATCGTCGTCACGCACCACCCGTTCGACTTGCCGGAGAGTTTCAACGAGCGGGATCTCGTCGATCGCGCGCCGATGGCGATGGAAGCGTTCTCCCGCTGCGGCGTGGACCTGCTGCTGGCCGGCCACCTGCACGCCAGCCATTCCGGCAACAGCGCGCAGCGCTACAAGATCGCCGGCTATGCGGCGCTGGTGGTGCAGGCCGGCACGGCCACATCCACGCGGGGCAGGGGCGAAACGAATTCGTTCAACGTGATCCGCATCGACGGCGACGAGATCCAGGTGGAGCGCTACAGCTGGGAAGACGCAAGTAGCGCCTTCAAGATCGCCAGCATCGAAGTGTTCCGCCGCGACGGCGACTCCTGGCAGCCGCTGGGCACAACGCCGGACATGGATGAAGCGATCACCACCGACGAAACGGTAACGCCGCCGTAACAAAAAAAACCGGTGACAGGCACCATTTTTGAGGAAATAATTTCCTCTTAAATGGAGCCTGTCACCGGTTTATCGCTTTGGTTTCTTGCGCTACAGCCAGTAATCCCAGAACCGCGACACCCACTCCTTCATCCGCAGCGTCAGCGGCCGGTCGCGCCAGCCCTGCAGCGTCATTTCGGTGGAGTTGCGCAGGTCTTCGCGGAAGGCGTTTTCCATCTGGTTGCCGAACGCGTCGCCCAGCACGATCACGTTGACTTCCGAGTTGTGCATGAAGCTGCGGCGGTCCATATTGGCCGAGCCCACGGTCGACCACACGCCGTCGACCACCATCGTCTTCGCGTGCAGCACGGACAGCTTCAGCTCGTGGATCTTGACGCCCGCCGCCAGCAGCGGCTCGTACGTGGCGCGGCCGGCGTGGAAGACGAGGCCGCTGTCCGACACGCTCGGCAGCACCAGCCGCACCTCGACGCCCCGCTTCGCCGCATCGATCAGCGCCTGCAGCGTCTGGTCGTCCGGCACGAAGTAGGCGCAGGTAATGTGGATCGATTTCTTTGCTTCCTGGATCGCCAGCAGCATCGCTTTGTAGATTTCGTACTGGCCGCCGGGTTCGCTGCCCAGGATACGCACGACCTTGTCACCGGCAATGATGGGATTGGGGAAGTAATCCGCTTCGCGCAGGTCGTCCACGTCCTGGCCGGCCCAGTGCTGCAGGAACAGCCACTGCATGGCGTGCACGGCGGGGCCTTCGATGCGCACGTGGGTGTCGCGCCAGCCCACGTCGTCCTTGTCCTTGGCGCGCGTCTTCGAGCGGAACGGCGAACTCTTCGAATAGGTGTCGCTGATGTTGATGCCGCCGGCAAAGCCGATCTTGCCGTCGACGACGAGCATCTTGCGGTGGTCGCGGTTATTGACCTTCCAGCCGTTGCCCCGCACCTTCGCCGGGTTGACGGGATTGAATGCGACGAGCTTGATGCCGGCCGCGCGCATGCGGTCGAAGAACTCCTGCTTCACCATCAGCGTGCCGACGCTGTCGTAAATGATGTTGACGGTCACGCCGGCGCGCTGCTTCTCGATCAGCAGGTCGGCGAACTTGTTGCCCAGCTCGTCCTGGTCGAAGATATATGTTTCGAAGTTGATGTTGTTCTTTGCCGCGCCGATGGCCTTGAGCATCTCGGCCATCGTCTGCGGGCCGTCGAACAGCAGTTTCACCTGGTTGCCGGCGATCAGCGGCACGCCGGTGGCCGCTTCTTCCAGCGCCGCCTGGGCCTTCAGGTCCAGTGTCGGCTTCGACCACCGTTTCTGCAGCAGCGCCCTGGTGCGCGCGGGCGACAACTCGCTGCCGTTGGCGGACTTGACCACCGGCGTGGCCGAGGCATCCGCCTTGGCCTTCTGCACGTCGACGGCCGGCAGCGATGCGCACGCCACGAGGCACCAGCCGGCCAGCGTGATGGCCAGCCAGGGGCGTGGATTCCAGCGTTTCAATGAGTGCGCGTTCATTTGCTTTCTTTTGTTCCGATAAAGAAATCGACCGGCGCTTTGCGCAGCCGGCGCAGCAGTGCCCGGATCAGCAGGAAACCGTGTTCGAACGGGATCCGCCGCGCCCGCAAAGCCACCCACAGCGCAAGGCCGAAACTGACCAGCAGGTTGACCGTGCCGATAGCGAGGAAGCCGATAACGGAGGTCAATGCCAGTTGCCAGCTTACATTGTGATCCAACGCGACAAGAGCTGTCGCGAAATTGGCGGCCGAGAACGTCACGTGGCGGATGTCGACGGGAATGCCGATCAGTTGCCCCAGCGTGCCGATGGTGCCCAGCATGATGCCGAAGTAGAAATTCCCCATCAGGCCGCCCAGGTTGTTCTCCAGGTAGCGGCCCAGGCGGTCGGTGCGCTCCTGGCCCAGCATGGCGGCCAGCCCGCGCAGCTGCGAGATACGGCGGCCCCAGCGGCTGTACAGCGCCTGGTTGTCGTAGTAACCCGAGATCAGGCCGGCCAGGAACAGGCAGACGCCGGCCACCGCCGCATACAGCAGCGCGGGCGTGTGGATCGGATCGATGTCGCTCAGCAGGTGCATCGCCTTGCCGGGCGTGACGAGGTGGTGGCCGGTCACCTGCAGCCAGCCCCACGCGATCGCATAGGCCGTCGGCAGCGCCGTGGCGATATTGCCCAGCACGGCCGTGACCTGGGTGCGGAACACCTTGTTGATCAGCTCGGCCAGCGCATCCAGGTCCATGTGCCGCCCGTCCTTGCTCTGCAGGTGGGCGGCGATGCGCGACGCCGTCATCGCCGGCTGCTTCGTTGCCACCGTGAAATGCAGCAGGTGGATGAACATGAAGCCCAGCGAGTAATTCATCGAGAACAGGAAGGCCTCGACGAGCGGCGCCGCGCGCAGGTTACCGAACAGGATCTTGCACAGTGCCATGAAGCCGACGACGACGCCGGCGCCGGCCGACGACAGGAACATGCCGGCCATCTGGCGCCGGTTGTCGGCAATGTAGTGCTCGCCCGTGCGGCTGGCGTTTTCCGTCACGTTCCGCGCCAGCAGGTGGATGTTGTCGGACAGCAGGTCGTGCACCGTGTACTTGTGGTTGTGCGCCTCGATCAGTTCCAGCGCGAGAGCGGCGCCGGCACCGTGGCGCAGCATCTGCTGGGCCGTCAGCGGCTGGCTGGTGGCCAGCGCGGCAACGGCATCCACGTCGACCGATGGCGCTGTCTGCAACTCGCCGGACACGTCCACCAGGAACAGCAGCTTGCGTAGCCGGTCGATGCTTTGCGTCAGCGTCACCAGCAGATAGGTCAGGGCGATCGTCGTGCCCTGCACGAGGGCTTTCTTGCGGATCTTGGCCACCACGGCATCGCACTGGTCCAGCATCACCAGCAGGTGCTTGGCATCGGCCGGCGCGATGTGCTCGCCCGCCAGCAGGCGGTCATAGCCGTCCAGGTACTGCACGACTTCGCGGTTCTGCACGACGAACGGCGACTCGAACTCTTCCATCTCGGTGTGGAAATTGGTCAGCTTCGGTTCCAGCCCGATCGCGGCCACGCGGTAGGACAGCGTGCGGATCGCTTCGAGCATGCCGGGCAGCATGATGGTGCTGTCGCGGCGGGTGAAGATCGTGTCGAGCAGGTCCAGCCAGTCGGATGCCGGCACGGCGCTGATCCACTGGTGATCGGTCTGGCGGTACAGCACCTGGTCGAGCAGGTCGGCCAGGTATTCGTCGCCCAGCGCGGGCGGCAGGATGCGGTAGGCGATGCGGCGTTTCAGTTCGGTGAAGAAGCCGTCGTTGGACAGCACGCCCACTTCGCTGTAGAGACTGGCGTGGCGGCGCTGGCGCAGCAGCCGCAGCACGTAGGCGCGCAACTGGCGCGCGTGTTCGGGATTGCCCCGCAGCAGCTGGGTCAGCGTGCGGACGTTGGCCGTGGCGCGGATGTGGTTGCCGGGCCGGCGGGGCCGCAGCTGGTCGACGAGGGCGACCATTGCCGCGACGCCGCTTGTGTGTTCAGTAATGTTGTCGAGAATGTCGAGCATGCGGTACTTCGAAACGAAAGACCGTAGTGTACCTGCTCGGCAATGTCCTGGACGGTGCGGCGGCGCTCAGATGGCGCCGCCGTTGCAGCGATGCGTCGTCAGCACAACAGTATCTTCGCCGCCGCCTGCCTGAGCTCCTGCCGGAAGTCCGGATGGGCGATGCCGATCAGCGCCTCGGCCCGCTGCCGCGACGACTTGCCGCGCAACTGCGCCACGCCGTATTCGGTGACGATGTAGTTGATGTCATTCTTGCCGGTGGTGACGTGGGTGCCCGGCGTGAGCGTCGGCACGATGCGCGAGATGGTGCCATCCTTGGCGGTGGACGGCAGCACGATGATCGCCTTGCCGCCCCGCGAGCGGTTGGCGGCGCGGACGAAATCGACCTGGCCGCCGGTGCCGGAATAGGGCAGGTGGGCGATGCTCTCGGAGCCGCACTGGCCCAGCAGATCCACCTGCAGGCTGGCGTTGATGGCCACCAGGTTGTCGTTCTGGCCGGCGATGTACGGATCGTTGGTGAAGCTGACCGGATGCATCTCCAGCATGGGGTTGTGGTGCATGAACCGGTACAGCGCCTGCGAACCCAGCGCGAAGGTAGCCACCATCCGGCCCGGCATGAAGGTCTTGCGGCGGTTGGTCACCACGCCGGCCTGGACCAGCTTCAGGATGCCGTCGCCAATCATTTCGGTGTGGATGCCCAGGTCCTGCTTGTCCGTCAGCTGCATCACCACCGCATCGGGGATGCCGCCGTAGCCGATCTGCAGCGTCGAGCCGTCGTCGATCATCTCCGCCACGTAGCCGGCGATCGCCTGCTGCACCGCGCCGATCTGCGGCAGGCCCACCTCGAACACGGGGTCGCTGCTTTCGACGATGCCCGCCACCTGCGACACGTGCACGTGGCATTGCCCGCACGCGAACGGCACATTGGGGTTCACTTCGAGCACCACGGCGCGCGCCTTCTGCACGGCCGCCATCGTGTAGTCGGCGCCCAGGCTCAGTGCGAAGTAGCCGTGCTCGTCCATGGGGGAGGCCAGCGCGAATACCACGTCCGCCGCCACCAGCCCCCGCTCGATCAGCTGCGGGATTTCGGAGAAGTAGGCCGGCACGAAATCGGCCCATCCCGCCTGGCCGGCCGCGCGCGAGGCGCCGCCGAAGAACAGCGCCAGGTGGCGCACGTGGCGCGTGGTGTCGCAATCGAAGTAGCCGTATTTGCGCAGCGCGAGGATCTGCGCCACCTTCACGTCGGCGAATTCGCGGCGCCGCTCGGACAGCGCCGTCAGCAGCGCGGGCGGTTCGCCGGCGCCGGAGGGAACGATGATGCAGTCGCCGTCGCGCACCAGATCGACGGCGGCAAGGGGGGAGCGCAGCAGGTCAGTGTACAGCGCCCGGGGCGTGGCATGGTGCATGGGATTGCCTTTCGTAAAAAAAGACAGCGCATCTGTAACAGCACTATACGCCCCCGCCGCGATGGGGTATATCTCTACGCATGATGGTGGTTTTGTGAGTCGCCGCACAGAACGGGGCGCAGCGCGGGGTTAACCTACTGTCAAGCTTTAGGCAAAGCATGCAAGGTGGCGGGACCGAGCCAATCGGTTGTACTTTGACTTGACCTAGAGACGTCTTATGAAGACCCACTTGTTGGCGCTCGCGTGCCTTTGCCCTGTGGCCGCCCTTGCGCAAGAATCCTCCGCAGTCCAGATCTACGGCGTGCTGGATGCCGGCGCCGTATCCGAACACGATTGCACCGGCGGCTGCCCGGGCACCAAGCTGTCGCCGGGCGTATCCACCGGCTCCGTCGTCGGCATCAAGGGCCGCGAAAGCCTTGGCGACGACACGGTTGCCGTCTTCACGCTGGAAGCGGGCGTGCGCAACGATACCGGCCAGTCCGACCAGGACGGCCGCCTGTTCGGCAGCCAGGCCTACGTGGGCCTGGGCAACCGCTGGGGCGAAGTGACCGTCGGCCGCCATTACGATATCGCCTACGAAACGCTGGCCGAAGTGGCCGACCCGTTCCGCGGCGGCATGGCCGGCACGGCCACCAACCTGATCGGCACCGGCAGCGGCAACAAGCGCTCGGACAACTCCATCAAGTACCGCTCGAACAGCGTCAACGGCGTCGTGGCGAGCGCGATCTACAGCTTCGGCGAGTCGGCATTCAGCACG
>DKJA01000143.1 GCA_002454505.1 Oxalobacteraceae bacterium UBA6704
CCGATCGCCATGGAAGAAGGCCTGCGCTTTGCAATCCGCGAAGGCGGCCGTACCGTCGGCGCCGGCGTTGTTGCAAAAATCCTGGCCTAATTCTTTAGCCGGATGAAACAGGGCCGGGATGGTGTGCTACCATCTCGGCCCTGCCTGCAGTCTCGTTCTTTTTAAAATTGCTGGCGCTACAAAGTTGCCAGTTCGCTCTTTTGAGGAATCATCATGTCCGCACCGAATCAAAAAATCCGCATCCGCCTGAAGGCTTTCGACTACAAACTGATCGACCAGTCCGCACTGGAAATCGTTGACACCGCCAAGCGCACCGGCGCCGTGGTCAAAGGTCCGGTTCCTCTGCCGACCCGCATCCAGCGTTACGACGTGCTGCGTTCCCCGCACGTCAACAAGACGTCGCGCGACCAGTTCGAAATCCGTACGCACCAGCGTCTGATGGACATCGTGGACCCAACCGACAAGACCGTCGACGCGCTGATGAAGCTGGACCTGCCAGCTGGCGTGGACGTCGAAATCAAGCTGCAATAAACCTGATGCGCCAGGCGGCCTTGCCGCCGGCACATTGAAAAAGCAACCGCCTGCGGTTGCTTTTTTTTCGGCTGTATCACCCGGGATTGTTGAAATGCCTGCGCCCGCTGCGTGCCGGCGAGGCTTTCCACAACCCTGGATGACACAGCCTTCCTGCGGGCTGTATCACCCGGGATTGTTGAAATGCCTGCGCCCGCTGCGTGCCGGCGAGGCTTTCCACAACCTTGGATGACACAGCTTTCCTGCGGGGCTCATGTCTTTTGAGGTCTCCAACAAACCGTGGCAACCGTGCCACAGTCAGCGCCTTCATGAAAAATCCTTATTTATAAACACGAAACCGATACTTTGCGTTGCGGCAATGTTGTGCGAAATTGTCAGCAGACGTCAGGCTCGCCGCTCAAGAGGGGGCTGGTGCCAAGAAGACGCTTGTTCTCATACATAGCCTGCAATTCAAACCATTTGGGAGTAGTTTTGAAGCCTAAGAGCACCCTGCACCGCAACGCCATCGCCGTCGCGCTGACCCTCGCCTTTCCTGCCCTCGCTGCCGCGCAGCAGGGCGCGGAACCGACCGAAAAAATCCAGCGTGTCGAAGTCACCGGCTCCAGCATCAAGCGCACGGAGGGCGAAGCCGCCGGTTCCGTGCAGATCCTGAACCGCGACGACATCGAGCGTCTCGGCGAAACCACCGCGCTGGGCATCCTGACGTCCACCGCGGCAATCAGCACCGACCTGAGCTCGGCCAGCAGCAGCTCGGGCAGCTTTGCCACCGGCGCTTCCGGCGTCAGCATGCGCGGCCTGGGCAAGGTGTCCACGCTGGTGCTCGTCAACGGCCGCCGCATCGCGCCGTATGGCCTGGCCGACGGCGCCCAGCAGAACTTCACCAACCTCGACGCGATCGCCAGCGACGCGATCGAACGCATCGAAATCCTCAAGGACGGCGCCTCCGCCATCTACGGCTCCGATGCGATCGCCGGTGTCGTCAACATCATCCTGCGCAACAACTTCGAAGGCGCGCGGATCAAGGCGCACTACCAGGAAGCGCAGCACTTCAGCGACATGCGCAACCGTAACGTGTCGGGCATCATCGGCTATGGCGACATCGACCGGGATGGCTTCAACACCTACCTGACCGTGGAAGGCTACAAGCGCGACGGCTACAGCGTCGGCGACCTGCGCGACCATTATCCCGACTGGCACCGCCAGACGCCGGGCCGCTCCACGTGGGATGCGAAGAGCTCCTATTCGCCCACCGGCAACTACTACCTGAGCAGCACGAACATCGTGGCCGCGCCGGGCTGCCCGGCCGGCGATATCGACGCCAGCGACAAGCTGTGCAAATGGGACGCCCTCCAGTACAGCGGCCTGACGACGGACAACAAGCGGCACGCCATCGCCAGCAGCACCCATTTCCGCATCGGCAAGGACATCGAGGCGAACCTGGAAATCACCAACGCCGGCGCCACCAGCGACTACATCGTCGCACCGTTCAGCGTCAGCAACGGCAGCGCGACCAGCTCGTCGAGCATCTGGTACGACGTGTACGGCGGCGCGATGGTCGGCCCGTTCTCGTATCCGAAGCTGCCGGTCGGCCATGCCAGCAATCCCTACACCGTGCCGGTCGAATACCGCGCCCGCATGATGGACACGGGGGACGGCTTCAACTTCAACCGCACCGAATCCGAGCAGTCGCGCGTGATGCTGGCCCTGAACGGCACATGGGGCACATGGGACTGGAAATCGGCGGCCGGCTGGATGAAGTCCACCGCCACCAAGGCCACCCGCGCCGTCAGCGCCACCGACTACACCAGTGCGATCGTCAACGGCACCTATAAATTCGGCCAGCAGAACGATCCGGCCCTGCTGGAAGCGATGTTCCCGGTGCGCACGACGGACGGCGAAGCCGTGGTGAAATTCATCGATGCCACGATCTCCGGCGAACTGCTGCAGCTGCCGGCCGGCCCGGTCAACGTGGCGTTCGGCGCGGACATCCGCAGCAATGCCTACAAGATGAAGAGCTCGGACAATGTGCTGAACGGCGACCTGGTCGGCATCTTCGGCCTGCAGGTCGACGACGAGGTCAGCCAGTACGCGCTGTTCACCGAGGCAACCATCCCCGTCGTGAAAAGTGTCGAGCTGAACGCCGCGCTGCGGGCCGACAAGACCGATGGCGCCGAGGCGCACGTGTCGCCGAAGCTGGGCCTGCGCTACAACGCCACCGACAGCCTGCTGCTGCGCGCCACGGCGGCGGGCGGCTTCCGCGCACCGAACATCGTCGAGTCCGGCAATGGCCTGGGCCGCAGCTCCGTCGCCAACAGCCTGAACGATCCGCGCCGCTGCCCGATCGCCAACCAGCTGAACAACCTGATCCAGAACGCCCCGGGCGCGACGGCGGCCGACAAGGCCCAGGCCAACACCTTCCGCGGCAACGACTGCTCCGCCTCGCTGCCGAGCTTCGTCGCGTCGAACCCGGACCTGAAGCCGGAAACGTCGCGCTCGTTCACGGGCGGCTTCGTGTGGGAGCCGGTGAAGAACTGGACGATGGCGATGGATTATTTCTTCATCGAGCGCCGCAATGAAATCGGCACCCGCTCCACCACCGACATCCTGGCTGGCGAAGCAGGCCTGCCGGCGGGCCAGCTGATCCGCGTCGACAACAGCGCCACCGACAACGAATTCCTCGCGCTGGTGAACAAGTACGCGCCGGGCAATACCGTCAACTTCGGTGGCGTGGGCAAGCTGGGCATGGTGTACAACCCTTACGTCAACAGCGGCAAGACGCGCGCTTCCGGCATCGACTTCGACGCCTCCGGCCGCTTCCGCGTGGGCACCGTCGACGTCCGCCTGAAGCTCGACGGCAATTACCTGCTGAAGTACCAGGAGTTCAGCCAGACGGACGATGCCTACGGTCCCAACCAGGCCGGCACCTACGACATGAACTCGCGCATGCGCGTCAAGGCGCGCGCCTACGTCAAGCAGGGCGACTTCGACCACGGCGTCACGGTGAACTATGCCAGCGGCTACAGCAACAACAGCATCAGTTCGCCAACCTACTGCGCAACGCAGAAAGTGGCCGACGAATACCTGTCCGCCTGCGGCCGCGTGGGCAGCAAGACGACGTTCGATTACAACCTGGCCTACTCGGGCATCCCGCACGTGAAGCTGAGCCTGTTCATCGACAATCTGTTCGACAAGGAAGCGCCGGTGCAATGGCGCGACGGCTATGCCGACGGCTATTACAAGCCGCAGTTCCGCATGATCGGCGCATCGGCCAGCTACACGTTCTAAGGGCTGTTTGCGTCATTTCGAAACCAGGCTGCGGCCTGGTTTTTTGCTTCCAGGGCGGAATACGGAACGGCCTTATGCAAAATCCGAAAAAGAATATTCGGGAATCCCTATATGATTCCGTCATATCGATATTAAATGAGTAAAAATACAACGCTTTTATAAGGTAAAACCATGTGAAATGCCAAATTCCTGAATACCGCAACGGTACTTGTGAGAAATTGTTCAGAAGCTGTTTCGAAATGTGACAGCGGTCCCAGAACCCATTCCACACAGGAGAGTCAGGCATGCATTGCACACTGAAAAAGAGCGTCGTGGCTGTCGCTCTGACGTTGACGGGGCCGGCGGTTCTCGCCCAGCAGATCGCTGCCGCCGAGCCGCCGCAGACCGTCTACGTCACCGGATCGAACCTGAAGCGGGTCGACCGGGAAGGCACGTCGCCCGTCCAGGTCGTCACCGCGCAGGACATCAAGGACACCGGTGCACAGACGGTCACCGACCTGATGCGCTTCGTGCCCGCCATCGGTACCGACAGCAACTACGACTCGCGCGGCGGCAACTTCGCCAGCGGCGTGGCCACGGCGTCGCTGCGCGGCCTGTCGTCGACGTCGACGCTGATCCTGCTGAACGGGCGCCGCATCGCACCCGCCGCCTATGCCGATCCGAACAACGGCAACTCCACGCTGTACGACCTGAACTCGATTCCCATCACCGCGCTGGACCGGGTCGAGATCCTGAAGGACGGCGCATCGGCGGTGTACGGTTCCGATGCCATCGGCGGCGTCATCAACTTCATCACGAAGAGCAATTACCGGGGCATCGAATTCGGCGCCCGCGCCAGCGCCAACGACGACGCCAATTTCAAGCGCGAAGGCGCGACCGCCACCTGGGGCACCGGCGACCTCGACACGGACGGCTACAACGTGTTCCTGACCGCCGACGTGTCGAAGCGTCACCGCACCTCCCGCCAGGACACCACCGACATCGCCTACGAGCAGTACCAGCAGCTGAACGGCCGCTTTGCCATGCCCTACGGCAGCACGGTGTCCCAGTACCCGACGTTCTATCGCGAAAGCGGGCCGGGCACGAAGAACTTCGCCGTCAGCCGGGCCAATGCGGCCGACCGCCTGCGCACGACGGTGGGCTGCGATCCGGCGCAGCAGCTGGTGGGTTCGACGGCGATGGGCCTGGCCGCCACCAGCGTGTGGATCGGCCGTACCTTCTGCAACTACGACACGAACCAGTTCCTGGAAACGCAAAGCGAGGGCAAGGATGCCAACCTGCTGGGCCGCGGCGTGCTGAAGATCGGCCAGCACACGCGTGCCTATGCCGAAGCGACCTACACGCGCTCCGAACGGAACTACACGGGGGCGCCGATCACGCTGGGCCAGTCGTCGGTGAACAACTTCACGGCGCAGGGCGTGACCGAGCCGTTCCAGGCCATCCTGGAAATCGGCCATCCGGACAACCCGTTCCCGGACGCGCGCAGCTCGGTCGGCTACCGCTTCGCCAATCTGCGCGGCGGCAGCCAGCTGGTCAACGAAAATACCCGGCTGCTGCTGGGCGCCGAAGGCGAGGCGGGCCGGTGGACGTGGGATACCGGCCTGCTGTGGAACGAGTCGGAGAAGCACGAAACCACCTATGGCCGCCTGTACCTGCCGACGTTGCGCAAGCTCAACACGGGCACGTCGCTGTCCGCGCTGGCGGCCGACCCGACCATCTCGAAGGATGTCGAATCGACGGGCAAGTCGTCGATCCTGCAGTGGGACGGCAAGGCCAGCACGGAATTCGGCCAGCTGCCGGGCGGCGCCATCGGCCTGGCGCTGGGCGCCGAGTTCCGGCGGGAGAAAGTCACGCTCGATCCGGATGCCGACCTGGCCGCCGGCAATATCTATGGCCTGGTCAATTCCGTCATCGACGGCGAGCGCGACGTCAAGTCGGCGTTCATCGAACTGCGCGCGCCGCTACTGAAGAACCTCGACCTGGAGTTCGCCGGCCGGGCCGACAAATACCCCGGTATCAAGACGAATTACGTGCCGAAAGTGGGGGCGAAATGGACGGCATTCGACGGGCTGGCGTTCCGCGGCTCGTATTCCAAAGGGTTCCGGGCGCCGGCGCTGGTGCAGGTGGTGCCGGGCGGTTCGCAGTTCTTCCAGGGCGGCATCTGGGATCCGAAGCGCTGCGAAGTGGATGAAAGCACGCCCAAGCCGGGCGCCACGGAAGTGGACTGCAACAAATCGGCGGCCGGCACCGGCGGCGCCAACCCCGACCTCGTGCCGGAAAAATCGCGCAGCTATTCGCTGGGCGTGATCTGGTCGCCGAGCAGCAATCTCGACGTGCTGGTGGAATACTTCAGGATCCGCAAGGAGGGCGAGGTGGCGCTGGGCACGACGACCGAGGCGCTGAAGAACGAAGACCGCTTTCCGGAAAATGTCGTGCGCGACACCAATCCGGACAACTTCGTGACGGATGCCGCGGGTAACCCGATCCCCGGCACGGGGCCGCTGCTGATGGTGCGCACGCCGTGGACCAACCAGGGGTCCACCGAGGTGCGCGGCATCGACTTCGAGGTGCGCCACCGCGCGCGGTTCGGCGAAGCGGGCTCCCTCAGCACCAAGCTGAACGGCACCTACATGACCCATTACTCGCTGGCCGAACATGCCGGCGACGTCGAGCACAACCTGGTGGGCGGCAGTGCCGGCCTGTACGACTGGAACCTCAGCAGCGGCATCGATCTGCCGCGGCTGAAGTTCAACGTGGCCAGCGCGTGGACGCGGGGCGATCACACGATCAACGGCTTGGTCAATTATGTGGGCACCGTGTCGATGCAGCGCGTGGTCAATGCCGATACCGTGTACGACCAGCCGTTCTGCCACTACGGCACGGCCAAGGACTCCGATGCCGAACCGAACCGCAACACGTCGGTGCCGCTGTACGAGGACTACTATCCGGATTGCAAGGTGGGCAGCTGGGTCACCGTCGGCCTGGGCTACACGTACACGGGTTTCCGGAACCTGACGCTGAACCTGAACGTCCAGAACCTGTTCGACAAGCGCGCGCCGTACGATCCCCGCTACGGCAGCAGCTCGGGCGCCGCGCTGGCCGGCTACAACGAAGGCTTGCACAACCCGTACGGGCGCTACTTCACCGTCAGCGCGCGCTACGCGTTCTGACGGTGAGGGGGGCGGCAGCATCAAGCGAGTGGAGCCTGCCGTCTTCTCGCCGCCCACAGCACCGGCAGCCCGGCCAGCAGCAGCAGGTACACGCCGGGCTCCGGCACGGCCATCACCGTGATGTCCGCATAGGCCAGGAAGTTCATGCTGACGGCGAGGTCGCCCGTGCCCACGTTCGCGTATGACAGCAGGAAGTCCTCCGCATTGCTCGCATCGAGCGTTTGCTCGCCCCAGATCAGCGCGCTCTCGCGCGACAGGTAGCTGGTGGTGATCATGTCGCTGTCGGTGATGTCCACCGACGCCCAGGTGAACACGCGGTAGCCTTCGCCGGCGCCCAGCGTGCGGTGCGCCTCCGTCAGCACGTTGCCGGACACCGTCAGCAGCGTGCCGGGCCGCAGCGTCAGCCACAGGCGCTGTTCGCTCTCGCCGCTGACCAGGTTGTCCATGCCCAGCGCGGCCGTGGTGAAGGTATGTGCCGCCACGTCGCCGGGCGCGCCCGACGTGGCCGCGTCCGCGTACGTGGTGCCGAGGGCGATCTCCGTGCCGCCTGCCGTGTAGGCCGGCAGCGGCACGATCTTGCGGTCGAACGTGCCGCCCGTGTTGCGGGTGTCCGTGTAGACGATCAGCCGGCTGTCGAACGTGGCGATGTCGAAACCGGCGGCGATGCCGTCGCCCGGCGTCAGGTCGATGATGCCCAGCGTGACCTGGCCGATGCGGGTGGCCGCCTCGGCGCCGGCGTGGGCGGAACCGGCGCAAGCGAGTGTGGCGAGAGCAAGCAGCAATGCGGAGAACGGCGTTTTCATGATGCCTCCTTCAAGGCGTGCGGTGGTGCGCGGCCGCCCGGCACGCCGGCGGCGCGGCCGTATCGCAGGAAACTATTTGATGGGAAAGACGGCATGGCGCAAGCGGGCGCTTGCGTGAATTCATGCTAGGAGCGGCCGCGGCTGCTTCGTTTGACGGTGCGCAAGGCACCCCCGCGAAATAGCCGGGTTCGTTGTCGTGTGGAAGACTGCCGATAATGCAACGGGTTTGTCGTGGCGGTTGCCGGCAGGGTTACAATAAGGTGTTGCTCCTCTGCCATATTTACTTGCCGCCCATGAAACCACTGCTCTGCGCTGTCGCCCTGCTGGCCGGTTGTGCCGCCGTTGCCGCCGTCGTTGCCGAACCGTTGCCGGTGGCGCCGCCCCAGGCGATGGGATTCGAACCGGAGCGGTTGCAGCGCCTCGACGGGCATCTGGCGGCCACGGTCGCGCGCGGCGAACGGCTGGGTGCCGTCGTGCTGGTGATGCGCCACGGCCGCGTGGTCGACTGGCAGGCCTGGGGCCACCGCGACCTGGGCCGGCAGCAGCCGCTGCAGCGCGATGCCATCTTCCGCATCGACACGCTGACGCGCGCCGTGACGGCGTCCGCAGTATTGATGCTGATGGAGGAGGGCCGGCTGGACCTGAACGATCCGGTGGCGCGCTATCTGCCCGGGCTGCCGGAGCAGGTGACCGTGCGCCAGCTGCTGGCGCAGACGGCCGGCTTCGCCGCGCAGGTGCCCGGCCTGGAACAGGCGGCCGACCTGGCCGATTACACGCAGCGGCTGGCGCGCGCGCCGCTGGCGGCCGATCCTGGCACCCGTTTCAGCGACGGCGCCGCGGCGGCCGTGGTGGCGGGCCGCCTGGTGGAAGTCGTGTCCGGCCTGCGCTTCGATGCCTTCCTGCACAAGCGCCTGTTCCAGCCGCTGGCCATGCGCGACACGGCTTTCGTCGTGCCGCCCGCGCAGCGCCACCGCATCGTCGATGCCGCCACGACGGATGAAGCGGGCAGGCTGGCGCCGCCCGCCGAGCAGGACGCCGCGCCCGGCCAGCGCCGCCATGCCTACCTGAGCGGCGCGGACGGCCTGTATGCCACCGCATCCGATTACGCCCGCTTCGCGCAGATGCTGCTGAATGGCGGCACGCTGGATGGCGCGCGGGTGCTGGGCCGAAAAAGCGTCGAACTGATGCTGCAGAACCACCTGTCGCACCTGCCGAATCCCACCTGGGACAGCCGCTATGCCGAAGGTTATGGCCTGGGCGGCGCGGTGCTGCTGGACGTGGCGCGCCGCGGCCGGCTGGGTTCCGTCGGCGCGTTCGGCTGGACCAGCGCCACGTCGGCGCAGTTCACCGTCGATCCGCGCGAGCGCCTGGTCGTCGTGCTGATGCAGCAGCATGTGCCGGCCGCCGGCGGCAAGCCGGCGGTTGCCGAGTTCGACAATCTCGTCTACCAGGCGCTGGCGCGCTGAAGAGAAACCGGGCTGTGCCGCCGCTCTGGCAGCCGTTTCCACGCTGAAACGGCCCGCCGACCACTGCCGACAAATTTTGTGCAACGGACAGCGACATACCTCGTACTAACTTGTTGCGTCAAGGGGCAAATCACGCTACACTAGCCGGCTTCGGTATGGGAACGTCTTTTTTGTCCTTACCTTTTTTTGTAGTTCAACATAGCCCTGCCCAATCGTAGGCGGGAATGGAGAAAAAATGAGCCTTGGCCTCCTCGGTCGCAAGGTTGGCATGATGCGCATCTTCACGGACGACGGGGATTCGATCCCTGTGACCGTGCTGGACGTGTCGAACAACCGTATCGCGCAAATCAAAACTCCTGAAACGGATGGTTACTCCGCTGTTCAGGTCGTATTCGGTCAACGTCGCGCTTCCCGCGTGACCAAAGCCGCTGCGGGTCACTACGCCAAAGCTGGCGTCGAAGCAGGTACTCTGTTGAAAGAGTTCCGTATCGACGAAGCCAAAGCTGCCGAACTGAAAGCTGGCGAAGTCATCGCCGCTTCGCTGTTCGAAGTCGGTCAGAAGATCGACGTGCAGGGCACCTCGATCGGTAAAGGCTACGCCGGTACCATCAAGCGTCACAACTTCGCATCCGGTCGTCAGACCCACGGTAACTCCCGTTCGCACAACGTACCAGGCTCGATCGGTATGGCGCAGGATCCGGGTCGCGTCTTCCCAGGCAAGCGCATGACCGGCCACATGGGCGACGTCACCGTCACCACCCAGAATCTGGAAATCGCCCGCATCGACGCCGAGCGTTCGCTGCTGCTGGTGAAAGGTGCCGTACCAGGCGCCAAGAACGGCCAGGTCGTGGTTTCGCCAGCCGTCAAAGTCAAAGCTAAGAAGGGAGCTTAATTCATGGAACTCAAGCTCTTGAACGCTGAAGGTCAAGCCGCATCGAACGTTGCTGCCGCTGATACCGTCTTTGGCCGCGATTACAACGAAGCCCTGATCCACCAGATCGTCGTCGCTTATGCAGCGAATGCCCGTAGCGGCAACCGCGCGCAGAAAGACCGCGAACAGGTTCACCACACGACGAAAAAGCCATGGCGCCAAAAAGGTACCGGCCGCGCTCGTGCCGGTATGTCGTCGTCGCCACTGTGGCGCGGCGGTGGTCGCATCTTCCCGAACTCGCCAGACGAGAACTTCACCCACAAAGTGAACAAGAAGATGTACCGCGCAGGTCTGTGCTCGATCCTGTCCCAGCTGGCTCGTGAAGAGCGTCTGGTCGTGATCGAAGACATCTCGATCGAAGCTCCAAAAACCAAGCTGCTGTCGCAAAAACTGGCAAGCCTGGGTCTGGAATCGGTCCTGATCATCACCGACAACATCGAAGAAAACCTGCTGCTGGCTTCCCGCAACCTGCCGAACGTGCTGGTCGTGGAGCCGCGTCATGCAGATCCAATGTCGCTGGTCTTCTACAAGAAGATCCTGGTTACCAAAGCGGCACTGGCCAAGATTGAGGAGTTGCTGGCATGAGCGCCGTCAAATTTAGCGAAGAGCGCCTGTTGAAGGTGCTGGTGGCGCCGGTCATTTCCGAGAAGGCCACCATGGTCGCGGAAAAGAACGAGCAGATCGTTTTCCGTGTCACCACGGATGCGACCAAGCCAGAAATCAAGGCCGCCGTTGAACTGCTGTTCAAGGTCGAAGTGGAATCGGTGCAGACCGTGAACCGCGAAGGTAAGTTGAAGCGTTCGGGCCGTTTCGTCGGTCGTCGCAACCACACCAAGCGTGCTTTC
This sequence comes from Oxalobacteraceae bacterium UBA6704, assembly GCA_002454505.1. Lineage (GTDB taxonomy): Bacteria > Pseudomonadota > Gammaproteobacteria > Burkholderiales > Burkholderiaceae_D > Rugamonas. The sequence goes on from DKJA01000143.1 coordinate 11,032, forward strand.
GTGTGCCTGAAACCTGGCCAGGAAATCAATTTCTCCGAGGAGGCTAAATAATGGCACTCGTTAAGATGAAGCCAACCTCCCCAGGCCGTCGCGGCATGGTGAAAGTTGTCAACGCCGACCTGTACAAAGGTCGTCCGCTGGCAGCCCTGGTTGAGAAAAAATCGAAGACCGCCGGCCGTAACAACAACGGCCACATCACCACCCGTCACATCGGTGGTGGTCACAAGCAACACTACCGTGTTGTCGACTTCAAGCGCAACAAGGATGGTATCCCGGCGAAAGTGGAACGTATCGAATACGATCCAAACCGCACCGCGAACATCGCCCTGCTGTGCTACGCCGACGGCTCGCGCGCCTACATCATCGCTTCGAAAAACCTGTCCGTCGGCGATACGCTGATGAACGGTTCGGAAGCGCCGATCAAGGCCGGTAACTGCCTGCCAATCCGCAACATCCCGGTCGGTACCGTGATCCACTGCGTCGAAATGCTGCCAGGTAAGGGTGCCCAGATGGCCCGTACCGCCGGCGCCGGCGTCGTGCTGATGGCCCGCGAAGGTACTTACGCTCAGGTGCGTCTGCGCTCCGGCGAAGTGCGCCGCGTGCACATCGAATGCCGCGCTACCGTGGGTGAAGTCGGCAATGCCGAACACAGCCTGCGCAAGATCGGTAAGGCCGGTGCAATGCGCTGGCGTGGTGTGCGTCCGACCGTCCGTGGTGTTGTCATGAACCCGGTCGATCACCCGCACGGTGGTGGTGAGGGCAAGACGGCTGCAGGTCGTCACCCAGTGTCGCCATGGGGCCAGCAGACCAAGGGCAAGAAGACGCGCAGCAACAAGCGCACTTCTTCGATGATCGTCTCGCGCCGCGGCAAGAAATAAGGATAAATCATGACTCGTTCATTGAAAAAAGGGCCGTTCTGCGACGCCCACCTGGTGAAGAAAGTCGAAGCCGCGCAAGCGACCAAAGACAAGAAGCCAATCAAAACCTGGTCCCGCCGTTCGACGATCATGCCTGACTTCATCGGCCTGACGATTGCCGTGCACAACGGCAAGGTGCACGTGCCTGTGTACGTCTCCGAGAACATGGTTGGTCACAAGCTCGGCGAGTTCGCGCTGACCCGTACGTTCAAGGGCCACGCTGCTGACAAAAAGGCGAAGAAATAATGGAAACCAAAGCTATCCTCAAAGGCGTACGCCTGTCGGATCAGAAGGGCCGTCTGGTTGCCGACCTGATCCGCGGCAAGAAGGTTGACGCTGCGCTGAACATTCTGCAATTCAGCCCGAAAAAAGGCGCCGCCATCCTGAAGAAAGTGCTGGAGTCCGCAATCGCGAACGCCGAGCACAACGATGGTGCCGACATCGACGAACTGTTCGTGAAAACGATCTACGTCGAAAAGGGCCCGATCCTGAAGCGCTTCACCGCGCGTGCAAAGGGCCGTGGCGACCGTATCTCGAAACAGTCCTGCCACGTCTACCTGACGGTCGGAAACTAAGGAGCCAAGATGGGACAGAAAATTCATCCAACCGGCTTCCGTCTGGCCGTTACCCGTAATTGGGCTTCCCGCTGGTACGCGACCAACGGTAACTTCGCTCAGATGCTGAACGAAGACCTGAAGGCACGCGCCTACCTGAAGAAGAAACTGAAGAACGCCTCCGTCGGCCGCATCGTCATCGAGCGTCCTGCGAAGAACGCCCGCTTCACCGTGTACAGCTCCCGTCCGGGCGTCGTCATCGGTAAAAAAGGCGAAGACATCGAAGTGCTGAAGTCGGAACTGACCAAGATCATGGGCGTGCCGGTGCACGTCAATATCGAGGAAATCCGCAAGCCGGAAATCGATTCGCAGCTGATCGCCGATTCGATCTCCCAGCAGCTGGAAAAGCGGATCATGTTCCGCCGTGCCATGAAGCGCGCAATGCAGAATGCAATGCGCCTGGGCGCGGTCGGCATCAAGATCATGTCGTCCGGCCGTCTGAACGGCATCGAGATCGCCCGTACCGAATGGTATCGCGAAGGCCGCGTGCCTCTGCATACCCTGAAGGCGGACATCGATTACGGTACCTCCGAAGCATCGACCACCTACGGCATCATCGGTGTCAAGGTGTGGGTGTACAAGGGTGACCGTTCCGCCACCGGCGAAGCACCAGTCATCGACACCCCGGCCGACGAGAAGAAGCCACGCGGTCCGCGTCGCGACGACGGTAAGCCGGGCGGCCGCCCACGTCCAGGTCCGGGCGCCAAACCAGGCGCCCCAGCCGCCCGCCGCGCTGCGAAGCCGGCTGCAGCTGAATAAGCAGGAGAACAAGCATGCTGCAACCATCTCGCAGGAAGTATCGTAAAGAGCAGAAGGGCCGTAACACCGGTATCTCGCACTCGCGCGGCACCGCCGTGTCGTTCGGCGAATTCGGTCTGAAAGCTGTCGCGCGCGGTCGTATCACCGCCCGTCAGATCGAAGCTGCCCGTCGTGCCATGACCCGTCACATCAAACGTGGCGGCCGTATCTGGATCCGTATCTTCCCGGACAAGCCGATTTCGAACAAGCCGGCCGAAGTCCGTATGGGTAACGGTAAGGGTAACCCGGAGTACTACGTGGCTGAAATCCAGCCAGGTAAAGTGCTGTATGAAATGGACGGCGTTGGCGAAGAACTGGCACGCGAAGCGTTCCGCCTGGCTGCTGCCAAACTGCCGCTGGCTACCACCTTCGTGGTGCGCCAGGTTGGCCAATAATTGGAGTGAAATATGAAAGCATCTGAACTCCGTGGCAAAGACCAGGCCGGTCTGCAGAAAGAGCTGAACGACCTGCTGAAGGCACAGTTCGGCCTGCGTATGCAAAGCGCCACTCAACAGCTGAGCAACAACTCGCAGCTGAAGAAGGTCCGCCGCGACATCGCACGCGTCAAAACGGTAATGAACACGAAGGAAGCCAAATGAACGAACCAGTGAAACAGTCGCTGAAGCGCACGCTGATCGGTAAAGTGGTGTCCGACAAGATGGACAAAACCGTTACCGTGCTGATCGAGCGTCACGTCAAGCACCCTCTGTACGGCAAGATCATCGTGCGCTCGGCCAAGTACCACGCGCACGACGAGACCAACGAAGTCAAGGCCGGTGATACGGTCGAGATCGCTGAAGGTCGTCCGATCTCCAAAACGAAGGCGTGGACGGTGACGCGTGTAGTGCAAGCTGCACAAATCGTCTAAGAAGAAATAAGACCGGGGCGTTGCGTCCCGGTCCGCTTTCCAATTAGTTCTTGCAGGCCCGCAGGTTGTATGTAATACTTGCGGGCTTCGTTCATGTATCGCCGCTAAGTGTCTCTCCGCAGACGCGGTTTCGCGGTCAGTACTGTATGAAGGTCAAGCACCCAAACAGTGATGCAGCAGCATCGCTGGCGGGACCAAGACTGACCGAGAGGTCCGCATTGTGTGGATTCTTCGGCTTAAGTTGGGAAAGAGAATACTATGATTCAAACTGAAAGCCGGCTCGAAGTGGCCGACAACACCGGTGCGAAAGAAGTTATGTGCATCAAGGTGTTGGGCGGTTCCAAGCGCCGTTACGCTGGCATCGGCGACGTGATCAAGGTCACGGTCAAGCAGGCACAGCCTCGCGGTCGTGTCAAAAAAGGTGAAATTTATAACGCCGTGGTTGTGCGCACCGCTAAGGGTGTGCGTCGCCAGGACGGTTCCCTGGTCAAGTTCGACAGCAACGCTGCTGTCCTGCTGAACGCCAAGCTGGAGCCGATCGGTACCCGTATCTTTGGCCCGGTGACGCGCGAACTGCGCACCGAGAAGTTCATGAAGATCGTGTCCCTGGCACCGGAAGTCCTGTAAGGAGTCACAATGGATAAGATTCGCAAAAACGACGAAGTCGTCGTCCTGACCGGCAAGGACAAGGGCAAGCGCGGCGTCGTGACCCAGCGTGTAGACGCTGAGCACGTCGTGGTGGATGGCGTGAACGTGGCCAAGAAGGCCGTCAAGCCGAACCCGATGACGGGCGTAACTGGTGGCATCGTCGACAAGACCATGCCTATTCACGTGTCCAACGTTGCTCTGTTCAACGCTGCGACCGGCAAGGCCGATCGCGTGGGCTTCAAGGAAGTGGACGGTAAAAAAGTCCGCGTCTTCAAGTCCTCCGGCGAAGTAGTGAAAGGGTAATTGAAAATGGCCCGTCTGCAACAAGTATACAAAGAGAAGGTCGTTTCCGAGCTGACCGAGAAATTCGGCTACAAATCGGTAATGGAAGTGCCACGCCTGACCAAGATCACCCTGAACATGGGTGTCGGTGAAGCTATCGCCGACAAGAAAGTCCTGGAACACGCTGTCGGCGACCTGACGAAGATCGCTGGCCAGAAGCCAGTGACGACCAAGTCGCGTAAAGCTATCGCCGGTTTCAAGATCCGCGAAGGCTACCCGATCGGTACGATGGTGACCCTGCGCGGCGCCCGTATGTACGAATTCCTGGATCGCTTCATCACCGTGGCCCTGCCGCGCGTGCGTGACTTCCGTGGTGTGTCCGGCCGCTCGTTCGATGGCCGTGGTAACTACAACATCGGTGTCAAGGAACAGATCATCTTCCCGGAAATCGAATACGACAAGATCGACACGCTGCGAGGCATGAACATCTCGATCACGACGACCGCCAAGACCGACGACGAAGCGAAAGCGCTCCTCGCCGCCTTTAAATTCCCGTTCAGGAACTAAACGATCATGGCAAAACTTGCACTGATTAACCGTGAACAGAAGCGTGCCGACCTGGTGGAGAAATTCGCCGCCAAGCGCGCCGCTCTGAAGGCCATCATCGCCGACCAGTCGAAATCGGAAGAAGAGCAATACGAAGCACGCCTGAAACTGCAGGCACTGCCGCGTAACTCCGCACCGACCCGCCAGCGCAACCGCTGCGCGATCACCGGTCGTCCACGTGGCACCTTCCGTAAATTCGGTCTGGGCCGTATCAAACTCCGTGAATTCGCCATGCGTGGCGAGATCCCGGGTATGACTAAAGCCAGCTGGTAATAGGAGAACAAGCAATGAGTATGAGCGATCCTATCGCCGATATGCTGACCCGCATTCGTAACGCCCAGGGCGTGAAGAAAACGTCCGTGGCAATGCCGTCGTCGAAAGTCAAAGTGGCTATCGCCAACGTCCTGAAGGACGAGGGTTACATCGAAGATTTCGCCGTGTCGTCGAACGAAGGCAAAGCGGAACTGAAAATCGGTTTGAAATATTATGTTGGCCGTCCGGTCATCGAGCGCCTCGAGCGCGTGTCCCGTCCGGGCCTGCGCGTCTACAAGGGCAAGGATGAGATTCCGACCGTGATGAACGGTCTGGGCGTGGCAATCGTGTCGACTCCGCAAGGCGTCATGACCGACCGCAAAGCGCGCGCTACCGGTGTCGGTGGCGAAGTCATCTGCTTCGTGGCTTAAGGAGTAACACATGTCTCGAGTAGCTAAAATGCCGATCGCCGTGCCGGCTGGCGCCGAAGTCGCCATCTCCGCACAAGCGATCACCGTCAAGGGCCCGCTGGGTTCCCTGACCCAGAGCCTGAACGGCCTGGTTAAAGTTGCAAACAACGACGGCACGCTGACCTTCGACGTGGCCAACGACAGCCGCGAAGCGAACGCCATGTCCGGCACGCTGCGCGCACTGGTCAATAACATGGTCACCGGCGTCACCAAGGGCTTCGAGAAGAAGCTGAACCTGGTTGGCGTGGGTTACAAGGCGCAAGCCGCTGGCGACAAGCTGAACCTGTCGCTGGGCTTCTCCCACCCTGTCGTCCACGCGATGCCAGAGGGTGTGACCGTTGCCACGCCAACGCCGACCGAAGTCCTGATCAAGGGCATCGATCGTCAAAAGGTGGGCCAGGTTGCCGCCGAAGTTCGTGCTTACCGCGCTCCGGAGCCTTACAAAGGCAAGGGCGTCCGTTATTCGGACGAAGTGGTCAAGATCAAAGAAACCAAGAAGAAGTAATTAGGGGCTGACGATGGATAAAAAAGAATCTCGTCTGCGCCGCGGACGTCAAACCCGCATCAAGATCGCGCAACTGAAAGTGAACCGCCTGTCGGTCCACCGCACTAACCTGCACATTTACGCGAACCTGATCAGCCCGGACGCTAAAGTTCTGGTTTCGGCGTCTACCGTGGAAGCAGAAGTTCGTACCGAACTGGCCGGCAAATCGGGCAAGGGTGGCAATGCTGCCGCCGCTGCCCTGGTCGGCAAGCGCGTCGCTGAAAAAGCGATCGCAGCAGGCATCACCGAAGTAGCGTTCGACCGCTCCGGTTTCCGTTACCACGGCCGTGTGAAGGCGCTGGCAGAAGCCGCGCGTGAAGCCGGTCTGAAGTTCTAAGGGTACGATCATGGCAAAAATGCAAGCAAAAATGCAAAGCGACAAGCCGGATGACGGCATGCGCGAAAAAATGATCGCGATCAACCGCGTGACCAAAGTGGTCAAGGGTGGTCGTATCATGGGTTTCGCGGCGCTGACCGTGGTTGGTGACGGCGATGGCCGCATCGGCATGGGCAAGGGCAAGTCGAAGGAAGTACCGGTCGGTGTGCAGAAGGCAATGGAAGAAGCCCGTCGCAACCTGATCAAGGTGCCTCTGAAGAATGGTACCCTGCAGCACTCGGTTACCGGCCAACATGGCGCGTCGCGCGTGATGATGAGTCCGGCCAAGCCTGGTACCGGCGTGATCGCTGGTGGCGCAATGCGCGCTATCTTCGAGGTGATGGGCGTGACGGACATCGTGGCGAAATCCACCGGTTCGAACAACCCGTACAACCTGGTGCGCGCCACCCTGGACGGCCTGTCGAAAATGAGCACTCCTGCCGAGATCGCTGCGAAACGCGGCAAGTCGGTAGAAGACATTCTGGCTTAAGGGGATGACCATGAGCACTATCAAAGTCAAACTGGTGAAGGGCCTGATCGGCACGCGTCAAGACCACCGCGCTACGGTGCGTGGTCTGGGCCTGCGCCGGGTCAACTCGGTTTCCGAGTTGCAGGACACGCCATCGGTACGCGGCATGATCAACAAAGTCGCCTACCTCGTTAAGGTTGTGTCGTAAGCCCCCGGCTTACGAACTGGAGAACACAATGGAATTGAATACCATTCAACCAGCCGAAGGCGCCAAGCACGCCAAGCGTCGCGTTGGCCGCGGTATCGGCTCCGGCCTCGGTAAAACCGCCGGCCGTGGTCACAAGGGTCAGAAATCGCGTTCGGGCGGCTTCCACAAAGTCGGCTTCGAAGGCGGTCAGATGCCTCTGCAACGCCGTCTGCCAAAGCGCGGCTTCAAGTCCCTGAACGCCACGTTCAAGGCTGAAGTGCGTCTGTCCGACCTGAACAACCTGGCAGTCGGCGAAGTCGACCTGCTGGTGTTGAAGCAGGCTGGCGTGCTGTCGGTGCTGGCACGTGACGTCCGCGTGATCGCTTCGGGCGAAATCACCAAAGCAGTGTCCATCAAGGGCCTGAAAGTGACCGCCGGCGCGAAAGCTGCCATCGAAGCGGCCGGCGGCTCGGTAGCCTGAGACGCATAAGCTTGAACGGAGCGAAAATTGGCGACTAATCCGCAGCTTGCTAAAAGTGCCGCAGCCGGGTTCCCTTGGGCCCGACTCTGGTTTTTGCTGGGCGCTCTGGTAGTCTACCGCATCGGGGCGCACGTCCCGGTGCCGGGAGTCGACCCGGTGCAGCTGGCCGCACTGTTCAAGTCGCAAGAGGGCGGTCTGCTGGGCATGTTCAACATGTTCTCCGGCGGCGCCCTGTCGCGCTTCTCGGTGTTTGCGCTGGGCATTACGCCCTACATCTCGGCCTCGATCATCATGCAGTTGCTGTCGATCGTGTCCCCGCAGATGGAAGCGCTGAAGAAGGAAGGTGAAGCTGGCCGTCGCAAGATTACCCAGTACACCCGTTACGCCACTGTCTTCCTGGCATTGTTCCAGGCATTCGGCATCTCGGTCGCGCTGGAAGCCCAGCCTGGCCTGGTGCTCGATCCGGGCATGGCGTTCCGCTTCATCACCGTGACGACGCTGCTGACCGGCACCATGTTCGTGATGTGGTTGGGCGAGCAGATTACCGAGCGTGGTCTTGGTAACGGCATCTCGATCATCATCTTTGCCGGTATCGTTGCCGGTCTGCCGGGCGCGATGGGTGGCTTGTTCACCCAGGTGTCGACCGGTGCGATCAGCGCGATCTCCGCCATCATCATCGTGGTATTGGTTGCAGCCGTGACCTATGTCGTGGTGTTCGTGGAACGTGGCCAGCGCAAGATCCTGGTGAACTATGCCAAACGTCAGGTCGGTAACAAGATCTACGGTGGGCAGACCAGCCACCTGCCGCTGAAGCTGAACATGGCAGGCGTGATTCCGCCGATCTTCGCATCGTCGATTATCTTGTTCCCGGCCACCATCGTGGACTGGTTCGCACGTGGTGCGGACAACGCTAACCCCGTTGTGCGCTTCCTGAAAGATCTGGCTGCATCGCTGAGCCCAGGCGAGCCCATCCATGCATTGCTGTATGCCGTCGCAATCGTGTTTTTCTGCTTCTTCTACACCGCTCTGGTGTTCAACAGCAAGGAAACAGCGGACAACTTGAAGAAGAGCGGGGCCTTTGTGCCAGGGATTCGTCCCGGTGAGCAGACTGCCCGTTACATCGACAAGATCCTGACGCGATTGACCCTGGCTGGCGCCGTTTATATCACTGCGGTGTGTCTGTTGCCGGAGTTCATGCAAGCCCAGTGGAAAGTATCCTTTGTATTTGGTGGTACTTCCCTGCTGATCATCGTAGTTGTGACCATGGACTTCATGGCACAGGTGCAAAACTACGTGATGTCGCAGCAATACGATTCACTGCTGCGCAAGGCGAACTTCAAAGGCGGCATTCCAACTCGTTAAGCGATATAAAGTCAACTATGGCAAAAGACGACGTTATACAGATGCAGGGCGAGGTTCTGGAGAATCTCCCGAATGCAACGTTTCGAGTAAAGCTGGAAAACGGCCACGTGGTTCTTGGTCACATTTCGGGTAAAATGCGGATGAACTATATCCGCATCCTCCCTGGCGACAAGGTGACGGTGGAGTTGACGCCGTACGACCTGTCCCGGGCCCGCATCGTGTTCCGGACCAAGTAATTTTAAGTAATCGAATCCAAGAAGAGAGTGCAAAATGAAAGTTAACGCTTCAGTCAAGCGCATCTGCCGCAACTGCAAGATCATCAAGCGCAAGGGCGTCGTCCGCGTAATCTGCGTCGAACCGCGTCACAAACAGCGTCAAGGTTAATCGAGGAATAACGAATGGCACGTATTGCAGGGGTTAACATCCCAAATCATCAGCACACCGTGATCGGCCTGACGGCAATTTACGGCGTGGGTCGCCCACGTGCGCAGTTCATCTGCGCCCAGACGGGTGTTCCAACCAACAAGAAGGTCAAGGACCTGGACGACAGCGAGCTGGAAAAGCTGCGTGACGAAGTGGGCAAGTTCGTGGTCGAAGGCGACCTGCGTCGTGAACTGTCCATGAACATCAAGCGCCTGATGGACCTGGGTTGCTACCGTGGCATGCGTCACCGCAAGGGCCTGCCGGTCCGCGGCCAGCGCACCCGCACGAACGCGCGTACCCGCAAGGGCCCGCGTAAAGCCGCTCAATCGCTGAAGAAATAATCTAGGGAACTATTATGGCTAAGCAACAAAGTAGCGCTGCAGCAGCACGCGTTCGCAAGAAAGTCAAAAAGAACGTCGCTGAAGGCATCGCACACGTGCACGCTTCCTTCAACAACACGATCATCACGATCACCGACCGCCAGGGCAATGCCCTGTCGTGGGCGACTTCGGGCGGCGCCGGCTTCAAGGGCTCCCGTAAATCGACCCCGTTCGCAGCGCAGGTTGCTGCCGAAGCGGCTGGTAAAGTTGCGCAGGAATGCGGCGTGAAGAACTTGGAAGTGCGTATCAAGGGCCCTGGTCCTGGTCGCGAATCCGCGGTTCGCGCACTGAACAACCTGGGCATCAAGATCACCGAGATCCAGGACGTCACGCCAGTGCCGCACAACGGCTGCCGTCCGCCGAAGCGTCGTCGTATCTAAGAGGTACGCGAGCGAATCGACTTGGTGAGGCTTCCGTCGAGCGGACTGGTTGCCGTCATACCAAACGATTCGTCGTATCTAATCATTAGATTCGATTAGCTTCAGCTCAGCTGGACCATGGCCGGTCCCATGCAACGTCATGGACCGGTCACCGTCGCTCTGAAGTAAAAATCGCTGGAACAGTTGATCGGAAACGGTTACACTGTCCGGCTATTTTTGCCTGTTCACTTTCGGGTGGGCCGGCATGTTGAGCCACCGTCTGACGGTTGGCGCATTGGCGTCTTCATGATCAGACTAGCGCCTGATTGCATCGAATGCAATTCCGGGGCGTCATTTATTATTCAAGGAAAATACCGTGGCACGTTATATCGGACCAAAAGCAAAACTCTCCCGCCGTGAAGGCACCGACCTGTTCCTGAAGAGCGCCCGCCGCTCGCTGGATTCGAAGTGCAAACTGGACGTTAAGCCAGGCCAGCACGGCGTCAAATCCGGTGCTCGCACCTCCGACTACGGCAACCAGCTGCGCGAAAAGCAGAAGGTCAAGCGTATGTACGGCGTGCTGGAGCGCCAGTTCCGCCGCTACTTCGCTGAAGCGGACCGTCGTAAAGGCAACACCGGCGAAACGCTGCTGACGCTGCTGGAAACCCGTCTGGACAACGTTGCTTACCGCATGGGCTTCGGCTCCACGCGTTCGGAAGCGCGCCAGCTGGTGTCGCACAAGGCGTTCACCGTGAACGGCCAGGTCGTCAACATCGCTTCCTACGTCGTCAAAGTCAACGACGTGATCGCCGTGCGCGAAAAAGCCAAGAAGCAGACCCGTATCGTCGAAGCGCTGTCGCTGGCCGAACAAGTCGGCATGCCGGCATGGGTGTCGGTCGATTCCAAGAAAATGGAAGGCACCTTCAAGTCGCTGCCGGAACGCAGCGAAATCGCTGCCGACGTCAACGAATCGCTGATCGTCGAACTGTACTCGCGTTAATCGCAGTAAAGCGCAGTCGTAGCAATGCCCACTCCCCGGAGTGGGCTTTTTCACTAATGCCATCAGCCTTATCGGTGTAACGAGCCGAGGGTAATGAAAAGGACATTTCAATGCAAAACAGTTTGTTGAAGCCACGTATCATCGACGTCGAAGCACTGGGCGCCGGTCACGCCAAAGTCGTGATGGAACCCTTCGAGCGCGGCTACGGCCACACGCTGGGCAACGCCCTGCGTCGCGTGCTGCTGTCGTCGATGATCGGCTACGCGCCGACCGAAGTCACGATCGCCGGCGTGGTGCACGAGTACTCGTCGCTGGATGGCGTGCAGGAAGACGTGGTCGACCTGCTGCTGAACCTGAAGGGTGTCGTCTTCAAGGTGCACAACCGCGACTCCGTCACGCTGACCCTGAAGAAGGAAGGCGAAGGCGCCGTGCTGGCATCGGACATCGACCTGCCGCACGATGTGGAACTGGTCAACCCGGAACACGTGATCGCTCACCTGACCGCCGGCGGCAAGCTGGACATGCAGATCAAGGTCGAAAAAGGCCGTGGCTATGTGCCAGGTAACGTCCGTCGCCTGTCGGAAGACACTAACAAGACGATCGGCCGCATCATCCTGGACGCATCGTTCTCGCCGGTGCGCCGCGTGTCGTACTCCGTTGAATCGGCTCGCGTCGAACAGCGTACCGACCTGGACAAGCTGATCATCAACATCGAAACGAACGGCGTGATCACGCCGGAAGAAGCGATCCGCCAGTCCGCCCGCGTGCTGGTCGACCAGCTGAACGTGTTCGCTGCACTGGAAGGCACGGAAGCGGCCGCCGAAGCACCATCGCGTGCACCGCTGGTCGATCCTATCCTGCTGCGCCCGGTCGACGACCTGGAGCTGACGGTCCGTTCGGCAAACTGCCTGAAGGCCGAAAACATCTACTACATCGGCGACCTGATCCAGCGTTCGGAAAACGAGCTGCTGAAGACGCCGAACCTGGGCCGCAAGTCCCTGAACGAGATCAAGGAAGTGCTGGCATCCCGCGGCCTGACCCTGGGCATGAAGCTGGAAAACTGGCCACCTGCCGGTCTCGAGAAGTAATTTTTGTCGTACCCCGCCTGGCGCATGTCGCGCCGGGCGTTTTAACTTTATTAACCGACCCGCGCCGGGCCACCCATACGGGCCTGGCGATCGAAGAGTTCGGATTTAAACACCTTTGAAAGGAAGTACCATGCGTCACCGTCACGGCCTTCGTAAACTGAACCGTACCTCGTCCCACCGTCTGGCAATGCTGCGCAACATGACTGTTTCGCTGCTGCGTCACGAAGCGATCAAGACCACCGTGCCGAAGGCAAAAGAACTGCGCCGTGTCATCGAGCCGATCCTGACCCTGGGCAAGACCGACACGCTGGCGAACAAGCGCCTGGCCTTCGCCCGCCTGCGCGACCGCGAAATGGTCCTGAAGCTGTTCGCTGAACTGGGCCCGCGCTACGCCAACCGCAACGGCGGCTACCTGCGCATCCTGAAGATGGGTTTCCGTGTTGGCGACAACGCTCCTATGGCTTACATCGAGCTGCTGGACCGTCCGGAACCAACCGAGATCGACGAAGCACCGACCGCTGAGTAATTTTTCAGCGATCCACTGAGAAAGCCGGGCTTGCCCGGCTTTTTCTTTTGTTCCGGTGTACCATCCCGTTGATAACGTTGATCGAGTACTCGCATGTCACATCTGCAGCGCCTGTTGGCCATCCTGGCCGCCTTCCTGTTCCTGACCGCGCCCGTCCGGGCCGATGAAGAATTCCTCGACCCGAACGTCGCCTTCCAGTTTTCCGCCCGCCTGGCCGATGCCAACACCATCGAAGCCACGTGGAAGATCGCCGACGGCTATTACATGTACCGCGAGCGCTTCGCGTTCAAGGCGGCCGGCGCGCAGCTGGGCGCCGCGCAGATCCCGCCCGGCAAGGTCAAGTTCGACGAAACGTTTAATAAGGAAGTGGAGACCTACCGCCACAGCGTGACGATCCGCGTGCCCGTCGAGGCGGCTGGTGCCTTCACGCTGACGGCGACCGGGCAGGGTTGCTCCGACAAGGGCCTGTGCTATTCGCCGCAGGATGCCACCGTGCGCGTGGGCGGCGGCGGGCTGGCCGCGTTCGGCGCGCCGGCAATGAGCGAGCCAGGCTCTGCCGCAATGGACGTCCCCGGCGAGCCGGCAGCGGCCGCCGACAACGAACTGGGCCGCATCGACAGCGCGCTGCAGGGCGGCCGGCTGGCCGTCATCGTGCCGCTGTTCCTGCTGCTGGGGCTGGGCCTGGCGTTCACGCCGTGCGTGCTGCCGATGGTGCCGATCCTGTCCTCGATCATCGTGGGCGAGGGCGACAAGGCCACGCGCGGCCGCGGCTTCGTGCTGTCGCTCAGCTATTCGCTGGGTATGGCGATCGTCTACACGGCGCTGGGCGTGGCCGCCGGGCTGGCCGGCGAAGGGCTTGCCGCGGCATTGCAGAACAAATGGGTGCTGGGCACCTTTGGCGTGCTGATGGCGGTGCTTGCGCTGTCGATGTTCGGCGTGTACGAGCTGCAGGTGCCCGCGTCGCTGCAGACCCGCCTGGCCGCCGCATCCGGACGCCAGTCCGGCGGCAAGCTGGCCGGCGTGTTCGCGATGGGGGCGATTTCCGCGCTGATCGTGGGGCCATGTGTGGCGGCGCCGCTGGCCGGGGCGCTTGTGTACATCAGCCAGACGCGCGACGTGTTCATCGGCGGCACGGCGCTGTTCTCGATGGCGGTGGGGATGAGCGTGCCGCTGATCCTCGTCGGCGTCTCCGCCGGCGCCTTGCTGCCCCGCGCCGGCGCCTGGATGGATGCGGTGAAGCGCTTCTTCGGCGTGATGCTGCTGGCGATGGCCTGGTGGCTCGTTTCGCCGGTGCTGCCGCCCGTTGTGCAATTGGCCGGCTGGACCTTGTTGGGCATTGCCTACGGTGTTTATCTGCTGCGCAGCCACAAAAGCTGGTTCGCGCAATCGGTGGCCGTGCTGTTTCTCGGTTTCGGCATCCTGCAAATGATCGGCGTGGCCACTGGCGCGCGCGATCCATTGGCGCCACTGGCCCGCTTGCGCACGAGCGATGAAAAAGGCCTGGCATTTACGCGTGTTAAAAGTATCGCGGAACTGGACAGCGTGCTGAGCAATACCCGCGGCAAGACCGTGATGCTGGATTTTTATGCCGACTGGTGCGTGTCGTGCAAGGAAATGGAAAAGCTCACATTCATCAAGCCGCCCGTGCAGCGCCGGCTGGAAAATACGATCCTGCTGCAGGCCGATGTGACCGCGAATAATGAAGACGACAAGGCGCTGCTGAAACGTTTCAAGTTATTCGGTCCGCCCGGCATCATATTCTTCGACCAGGGCGGCCGCGAAATACCGAATTCGCGCGTTATCGGTTTTCAGGATGACGAGAAATTCCTGCGGTCGTTGCAGCGGTTAAATTGATGGTTGATGGATGAGATAAAAAAGCGCCCTGCGGGGCGCTTTTTTGTTGGCAGTGAGGTCTGCGCCGAGGGCAAAAAGAAGCAGAAGCAAAGAGGGAACAGGCGGATCGCCGTACCGCCCCGGCAGGGACAGTCCCCTCCACCCCGCCAACTATTTGCTTGATCGTGCCAAACGTTGGCGCGATCAACCGCGGCGATGCATGCCGTGGCCGCCGTGGCCGCGGCCATGGCCGTCACCGGCCAGGTCAAAGATCTTCTGCTGGTCGGGCGTCAGCGCCGCATAGAAGGTTTTCAGCGCGGCCAGCCGGGTTTCCTGCTGCTGCAGGCGGGCCTTGCTGAATTCGATGGATTTCTCCATCCGTTGCGGCGTATTCAGGTCCTTGAATGCCACGCGCTCGGCACGGTGTTGCGGCGCCTGCGGCTTGATCGCATTCATATAGGTTTTCCACGCCGTCTCCTGATTCGCATTCAGTTTCAGTGCATCGTGCAGTTTCTGGTGACGCTGTTCGAAACGTTCGGCGCGTTTGGCCGGATCGAATTTGGTGGCCGCATAAGGATGCGGTTGCACGGGTTCGGCCGCCTGGGCGGAAATGGCTGCCATACCGAGGCCGATGACGGTCATGCCGATAACAAGAGTTTTGCGCAGCGTATTCATTTTCAATTCCTTCCATGGTTGAGCGGAGAAATATGCAGGCAGCGGTAAAATCTTTGAATCCATTGCACTGCACATGGAGCCATCTTCTCAGCCGCGTGTTTCGATAGCGTGTCCGGATCCGCTGTTTTTGTATCGGCTTGTTTCCCTGCGTAAGTGAAATTCTTCGTAACAACAGATATACAAGACGATACAAACCCTCGTTGGTCTTCCGTTGCCGAAGTGGCGATAATCGAGGTATGGAACCAACATCGAGCATTTTGATCGTCGACGACGATCGCGACATCCGCACGCTGCTTGCGGACTATCTGGAAACAAACGGTTACCGGACGCATGGCGCGGACGGTGGCGCCGCCATGTGGAAGCTGCTGGATGAAATCAAGCCCGACCTGATCGTGCTGGACCTGAACATGCCGGGCGAAGACGGCCTGACGCTGTGCCGCAAGCTGCGTGCGCATTCCAACATGCCGGTGATCATGCTGACGGCGCGCAGCGAACCGCTGGACCGCATCCTGGGCCTGGAAATGGGCGCCGACGATTACCTGCCGAAGCCGTTCGAGCCGCGCGAACTGCTGGCGCGCATCCGCAGCGTGCTGCGCCGCAGCAATGCGATGCCCTCCGGCGGCATCGACAAGGCATCGCAGATCCGCTTCTCGAACTGGACGCTGGACCTGACGGCGCGCCACCTGCTCAATCCGGACGGCGTCGTCATCATGCTGTCCGGTGCCGAATTCCGCCTGCTGAAGGTGTTCCTGGAACACCCGAACCGGGTGCTGAACCGCGACCAGCTGCTGAACCTGACGCAGGGCCGCGATGCCGACCCGTTCGACCGCTCGATCGACATCCAGATCAGCCGGCTGCGCCAGAAGCTGGGCGAAGATGCCCGCGTGCCGCAGATCATCAAGACGGTACGCAACGGCGGCTACGTGCTGGCCGGTAACGTCGCCATGGAAACCCCGGGGTGACCCCATTGAAGACCTTCCTGAACTCGATGACGGGAAGGGTGTTCCTGGCCCTGATGGTCGGCATCGTCGCCGCGGCGGCGCTGACGCAGTGGCTGGCCGTCAACGAACGGCAGCGCACGCTCGAGCGCTACCGCAACTTCCATTCGCTGGAGCGGGCCGAACAGATCATCGAGACGGCCGACGTCGTCCGCCCCGAGTCGCGCCAGCAGTACCTGGCCGTGGCCAGCAAGGGCAGCGTCCAGCTGGAAGTGTCGGCCGACACCGACCTGACCATCCACCCGGCCACCGAGTTCTCGCAGGCGCTGGCGCAGCGGCTGCCGCGCGAAATCCAGGTCATCCCGGTGCCGGAGCGGCCGGCCGAGTGCGACCGGTGGCGCGCGGGCACGGGCCTGTTTGCGCCCACCCAGTGGCGCGGCACCTGCGAGGCGGTCAAGCTGGCGATGTCCGACGGGCAGGTGCTGAAACTGTCCGTGCTGCCGCCCCGCTCGCCGCCGCCCACGGGCCACAACGAATACACCGTGTTCGTGCCATTCCTGATCTGCATCGCCGTGCTGGCCTATCTCGTCACGCGGATGGCCGTGCGCCCGCTGAAGCAGCTGGCGCAGGCCGCCAAGGACCTGGGCAACGACATCAACAAGCCGCCGCTCGAGCTGGCCGGCGCCGCCGAGATCCGCCAGGCCAGCGCCGCCTTCAATGCGATGCAGGCACGCATCCGCCAGTACATCGCCCAGCGCACCGAGATGCTGGCCGCCATCACGCACGACCTGCAGACGCCGCTGACGCGTCTGCGGCTGCGCCTGGAAAAAGTCGACGACGCGGATCTGCAGCAAAAACTGATCGGCGACCTGTCGGCGATGCAGCAGATGATCCGCGAAGGCCTCGACCTGGCGCGCAGCATGGACCGCAGCGGCACCATGCAGAAGCTGGACCTGGACTCGCTGCTCGACAGCGTGTGCGCCGATGCCGTCGACGCCGGGCAGGAAGTGGAGCTGAAGGGCCAGTCGGGCATGGCGCTGCTGGGCCGGCCGCTGGACGTGCAGCGCTGCCTGGTGAACCTGATCGACAACGCCGTCAAATATGGCCAGAAAGCCACGGTGACGGTGGAGCGGCTGGCCGGCGCGGCGCGCGTGCGCATCCGCGACGAAGGCCCCGGCATCCCGCAGGACCAGCTGGCCCGCGTGTTCGAACCGTTCTACCGGCTGGAAAGCTCGCGCTCGCGTTCGTCCGGCGGCACCGGCCTGGGCCTGACGATCGCGCGCAACATCGCCGAGCAGCATGGCGCGACGCTGAGCCTGGCCAACGGCGACGGCGGCGGCCTGGAGGCAGTGTTGACGCTGCCGGAATTTTATGCAGGAAAGTAATAATGCGGTAGCGATTTGATGAGACAATCCCGGGTCTAGTGCTCAGCGGCAATTTTCGCGGATGTGCAGCGCGATTCCCGGGGCCCCACGATAACCATAATCATTAGCAGTTTTAAAAATGAAAACAAAGACTTTGGGAGTACTGCTGGCCGCCGCCGCCGTAGCGGGCGCGGGCGCCTGGCACTTCACGCGCACCAACGAGCAGGCCCACGCGTCCGCCCATGAAAAAGGCAAGGGCAACGGCTTCCAGGGCCCGACCACGGTCAACGTCGTGGCGCCCAAGCGGCAGGACGTGCCCGTCACGCTGAGCGCGAACGGCACCGTCAGCCCGATCAGCACGGTGGACCTGCACCCGCAGACGACCAGCACCATCGTCAAGGTGCACGTCAAGGAAGGCCAGTTCGTCAAGGAAGGCGAGCTGATGTTCTCGCTGGACAGCCGCAGCGAATCGGCCAACCTGCAGAAGGCCGAGGCCCAGGTGCAGCGCGACCGCGCCAGCCTGGCCGACCTGGAACGCCAGCTCAAGCGCAGCAAGGATCTGCTGGCGCAGAAATTCCTCGCCCAGGGCGCCGTCGACACGCTGCAAAGCCAGGTGGACGCCGCTCGCGCGCTGCTGGAGTCGGATCTCGCCGCCGCCCGCGCCGTGCAGGTGGACCAGAGCTACACGTCGATCCGCGCGCCGATGACGGGCCGGGTCGGCGCCATCAATGTGTATCCGGGCAGCCTCGTGCAGCTGTCCACGCTGCTGGCCACCGTCACGCAGCTGGACCCGATCAATGTGTCGTTCACCGTGCCGGAAGCAAGCCTGGCCGCGCTGCTCGATGCGCAGCGCGCCGGCAAGGTGCCGGTGCAGGTGTTCCAGAATAATTCCAGGGAGCCCATCGACGGCCACCTGTCGTTCATCGACAACACGGTCGATCCGCAGGCCGGCGTGATCCGCGTGAAGGCGCAGTTCAGCAACCGCGACACGCGGCTGTGGCCGGGCCAGTACGTCAACACGGCGCTGACCGTGCAGACGCTGAAGGATGTGCTGGTGGTGCCGCAGAACGCGATCATCACGAACACGCAGGGCACGTTCGTGTACACCGTCGGTGCGGGCGACAAGGCCACTGTCGCCAACGTCGAGCGCGTGCACGCGTTCGGCGCGGACGCTGCCGTGCGCGGCCTGCACG
>DKJA01000142.1 GCA_002454505.1 Oxalobacteraceae bacterium UBA6704
TGCGCCTGAACGACGACGGCAAAACCGTTGCCGCGATGGACGTGCTGGCCCCGGGCATCGGCGAGATCATCGGCGGCAGCCAGCGCGAAGAGCGCCTGGACGTGCTCGACGCGCGCATGGCGCAGTTCGGCCTGGACCGCGAGCACTACGGCTGGTATCGCGATTTCCGTCGCTACGGCTCGGTGCCGCACGCCGGTTTCGGCCTCGGCTTCGAGCGCCTGGTGGTGTACGTGTGCGGGCTGGGCAACATCCGCGACGCCATCCCCTACCCGCGTGCACCGGGCAGCGCCGAGTTCTGACCCTTACCACGGAGGCACGCCCATGACCCTGTTCCTCGCGCTCTGCTTCGTTGGCGTGGCGATCGCCGGGTTCAGTGCCTTCGTGATTTTCTGGCCGCTGACGCTGGTGCATATCCGCGACCGCCACCCTGCGCTGGCCGACCGTTTCGGCCCTGGCGCCTTCCTGCGCCCGGGCGCGCTGCGCTGGCTGCTGGGTCGGGATTACCGCGGCACCCCCGACCGCTCGCTGTCGGGGCTGGCCACGCCGGCCTGGCTGTCGCTGCTCACCCTGCTGGCCGGACTGGGCATGGCTGCCCTGCTCTGGCTGCTCTCGATGGTAATGACATGAACGATATCTCCGCCGTACGCGACTCCTGGTGGCTGGCCAGTCTGGGCAATACCCTGATCTGGGCCCGCCTGCGCCTGCGCCCGGCCGGCACCGCCGAGGTGCTGGACAGCGATGGCAACACCCTGAGCTACGACAGCGAAGACACCGCGCGTTCGCAGCTGTTCGACGCCGAATTCGTCGAGTTCAACGGGCTGGACGAAGAAGATGCACTGCTGCGCGGCTTCTCGCTGCACGAACTGCAGCCGCCGCAGGCCGATGACGACGATGCCCTCAAGGGCCGCATGGTGCAGTCGCTGGGCCGGCGCGCCTGAGCCGACGATGTTCACCCCTTCGGACTTCGCGACCACCGACCTGGACTGGCTCGACCGGCTGATGGCACGCGATGCCTTCGTCACCCTGGCTACCACCGGCACCGACGGCCTGCCGCAGGTGACCCTGCTGCCGGTGGTGTACCGGCGTGACGGCGAGGCCATCGTGATCGAAGGCCACTGGGCCCGGCCCAACCCGCAGGCCGGCCATGCCGGACCGGCGCTGATGCTGGTGCACGGCCCGCACGCCTACGTGTCGCCGGGCTGGTACCCCGACAAGGACAGCGCCGGCCGCGTGCCGACCTGGAACTACGCCGCCGCCGAACTGCGCGGCGAGCTGGAGCCGGTCACCGAACGCGCCGCGCTGATGGACATGCTGGACGCGCTCAGCGCGGTCAACGAAGCCGGGGTCGGCGGCGACTGGCAGATGGACCGCGACGACCCGCGTCAGACCCGCCTGCTGGCCGGCATCATCGGCTTCCGCTTCCGCCCCCGCCAGGTGCAGATTAAGCTCAAACTGAGCCAGAACCATCCCGACGCCAACCAGGTGTCGGTGATCGACGCGCTGGAAGCCTCCGGCGCACCTGCTTCCCACGACCTGGCGCAGTGGATGCGCCAGGTCCGCCAGCCGCCCGCGCCGGGCGGCTGACCCACCCGTTTCCCGCGACGACGCGGCCCTGCCGGCTGCGCCTTGCCCCCACCTCACGTCAGGGACACCGCAACGATGAAAGACATCCACAAGCTGCTGCAGAACAACCGCGACTGGGCCGACCGGATCGAAAAGGAAGACCCCGACTTCTTCCACCAGCTCGCCAAGCAGCAGCACCCCGAATACCTGTGGATCGGCTGCTCCGACAGCCGCGTGCCCGCCAACGAACTGCTCGGCCTGCTGCCGGGCGACGTGTTCGTGCACCGTAACATCGCCAACGTGGTGGTTCACTCCGACCTGAACTGCCTCTCCGTGCTGCAGTTCGCTGTCGACGTGCTGAAGGTCAAGCACGTGATCATCGTCGGCCACTACGGCTGCAAGGGCGTGCATGCCGCGCTGACCGGCGTGCGCGTGGGCCTCGTCGACAACTGGCTGCGCCATGTGCAGGACGTCAACCAGAAGCACGAGCGCTACCTGGGCACCGTGCTGGATGAGCGCGTGCGCAGCGAAAAGCTGGTCGAGCTGAACGTGGTGGAGCAGGTCGTCAACGTCTGCTCGACCACCGTCGTGCAGGATGCGTGGGACCGCGGCCAGCAAGTATCGGTGCACGGCTGGGTGTACGGCATCAACGACGGCCACCTGCACGACCTCGACATGACGATCAGCGCCTCCCCCGAGCTGCAGCCGAAGCTGCAGAACCGGCTGACGGCGTACAAGGCAGCTTGATCGGCCGGGGACTGTCCCTGCAAGGGACTGCCCCTCTTCTGCTTTTCAGATGAGCAGATTGAAATAAACTGCAACAGAGGGGACAGTCCCCGTGACCCGGGTTCGTCCCGGGTTTTTCGTTAAAGCTCCCGTCCATTGAACCGCACCGCGCTATACTGTATGTCCATACAGCTAACAGTGCCGCCATGGAGCTGATCGACAAACTGGAAATCCTCGCCGACGCGGCGAAGTACGATGCCTCCTGCGCCAGCAGCGGGGCGCCGAAGCGCTCGTCCGAAGGCAAGGACGGCATCGGTGCCACCAACGGCATGGGCATCTGCCACAGCTATACGCCGGACGGCCGCTGCGTGTCGCTGCTGAAGATCCTGCTGACCAATTTCTGCATCTACGACTGCCAGTACTGCGTCAACCGGCGCACGTCGAACGTGCCGCGCGCCCGCTTCACGCCGCAGGACGTGGTCAAGCTCACCGTCGATTTCTACCTGCGCAACTACATCGACGGGCTGTTCCTCAGCTCGGGCATCATCCAGTCGGCCGACTACACGATGGAGCAGCTGGTGGCCGTCGCGCGTGAGCTGCGCGAGGTGCACCAGTTCCGTGGCTACATCCACCTGAAGACGATTCCCGACGCCGATCCCGCGCTGATCGAAGCGGCCGGCCGTTATGCCGACCGGCTCAGCGTGAACATCGAGCTGCCCACGCAGGACAGCGTGCAGAAGCTGGCGCCGGAAAAAAGCGTCCACACGATCAAGCTCGCGATGGGTAATATCCGCCTCAAGCTCGATGAAAAGGAAGCGGAACCGAAGGCGCCGAAGTTCGCGCCGGCCGGGCAGAGCACGCAGATGATCGTCGGCGCCGACGAGAGCGACGATGCGCGCATCCTCACCACCGCCGAAACGCTGTACGGCAGCTATAAACTGAAACGCGTGTACTACTCGGCGTTCAGCCCGATTCCCGACAGTCCGAACAGCGTGCCGCTGGCGCCGCCGCCGCTGCTGCGCGAACACCGTCTGTACCAGGCCGACTTCCTGCTGCGCAGCTACGGCTTCCAGGCGAAGGAGCTGCTGCCGGCCACGGGCAACCTGCCGCTCGACATTGACCCGAAACTGGCGTGGGCGCTGACGCACCGCGAGCACTTCCCGATGGACCTGAATCGCGCCGAGCCGCAGATGATCGCGCGGATTCCCGGCATCGGCCTGCGCAATGCACAGCGCATCGTCGAGCTGCGCCGCATGCGGCAGGTGCGCTGGGCCGACCTGGCGCGGCTCCGG
Source organism: Oxalobacteraceae bacterium UBA6704 (assembly GCA_002454505.1). Taxonomy (GTDB): domain Bacteria; phylum Pseudomonadota; class Gammaproteobacteria; order Burkholderiales; family Burkholderiaceae_D; genus Rugamonas. The sequence goes on from DKJA01000142.1 coordinate 3,582, forward strand.
TGCAGCATGAAGAAGGTGGCGCCGTTCATCGTCACCGCTGACTACCGGCCGGTGCGGGACACCACGCCGTCCGACACGCTGCGCCGCGCGATGGCCGACGTGCCGCAGCAGATGGGTCTCTTCCCCGAGCTGCAGGCAGCGTAATGGACGATGCGGCGACGCTGGCACTGTCCGGCCGGCCCGTGACGGTCGCATCGTTCGGCGAATTCCGCACCGCCGCGCGGGACCTGATCGTGCGCCGTATCCCGCCCGAATCCGTACAATGGGCCGGGCAGGATGGCGGCGGCGACCTGCTGAGCGGCGCGCTTCCGGCGACTGCCGCGCAAACCCCCGAAACGCCTTCGGACCCGCCGCCTCTCCCCCGATCGCTGACCGTATCTGCGCGGTTGCTGGAAATGCTGCAAAGCGCCGCCTGCTACAGCGCCCCCGACCGCTGGGCCTTCCTGTACCGCGTGCTGTGGCGCTGGAGCCGCGGCGAACACGAGGTGATCTCGATGGCCGACGAGGACGGCGCCCGCCTGCACCACATGGTCAAAGCAGTGCGCCACGAAGAACACGATATGCACGCCTACCTGCGCTTTCGCGAACGTCCCGCCGATGCCGGCGCGCCGCGCTTCGTGGCGTGGTTCGAGCCGGCGCACGACGTGCTGCCGCAGGTGTCGCAGCACTTCGCCAGACGCATGGGCAGGACCAGCTGGATGATCGCCACGCCCGAAGCCACCGTGCTGTGGGATGGCCAGTCGCTGCACACTGGCGCTGCCGTCGCCAAAAGCGCCGCCGACTTCGAAGACCATGGCGAAGCGATGTGGCTCACGTACTACCGCAGCATCTTCAATCCCGCGCGGCTCAATGCCGACATCATGCACGGCCACATCCGCCAGCGCTTCTGGAAGAACCTGCCGGAAGCGGCCGTGGTGCCGCACATGGTGTCGCAGGCGGGGGCCGGTGCGCGCAAGGTCGGCCAGCTGGACACCGTCGGCATGCGGCGCGGCACCACGATCCCGATCTCGTCCGACAAGGCGGCGCCGGAGCGCCAGCAGCCGACGTCGCTGGACGACTGCCGCCGCTGCGACCTGTGGCAGCACGCCACGCAGGCCGTGGCCGGGCAGGGCGCGCGCAGCGCGAAGATCATGCTGGTCGGCGAACAGCCGGGCGACCAGGAGGACCTGGCCGGCAAGCCCTTTGTCGGCCCGGCCGGCGAACTGCTGGACCGCGCGATGGACGAGGCGGGCCTGGACCGCAAGACGGTCTATGTGACCAACGCGGTGAAGCACTTCAAGTGGGAGCCGCGCGGCAAGCGCCGCCTGCACAAGACGCCTGCGCAGAAGGAGGTGATGGCCTGCCACTACTGGCTCGAAGCGGAGCTGGAACAGGTGGCACCGGACGTGATCGTCGCGCTGGGCAGCACCGCGCTGAAATCCATCCTGCAGACGGGCAGCGCGACGATGAAGGACTATATGGGCGAGCCGTTCGAGCACGAAGGGCGCATCGTCGTCGTCACGTATCACCCGGCATACGCGCTGCGCGTGCCGGATCACGAGTCGCGGCAGGCGGCCTTCAAGGCGATTGTCGACGCATTGAAGACGGCGCAGCGGCTGGCGCAAGGCTAGCAGCCTGCCTGGCCGCCACCGCCCGGTCGTGCCAGCGGCTCAGCAACAGCAGCGCGCACGTGCCGCCAACGAACGCCATGAACATGTCGGACTGCGTATCCCACTGGTCGCCCTGCGTGCCGAGGAACTCGTCGGCGCCCTGGCCCAGCGCCACCGCCGCGGCCCATTCGATCAGCTCGTACCAGGCGCTGATCGCCATCACGATGCACAGGCAGACAAACGCCAGCATGCGCCGGCCCTGCACGTAGCCGCCGCGCAGCAGGATCTCGCGCGCCACCAGGGCCGGCACGAAGCCCTGCATGAAGTGGCCGATGCGGTCGTACGGATTGCGCTGCAGGTGCAGCCAGTGCTGCAGGTCGAAGCCGAACGGCACGCGCGCATAGGTATAGGCGCCGCCGACGATCAGCACGAGCGCATGCAGCGCGATCAGCACGTACAGCATGTCCGTCAGCGGGAAGCTGCGGTACGTGTACGCCAGCAGCGGCAGTGCGATCAGTACCGGCGCGACTTCCATCCACCACGTGGCGCGGTCGTAGGGTTCGATGCCGGACCAGGCCAGCACGGCAAGAAGGACGAGACACAGGACGATGTGCAGAAGGCGCATGGGGATACCGTGGATTGAAAACCGCATATTAATATCAAAAACGATTCGTTTTCTTCATACGGCGCCGCGCATAGACTGATTTCCACCCGATCGGTATCGCGGCACGTGGAAAGCGCGCTGCCGGCCGGGCTTCCGACCCCGTCATCTGGAGCGCAATCCATGAGTGCCGTACTGAGTGCTGTCCACAATGTCGCTGTTCCCCCGAAGGTATCCCCCCTCGATGTCTCCCCTGACATTCGCCCGTTCGATGGCCCAGTTGGCGCTGAAGTTGTTAACCTCGATCTGGCGCAGCCTCTGTCCCGCAGAACCTTGTTGCGTCTGCATGCCGCCCACCTGGAGCACCACGTACTGGTGTTCCGGGACCAGCGCATCACGCCGCAGCAGCAGGTCAACTTCTCCCGCCTGTTCGGACCTCTGCAGATTCATGTGTTGAGAAATTTTCAGTTGGCGGGGTGTCCGGAAGTTCTCGTCGTCTCGAACATCGTTGAAAACGGCCAGCCCATCGGCCTCGGTGATGCCGGCCATTTCTGGCATTCCGACCTGTCGTACAAGGAAAAGCCCAGCCTGGGCTCGATGCTGCACGCGCAGGAGCTGCCGGCCGAAGGCGGCGATACGCTGTTCGCCAACATGCACCTGGCCTACGACACGCTGCCCGATGCGCTCAAGAGCGCGATCCGCCACGCCGAGGCGGAACACAGCTATCTCAAACAATACGCCGAACTGCAACGCCGCAGTCCGTGGCGCCCGAACCTGACGCAGGCGCAGATCGACGAAGTGAAGCCGGTCGTTCATCCGGTGGTGCGTACGCACCCGGAAACGGGCCGGCAGGCGCTGTTCGTCAGCGAGCACTTCACGACGAAGATCGTCGGCTGGCCGGAGGATGAAAGCGCCGCGCTGCTGGCCGAACTGTTCGCCCACAGCGTCAAGCCCGAGCACATCTACCGCCACCAATGGCAGCCGCACGACATGGTCTTCTGGGACAACCGCTCGCTGATGCACCTGGCCGCCGGCTGCCCGAACGACCAGCGCCGCAAGCTTTACCGCACCACCATCGAAGGTGACGCGCCTTATTGATCAATGACTTAAAAAATAGGGACAGACCCTGTTTTCCAGGAAAAATCTGCCAAGAAATAGTTGCTGAAATCGTTCCCGGGAAAATAGTGCGCAGCCCAGCACTGACCACGAGCGACTGGCATGTGAGTTGAGCCATGCAATGCCGAATAATCTTCAATTTTCCAGTGAGAAATTTCTTCTAAAACAGGGTCTGTCCCTAATTTATCCTGTCCCTAATTTATCCCCGGAGCCTGCATGACCCTGTTGAAAACCGCCGTTGCCGCCATCGCCCTGTCGTTCGCGGCCGGTGCCCATGCCGAAGGCAATCTCCGCATCGCGCAGCAGTATGGTGTTACCTATCTGCTGCTGAACATCGCGCAGGAGCAGAAGCTGATCGAGAAATACGGCAAGCAGAATGGCGTCGACGTGAAGGTCGAGTGGACGCAGTTGTCCGGCGGTGCGGCGATCAACGATGCGCTGCTGTCCGGCGCGATCGATATCGCCGGTGCCGGCGTCGGTCCGCTCGTCACGCTGTGGGACCGCACGAAGGGGCGCCAGAACGTCAAGGGCGTAGCCGCGCTGGGCAGCTTCCCATACTACCTCGTCAGCAATAATCCCAAAGTAAAGAGCATCGCCGACTTCACCGACAAGGACCGCATCGCACTGCCCGCCGTGACGGTGTCGGTGCAGTCGCGCATCCTGCAGATGGCCGTCGCCAGGCAGTGGGGCGACAAGGAATTCGCCCGCCTCGACAAGATCACGCAAACGCTGCCGCACCCTGATGCGGCGGCCGCCATCATCGCCGGCGGCACCGAGATCAGCGGCCACTTCGGCACGCCGCCGTTCCAGGAGCAGGAGCTGGCGCAGAATCCCAATGCGCACATCGTGCTGAATTCGTACGAGGTGCAGGGCGGCCCATCGTCGTCCACCGTGCTGTATGCGACCGAGAAGTACGGCAAGGAGAATCCGAAGACTTACCGCGCCTTCCTGCAGGCGCTGGCCGAGGCGGCCGACTATGCGACGAAGAATCCGGAAGGCGCCGCCGACATCTACCTGAAGGTCAACAAGAGCAAGGTCGATCGCGCCCTTCTTTTAAAAGTTTTCAGGAGCCCGGAGACGCAGTTCCGCATCGCGCCGCAGAACACGCTGACGCTGGCCCAGTTCATGCACCGCGTCGGCGCCGTGAAGAACAAGCCGGCCGCGTGGACGGATTACTTCTTTGCCGATCCGCTGATCGGCCAGGGTGGCTGACGTGGCATTCCAGGTCGTGCGTCCGCCGGCACCGCCCGCGCCGCTGCTGCGTGCCGACGGCGTCACGCTGGAATACCGCAGCTGCGGCAACGCCGTGCGTGCCACGCAGGATGTCAGCTTCGACGTCTACGACGGCGACCGCTTCGTGCTGCTGGGCCCTTCCGGCTGCGGCAAGTCGTCGCTGCTGAAGGCCGTCGGCGGCTTCATCGAACCGGCCGCCGGTACGATCACGCTGAACGGTCAGCTGGTCAAAGGCCCGGGCCCGGACCGCATGGCCGTGTTCCAGGAATTCGACCAGCTGCCGCCTTGGAAGACGGTGCTGCAGAACGTGATGTTCCCGCTGCTCGCATCGAAGACGGCCAGCCGCGCCGAAGCAAAGGAGCGCGCGCTGCACTGGATCGCCCGCGTGGGCCTGGAACGTTTCAGGGACGCTTACCCGCACACGCTGTCCGGCGGCATGAAGCAGCGCGTGGCGATTGCCCGTGCGCTGGCGATGCAGCCGACCGTGCTGCTGATGGACGAACCGTTCGCCGCCCTCGATGCGCTGACGCGCCGCACGATGCAGGAAGAGCTCACGAAGCTGTGGGCCGAGGCCCGCTTCACGCTGCTGTTCGTCACGCACTCGATCGAAGAGGCGCTGGTCGTCGGCAACCGCATCCTGCTGCTGTCGCCGCATCCCGGCCGCGTGCGCGCGGAATTGAACAGCCACCAGTTCGATTTGCAAAGCAGCGGCAGCGCCGAGTTCCAGCAGGCCTCGCAACGTATCCATGGCCTTCTCTTTGGTGGAGCCGAAGCGAAAACAGAAGACAGGATCGCACTATGAGCGCGCCGCTCACCCTCGATCCGCCGATCCGCCAGGAGTTCCAGTACGACCTGCCGCCCGCCGAAAAGGCGCAGCTGGCCCGCAAGCTGCCGCTCGCCCAGCGCCTGTGGCAGCACGACTGGCTGCGCAAGGCCGTGCTGCTGGCGTTGCTGGCACTGGTGTGGGAGCTGGCCGCGCGCTGGACCGACAACGATCTGCTGCTGCCCACCTTCGTGCAGACGGCGCGCGCTTTCGCCGAAGGCATCGTCAGCGGCGAACTGCTGGAAAAGATCGAAGTGTCGCTGACCGTGCTGGCGCAGGGTTATCTGGCCGGCATCGCGCTGGCCTTCGTGCTGACGGCGCTGGCCGTGTCCACGCGCATCGGCCGCGATATCCTTGAAACCCTTGTCGCGATGTTCAACCCATTGCCGGCCATCGCGCTGCTGCCGCTGGCGATGCTGTGGCTGGGCCTCGGCCAGGCCAGTCTCGTGTTCGTGATCGTCCACGCTGTATTGTGGCCGCTGGCGCTGGGCACCTATGCCGGCTTCCAGGCCGTGCCGCCCACGCTGCGGATGGCCGGCCGCAACTACGGCTTGAAAGGGCTGCCGTTCGTCGCGCAGATCCTCGTGCCTGCCGCGCTGCCGGCCATCGTGTCCGGCCTGAAGATCGGCTGGGCCTTCGCGTGGCGCACCCTGATCGCCGCGGAGCTGGTCTTTGGCGCCTCGTCCGGCCGCGGTGGGCTGGGCTGGTACATCTTCCAGAACCGGAACGAACTGTATACGGACAAGGTGTTTGCCGGCCTGGCCGCCGTGATCCTGATCGGCCTCGCGGTCGAACACGTGGTGTTCGCCGCGCTGGAACGCACCACGGTGAAGCGTTGGGGCATGTCCGCAACATAATTTGCTGGCGCGATTATTGCTCCATCCTGGGGCATGAGCCGCAATCTTCGCATCGTCGTCGTCCATCCTCCCCATGAAAGCGAAGCCTCGCAGCGCGCCGCCGCGCTGCAGGTGGGCCTGACCGAGGCCGGCTACGAGCTCGTCGCGTCGCTGCCGGCCGACCTGAACCTGCCCGAACACGTGGCCCGGCTGCAGCCGGACATGATCATCGTCGACGCCGAATCGGATGCGCGCGACGTACTCGAACACATCGTCGTCGCCACCCGCGACGAACGCCGCCCCATCGTGATGTTCACCGAGGATGACAACCAGTCGTCGATGGAAGCCGCCATGGAAGCGGGCGTGTCGGCCTATATCGTCGCGGGGCTGAAGCCCGAACGCATCAAGCCGGTGCTGAACGTGGCGCTGGCGCGCTTCCGGCAGGAGCAGAAGCTGCTGCTGGAGCTGGCCGACACGAAGCACAAGCTGGCCGAGCGCAAGGTGATCGACCGCGCCAAGGGCCTGCTGATGAACCGCCACGGCATGAGCGAAGACCAGGCCTACCAGCGGCTGCGCACCATGGCCATGAACAAGAACCTGAAGCTGGCCGACATCGCCCAGCGCCTCCTGGACGTCGAGGATTTGCTGGGCTGATGCCCCGCCCGGACCATCATGCAGATCGAAAAAACCACCGTCAATATCGGCTTCAACCCGCTCACCGACTGCGCCTCACTGGTGCTGGCGTCGCTGCTCGGCTTCGACGAGAAGCACGGCATCCGCATCGTGCTCAGCAAGGAGACGTCATGGGCCGGCGTGCGCGACAAGCTCGTCACCGGCGAGCTGGATGCGGCGCATGCGCTGTATGGCCTCGTCTACGGCACCCAGCTGGGCATCGGCAGCCAGCCGCGCGACATGGCCGTGCTGATGAACCTGAACCGCAACGGCCAGGCCGTCACGCTGTCGAAACGCCTGGCGGAGCAGGGCGCCACCGACGGCGCCTCGCTGGCGGCGCTGATGCAGCAGGAACGCCGCCAGTACGTGTTCGCGCAGACCTTCCCGACCGGCACGCACGCGATGTGGCTGTATTACTGGCTCGCCGCGCACGGCATCCACCCGCTGCGCGATGCGCGCACGATCACGATCCCGCCCGCGCAAATGGTCTACAACCTCACCGAAGGTCATATGGACGGCTTCTGCGCCGGCGAACCATGGGGCCACCGCGCCGTGATGGACGGCGTGGGCATCACGGCCGCGACGAGCCAGCAGATCTGGCCCGACCATCCGGAAAAGGTGCTGGGCGCCTCGCTCGACTTCGTGCGCGCCCACCCGAACACGTGCCGGGCGCTGGTCGCGGCGGTGCTGGAGGCCAGCCGCTGGATCGATGCGAGCGACGCCAATCGCCGCGCGATGGCCGAGATCGTCTCGGCCGCGCCCTATGTCAATACCGACAAGGCGGCAATCCTGCCCCGCATCCTCGGCCGCTATGAAGATGGCAATGGCGGCACGTGGCAGGACGGGCACCCGCTGCGCTTCCACCAGGACGGTGCGGCGAACTACCCGTGGCTGTCCGATGGCACGTGGTTCATGACGCAATTCCGGCGCTGGGGGCTGCTCAAGTCCGACCCCGACTATCTGGCCGTCGCGCAGCAGGTCACGCAAACGCGCTTGTATCGCGAAGCCGCCGAGCTGGCCGGCGTGGCGGTGCCGGATGGGCAGCTGCGCAGCTCCACGCTGATCGATGGGCGGGTGTGGGACGGCAGCGATCCTGCCGGCTACGCGGCTTCGTTCGCCCTCCACCAGCGTTAGCATTGGGGACTGTCCCCGCAGGGGCCTGTCCCCGGGGTTGGCTTT
>DKJA01000140.1:0-313 GCA_002454505.1 Oxalobacteraceae bacterium UBA6704
GCAGCGTCAGGTCGATGGGGCCCTGCAGGTCGATGGCGGTGATGCCGTGGCCGATTTCCCGCGTCTCGGTGCGCGTCACGCGGCCGGCCGTGGTGGACGGGTTGGCCACGCCCTGCGCGCGCAGCATCGTATAGGAGATGCCGATCAGCGTGAACGCCAGCACCAGCAGCGACAGGCCCACCTTCAATAGTGTGCGGATCTGCATGTCAGTGCCCCCGCAGCAGCGAATAATTCATCTGGACGTAGCGGCGGATGCCGATCGCCGTGTAGCGCGTGACCACCAGCGACAGCAGGAACAGCGCGATGCCGCCCA
>DKJA01000140.1:615-9862 GCA_002454505.1 Oxalobacteraceae bacterium UBA6704
GCGCACGCTGCCGTCGGCCATCGCCTCGGCGCTGTCGAACAGTTTTTCGGAGCGGCTGGTGTCGTCCTGGAGCTCCGCTTCCAGGCCGGGCGAGCGGTCCTGCGTGACTTCGATGCCGTCCGAACCGAACGAGATGCGGGTCTGCGAGTGGGAATCGCGGGGTTCGCCGTCGTCGTCCGTCAGGATCAGGTGCCGCAAGGGCCCGGACAGCACCATTTCGTTGGCGCCGGCCAGGCCGCTGGCGGTGACCGCGATGCCGGCCGTGTAGAACGCGAACGACGACACGTAGACGGACAGCAGCAGCGCGGCAAACACGGCCGCCGGCACCACCATGAACAGGTTGAAGATCGCCAGCCCGGCAAACGAGAACAGCATCCGCACCAGGTTGACGGGGGTTTTCTTCTGTTCGAACGACTGCAGGTGGGCATTCGCGCGCAGCGTCATGGCGATCTTGCGGGGCTCGTCCAGCTCGGCCGCGATTTCCAGCTCGCCGCGGCCGGCCACCAGGCCGTCGATGAAGCGCTGCTCGTAATAGGCGAGGGTCTTCGCCACCGTTTCCGGCGGCAGGCCCGTCATCGCCTTGGCGAGCGCGTCGAGATAAGCGGTTTTGCCCATTGCCACCATCCTAATGCAGCGCCAGCGGGGCGACGATGGCGTGCGCGCCCGTTTCCATGCAGATGATGGACAGGGCGCTCCAGGCGACCAGGGCAAGGACGAGCAACGCTTTCAGGCCGATTTTCATGTGAATTCCTCCGATGCTCGCACTGTACGCCGCCCGCAAGGAGCGTGCCAGCGGCCTGCGACAGGCTGCCGAATCCGGGGCGCAGGCGGGCATACGGGGGGACAGGAGGTCAGCGCGCATGAAGCAGGGCGGCGGCGGCGAGGCCGCTGCGGATGGCCATTTCGAGGGTGGCGGGATAGTTGCCGGTCTTGTCATCGCCGGCCGTGTAATCGCCCGCCAGCACGAGGCCGGGCAGCGCTGTCGCATTGGCAGGACGGGATAACCCGGCCGTGCACGCATAGGTGGCGCGCTTTTCCGTGACGACCTTCGTCCAGAGCGGGCTGGCCAGCGCCGGCCGGCCGAACGCCTGCGCCAGCTGGGCCGCGACATCCGCCGCCATGTCCTGCTGGGGCAGGGCGGCCGCTTCGCCGGAGGCGCTGGTCACCACGGCGAAGAGGCCCGCCTGCGCCGGGTCCAGCTGCCCCCGGTCGAACACGAACTGGCCCCAGCGGCGGGCGGCCGGCTCGTCTTCGAGAGCGTAGAACGGCTGCGCAAGCCGCTCTTCCGGCGCGTATTGCAGGTAGCAAGTGGTGATCGGCTCGGGCTCGAATGCTGTCAATTGCGTAACCAGCGCCTCGGCCGCGGGCAATGGCGTCAGCAGGGCTGCCGCGGCGGCGGGCGAGCCGGCCACCACGACGCGGTCGAATGTCGCGGCATGGTCGCCGCCGAGCGCGCTGCCATGCGCCGTCAGCAACCACCGCTCGCCTTGCGGCGCCACCGTGGCCACCTTCACGCCCGTATGGATCGTGGCGCCTTTGCCGGCCAGCCACTGCGCGGCCTTGTCGGGGAACAGCGCGGTCAGGTCGGCGCGGGGTATCAGCATGTCGGAAGCCTGGCGGCGCGCGCCCAGGCTGTCGCGCAGCACGGCCATGAAGACCTGCGCGGATGCCCGTTCCGGCGGCGTGTTCAGCGCGGCCAGGCACAGCGGGCGCCACATCAGGCGGTACAGCCGCGGTGTCTGGTCGAAGCGCTCCAGCAGCTCGATCACCGTGCAGTCGTTGTCGAGCCGCCAGCCCATCCACCGCGCCGCGCTGGAAAAGCGCGCCATGGCCAGCTTGTCGTCGCGACCCAGGCCTGTGGCGCGCAGCAGCGCCACCGCCAGGTGCAACGGTGCGGGCAGGCGCGGTGCAACGAATTCCATGCCGCCGGGCGGATAGCGCATCTGCAGCGGCACGCGCAGCAGCGCGTCGGTCGGATCGATGCCAACGGTGCGCAGCATGCGCAGCGTGGATTTATAGGCCCCGAGCAGGATGTGCTGGCCGTTGTCGAGCGTGCGGCCGGCCGCCTCGATGCGCCGCGCGCGGCCGCCCAGTGTGCGGGCTGCTTCGTACAGCGTCACCTGCGCACCCTGGCGTGCCAGTTCGACGGCGGCGGCGCAACCGGCCCAGCCGCCGCCGATGACGGCGACATTCACCTTAGCCACGAACCCACGTCTTCCACGCCAACCACAGCTTGCGGATTGGTGTTAATGAAATGCGCTGGTTCAGCACGTGATAGCCATCCCGCTCGATCTCGGTCAGCAGCGTGCGGTAGATCGCCGCCATGATCAGGCCGGGGCGCTGGGCGCGGCGGTCTTCCTTCGGCAGCAGCGCGAATGCTTCGTCGTAAGCCTGTTGCGCGCGGGCCGTCTGGAACGCCATCAGCTTGGTGAAATTGTCCGTGTGGCGGGCGTTCAGCAGGTCGGCCGCCGTCACGCCGAACTGCTGCAGCTCGTTGACGGGCAGGTAGATGCGTCCCTTGCGGGCATCTTCGCCGACGTCGCGAATGATGTTCGTGAGCTGGAAAGCATGGCCCAGTTTTTCGGCATAGACCAGCGTTTCCGGCCGCGTGGCGCCGAAGATGCTGGCGGACAGGATGCCGACCACGCCGGCCACGTGCCAGCAGTACTTGCTCATGCCGGCGTAATCCAGGTAGCGGGTCTGGTTCAGGTCCATCTCCATGCCGTCGATGATGGCCTGCATGTGTTCCTGTTTCAGGTTGTACACGGCCAGGTGCGGCTGCAGCGCCCGCGTCACCGGGTGGTTCTGCTTGCCCTCGTACATGGCGGCCACCTCGGTGCGCCACCAGGCCAGCTTGATGCGGGCCAGCGATTCGTCGGTGGCTTCGTCGACCGTGTCGTCCACTTCGCGGCAGAAGGCGTACAGCGCCGTGATCGCGCGCCGGCGCTCGGGCGGCAGGAACAGGAAGCTGTAGTAAAAACTCGATCCGCTCTGGGCGGCCTTCTGCTGGCAGTATTCGTCTGGCGACATATTCTTGTAGTAGGTGGTAGCTGGCTTGTCGAAGGCGCTATTTTATAGGGAAGCGCGGCGCATCCAAAGGGCGCGCCAGAAAACCTTGCGCCAGTCCGCGCGGACGAGGGTGGGGCGGCGCCGGAACACGTCGTAGTCCACTTCCTCGATCGACTCCAGGATGCGCAGGCCGCCCTGCACGATCATCCGCAATTCCAGGCCGATCCGGCCCGGCAGCCGCAAGGCCAGCGGCGCGCCGGACAGCATCAGTGCGCGGGCCCGTTCCACCTCGAAGCGCATCAGCGCCCGCCATTTGCCCTGCGCCTGCCGCTCGTGCATCTGCGCCGGCGAGATCAGGAAGCGCGCCAGGTCTTCCATCGGCAGGTAGATGCGTTCCTTCTCCTGGTCCACCGCCACGTCCTGCAGGAAGTTGATCAGCTGGAGTGCCGTGCAGATCGCGTTCGAGTCCGCGATGTTTTCTTCGGTGGCGGCGCCGTACAGGTGCAGCATCAGCACGCCGACCGGGTTGGCCGAGCGGGCGCAGTAATCGAGCAGCTCGGCATAAGTCTGGTAGCGTGTCACGGTGACGTCCTGGCGGAACGCGGACAGCAGGTCGTGGAACGGTTTGAACGGCAGGTCGTGCGCGGCGATCGTGCCGGCCAGCCGCTGGAACAGCGGATCGGCCGGCGGCGTGCCCAGTTCGATGTGCACCAGCGCCGCCTCGTAGTCCTTCAGCGCGGCCAGCCGCTCGGCGGGCGTGGCATGGCCCTCGTCGGCGATATCGTCGGCGCTGCGCGCAAAGGCATAGATGCTTTGCACGGCAGGGACGAGCCGGCGCGGCAGCAGCAGCGACGCGACGGGGAAGTTTTCATAATGATCGACGGGCATTGTTTGGGTAACTGACGCGAAAGTCATTTGCAAAAATAAACACCACGTCTATAATTCTTGCGAGTAACTGAGCGGAAAGTCATTTAATTTTCAGCACGCAATCATAGTGGCAATGCGTCATCACTGCAATTGCGGGCGAACCCGAGTGAAGGAAAATACCGTGCGTGTCCCGAAGTTGGCGTCCCCCTTGCAGCCTGCCGTGCTGATTGTTGCCATTGCCGCCATGTTGGCAGCCTGTTCAAAACCCGCTGAAAAAGCCGAAGACATCCGTCCCGTCCGCGCGATCGTGCTGGCCAGTTCCGACGTCGATGTTAACGACGCCTTTTCCGGCGAGGTGCGCGCCCGCTACGAATCGCAGCTGGGCTTCCGCGTGCCGGGCAAGATCGTCGCGCGCAAGGTGGATGTCGGCACGGTGGTGAAAAAAGGCCAGGCGCTGATGCAGCTGGACCCGCAGGACCTGCAGCTGGGCCAGGCGCAGGCGCTGGCGCAGCTGCGCGCCGCCGAAACGAGCCGCGACCTGGCGGCGGCGGACCTGAAACGCTACCAGGAACTGCGCAAGCAGAACTTCGTCAGCCCGTCCGTGCTGGAGTCGCGCGAATCGCAATACAAATCAGCGGCGGCCAGTGCCGATGCGGCCCGTGCGGCCTACCGCAACCAGTCCAACCAGGCCGGCTATGCAAGCCTCGTATCCGATGTCGATGGCGTGGTGACGGCCGTCGATGCGGAAGCAGGCCAGGTCGTCGCGGCCGGCACGCCCGTCGTCAAGGTGGCCCGCACGGACGAAAAGGAAGTCGTGTTCGGCGTGCCGGAAGACCGTGTCGACGAGCTGCGCCAGGTGTCCGACGTCAAGGTGAAGCTGTGGGCCGAGCCATCGAATGCGGTGCCGGCAAAGATCCGCGAAGTGTCGCCGGTGGCCGATCCGGCCACGCGCACCTATGCGTTCAAGGTCACGCTGCCGGCCGCGCTGCCGCAGGCCAAACTGGGCATGACGGCCGTGGTGCAGTTCGAGTCGAAGCTGGCGCAGCCGATGATCAAGGTGCCGCTGACGGCGCTGTTCCACGAGAAGAACGCCACGTCCGTCTGGCTGGTCGAGAAAGGCGCGGTGCGCCTGGTGCCGGTCACCGTGACCCGCGCCGAAGGCAACGACCTCGTGCTGGGCAGCGGCGTGAAAGCGGGCCAGACGATCGTCACGGCCGGCGTGCACCTGCTGAAGAACGGCCAGAAAGTACGCATCCTCGGCGACGATCTGCCGAAACCCGCCGGCGCGGTGCCGCCAACCAAGGGGACGCCGCAATGAAGGACTTCAACCTGTCGCGGTGGGCGCTCGAGCACATCCCGCTGACGCGGTACCTGATCGCCGTGATGCTGATCGGCGGCATCCTCAGCTACGGCAACCTGGGCCAGGACGAGGATCCGCCGTTCACCTTCCGCATCATGGTCGTGCAGGCCTTCTGGCCCGGCGCCACGGCCTTGCAGATGGCCGACCAGGTCACCGACAAGCTGGAAAAGAAGCTGCAGGAAACGCCCTACATCGACGAGATCACCAGCTATTCGAAGCCGGGCCAGACGCTGATCATGGTCAGCCTGCGCGAATCCACGCCGCCGAAGGAAACCGCCAACGCGTGGTACCAGGTGCGGAAGAAGATCGGCGACATCGCCGGCACGCTGCCGCAGGGCGTGATCGGGCCGACGTTCAACGATGAATTCGGCGATACCTACGGCTCGATCTTCGCGCTGTCTGGCGACGGCTTTACCTACGCGGAGATGAAGGACTACGCCGACTTCGTGCGGCAGCAGCTGCTCCGCGTCGGCAAGGTGTCGAAGGTCGAGCTGTTCGGCGTGCAGGACGAGAAGATCAATATCGAGATCTCGCACCAGAAGTTCGCCCAGCTGGGCATTCCGTTCGAGCAGATCGTCAACCAGATCGCCGCGCAGAACACGATCGAGTCGACCGGCACGCTGGTGACGCCGACCGACAACCTGCAGGTGCGCGTCACCGGCGCGCTGGCCACCGTCAAGGATCTGGAAAACCTGGAGCTGCGCGCCGACGGCACCACGTTCCGCCTGGGCGACATCGCCACGATCCGGCGCGAATACCAGGATCCGCCGCAGGACAAGATGCGCTTCAACGGCAAGGAAGTGATCGGTCTGGGCGTGTCGATGGAAAAGGGCGGCAACATCATCGAGATGGGCAAGGAGCTGGCCAAGACAGTGGACTCACTGAAGGCCAAGCTCCCCGTGGGCATCGAGCTGGAACGCGTGTCGGACCAGCCGCAGGCCGTCACGGCCTCCGTCGGCGAATTCGTGCACACGCTGATCGAGGCCGTGCTGATCGTGCTGGCCGTCAGCTTCGTTGCGCTGGGCCTGCACACCAAGCCATGGCGGCTGGACGTGCGCCCCGGCCTCGTCGTCGCGCTGACGATCCCGCTGGTGCTGGCGGTGACCTTCCTGTTCATGCGCATGCTCGATATCGACCTGCACAAGATATCGCTGGGCGCGCTGATCATTGCGCTCGGCCTGCTGGTGGACGATGCGATCATTGCCGTTGAAATGATGGTCCGTAAAATGGAAGAGGGCATGTCGCGCTTCGATGCCGCGACGTTTGCTTACACGTCGACAGCGCTGCCGATGCTGACCGGGACGCTGATCACGGTGGCCGGCTTCCTGCCGATCGGGCTGGCCAAATCGGCGGCCGGCGAGTACACGTTCTCGCTGTTCTCGGTGAATGCGATCGCGCTGATCACGTCGTGGGTCGTGGCCGTGATGTTCACGCCGTACATCGGCTACATCCTGCTGAAGGTGAAGCCCCATGCGGCCGGCGAACATGGCCACGACGTGTTCGACACGCCCGGCTTCCGCCGCTTCCGCAGCGTGGTGACGTGGTGCGTCACGTGGCGCAAGACAACGATCGCGGCCACGCTGGCCATCTTCGCGCTGGGCATCTATGGCTTCAACTTCATCGAGAAGCAGTTCTTCCCCGATTCGTCGCGGCCGGAACTGATGGTGGAAATGTGGTCGCCCGAGGGCACTGCTTTTACGGCCAACGAGGCGGTGGTGAAGAAGTTCGAAGCCTTCATCCGCAAGCAGCCCGGCGTCGAGTCGGTGACCAGTTATGTCGGCACCGGCAGCCCGCGCTTCTACCTGCCGCTCGACCAGATCTTCCCGCAGACGAACGTGTCGCAGGTGGTCGTGCTGCCGAAGGATCTGGCCGCCCGCGCGGCGCTGTACGACAGGATCACGCAGGCGTTCAAGACGGACTTTCCCGAGGTGCGCGGCCGCGTGAAACTGCTGCCGAACGGGCCGCCGGTGCCGTATCCGGTGCAGTTCCGCGTCACCGGCACCGAAGTGGATAAAGTGCGTGCGATTGCCGACCAGGTCAAGGAGGTCATGCGCGCCAATGCCAATACGGTCGGCGTCAACGACAACTGGAACGAGTCGGTGAAAGTGCTGCGGCTCGACCTGGACCAGGACCGCATGCGCGCGCTGGGCGTGACGACGCAAACGGTGATGCGCGCTGCGAACACGGTGCTGACGGGGACCGTGGTCGGCCAGTTCCGCGAGGGTATCCGGCTGATCGACATCCAGATCCGCCAGCCGCTGGAAGAGCGCCGGACGATCGAGGTGCTGAACAATACGAACATCCCCACGGCCGGCGGCAAGTCGGTGCCGATCTCGCAGCTTGCGCGCGTGCACTTCGTATGGGAGCCGGGCGTGGTGTGGCGGCTGGGCCGCGAATGGGCGATCACCGTGCAGTCGGACGTCGTCGCCGGCATCCAGGGGCCGACCGTGTCCGGCCAGATCAACCCGGCGCTGGCCGACCTGCGCGCGCACCTGCCGGCCGGCTACCTGATCGAGGAGAAGGGCGCCGCGTCGGACAGCGGCGAGGCCGAGCAGTCGATCGCGGTGAACCTGCCGCTGGCGCTGTTCCTGATCTTCACGCTGCTGATGCTGCAGCTCCACAGCTTCTCGCGGTCGCTGCTGGTGTTCCTCACCGGACCGCTGGGCGTGGCCGGTGCCGCGTTCGCGCTGCTGTTATTGGGCCGGCCGCTGGGTTTTGTCGCCAACCTGGGCATCATCGCGCTGTTCGGCATGATCATCCGGAACTCGGTGATCCTGGTCGACCAGATCGAGCAGGACATCAAGGCCGGCAGCACGCCGTGGGATGCGATCATCGAATCGGCCGTGCGCCGCTGCCGGCCGATCCTGCTGACCGCGGCCGCCGCCGCGCTGGCGATGATTCCCTTGTCGCGCTCCGTGTTCTGGGGGCCGATGGCGGTGGCCATCATGGGCGGGCTGGTCGTGGCAACGGCGCTGACGCTGCTGTTCCTGCCGGCGCTTTATGCGACGTGGTTCAGGGTCAAGAAGCCAGCGTAGTGTTGGCTGGGGACTGTCCCGGAACGGGCCTGTCCCCGGGGTTGCATTTTGGATTTTTTTGCTGCTTCTTCGCTCAATTCAAAAGCAACCCCGGGGACAGGCCCCATGCGGGGACAGTCCCCGAGCCAACGGTTCAATTGCCCCGTTGGCGAAATGTACAAAATCGTCCCCATTCTTAAGAAAACCCAGTAAAATACCGTGTTGAAGTTGAAAGCCCCTGCAGCGCGCAGGGTAGGGCGACCCGTTTTCAATCAGTGGTCGCCCTTTGCTTTTGTGCCGAGTTTGATTGCACAACAGGGGACCTCGAAAAAACTGTGGCACTTCACTGCAACAGGTTTCTCGAGGTCTCTATAGCGCGAGGATGGCGAAATTGGTAGACGCACCAGGTTTAGGTCCTGACGCCAGCAATGGTGTGGGGGTTCGAGTCCCCCTCCTCGCACCAACAGTATTTACATTTTTTGGACGATTTTTACATGGCAACTGCTGTCGAAAACCTGGGTAAACTCGAACGCCGGCTCACGATTTCCTTCCCGCTGGCGGACGTGCGTTCCGAAGTGGAAAAGCGCCTGAAAGTACAGGCCAAGTCCGCACGTGCTCCCGGCTTCCGTCCGGGCAAAGTGCCGATGAAGATGGTTGCCGCCCAATACGGCTACCAGATCGAAACGGAAGTGCTGAACGACAAGGTCGGTCGCGCTTTCAACGATGCTGCCAACGAAAACCAGCTGCGCGTTGCCGGCTTCCCGAAAATCGAACCGAAGCAGGATTCGGCCGAAGGCCAGCTGGCGTTCGACGCCACCTTCGAAGTGTATCCGGAAGTGACGATCGGCGACCTGTCAACGGTGGAAGTGGAAACCGTCAAGTCGTCCGTGACCGACGCCGAAATCGAAAAGACCATTGAAATCCTGCGCAAGCAGCGCGTGCACTTCCACACCAAGGGCGAAGCAGGCGAACACGGCGACGGCGGCGCAGCTGTCGC
>DKJA01000140.1:10021-10353 GCA_002454505.1 Oxalobacteraceae bacterium UBA6704
GACGGCGGCGCAGCTGTCGCAGCCGATGGCGACCGCGTGACCGTGGACTTCGTGGGCAAGATCGACGGTGAAGAATTCGCCGGCGGCAAGGCCGAAGACTACACGTTCGTGCTGGGCGAAGGCCGCATGCTGCCGGAATTCGAAGCCGCCACGCTGGGCCTGAAAGTGGGCGAAGCGAAGACCTTCCCGCTGGCTTTCCCTGAGGATTACCACGGCAAGGACGTGGCCGGTAAAACCGCCGAGTTCACGATCACGCTGAAGCAGCTGGAATGGGCGCACCTGCCGGAAGTGAACGCCGAGTTCGCTCAATCGCTGGGCGTGGCCGATGGCGA
>DKJA01000140.1:10541-10784 GCA_002454505.1 Oxalobacteraceae bacterium UBA6704
TCAACCTGGAACGCGAAGTCAATGGCCGCGTCAAGGCCCGCAACAAGGAAGCCGTGATGGACGCGCTGGTGAAGACGGCCACGCTGGACGTGCCGCAGGCGCTGATCGACCAGGATACGGAACGCCTGGCCGAGATGACCCGCCAGGACATGGCTGGCCGCGGCATGAACGTCAAGGACGTGCCATTCCCGCCGGAACTGTTCAAGGACAAGGCCGAGCGCCGCGTGCGCCTGGGCCTGATCC
>DKJA01000207.1:0-205 GCA_002454505.1 Oxalobacteraceae bacterium UBA6704
CCAGCCACACCAGCGGGTACAGGATCAACGCCAGCAGCGCCAGTGGCCAGCAGACGAACAGCAAGACCAACCACAGGATGAAGCTCAGCATGACGTCCTCGCAGGGTGCGTTATCGGGAACGTCAATGTAACTGCCGGTGCCGGCGCGCTCAATGCGCGTGCGACTGATGGTCATATGCGGCGATGGACTGCGGGATTGGCGGGG
>DKJA01000207.1:324-12640 GCA_002454505.1 Oxalobacteraceae bacterium UBA6704
GGGATTGGCGGGGTGAATGGCAGGGTCGGATGTTATGCGTGCGCCACGACCTGCGGCTGCAGCGCCGCCTGGTACAGCACCTCGGCGCGTAGCCGCGCCTGCAGCGACGGGATCGAGCCGCCGGCGCGGTAAGCAAAACTCACCGCCAGCACGTCGCCCTGTTTTACCGGCAGCGGCTTCTCCAGCGGCAGCGCCATGAAGTGGTTCAGCCAGTCGATCGTCGTCGCCCGCTCCTGCACGACGGACAGGATGTTCTTCGTGATGAAGCGCACCGCATTCACCAGGCCATCGCGGTCGATGACGAACTTGCCTTCCCAGCTCCAGCTGGTGTCGTTCGGCTGGGTGAAGTCGATCACCGAATACACGGCCGGCTGGGACAGTTCCACCGTGCCCGTATGCGTGATGCCGGGCTGCTGGAACTGCACGATCGGCGCGTAAAACCCTTCGAAGTCGTACTCCTGCTGCAGCGGCTGGGCCGCCATCAGCACGGCTTCCGGCAGGAACACGGGCAGCGGGCCGCCGAACTTCTGCAGGTAGCGGCGCTTGAACGATTCGATGACTTCCACCTGCTTCTCGCGCAGCATGGCCACGTGGATCATCTCGCAGATGACGACGTCCACCGGTTCCGGCGGCAGGTATTCGAACGCATCGGCATGAATCACTTCCACCTTGTGGCCGTTGGCGTTCATCGCCAGGAAGCGGCGCGCTTCCTGCACCATGTCCGGATTGAAGTCGACGCAGTACACCTTGTCCGCCTTCGCCGCGGCAAAGAACGACAGTGCACCCGTGCCGCCGCCCAGCTCCAGCACCTTCATGCCGGGTTTCACGACCTGGGCGATCGCCGCCCGGAAGCCGTGCATGCGGTTCGTGTCCATCAGCATATTGTGATGGTAGTGAACCGGGATGAACTGGCCCAGGTAACAGCTTTCGATTTCGCGTTCGGACAGCATAAGGAGACTCGCTCGTACAGATTGGACGAGTTCCATTATCGGCAAGGCGGGAGTGGTTTGAAACGTGGAGGTTGGCGGGAAAAGCAGGCCAATTCTGGGGACTGTCCCCGCTTACTTCATCGCCTGCTCGGCCTCGAACTGCCGGATCGCCTTGGCGATCCACGGCTTCTCGGCCTTCTCGGCGAATTCGGCGGCATCGAGCCGGAAGCCGCTGTCGCGCAGCGACGCATCGGCGCCCTCTTCCAGCAGCACCTTGACGGCTTCCTCCTGGCCTTCGCGGGCGGCCAGCATCAATGGTGTCACCTTGGTCGGCGACTCGGCATCGATGTAGGCGTGGTGCTCCAGCAGCAGGCGGATGATCTCGATGTCGCCCGCGGCCGCCGCATAATGCAGCGCCGTCCAGCCTGGACGATTCACCTGCGCGCCCTTGCCGATCAGGGCCAGCACGGCCGGCTTGTTCTTCTTGAACGCGGCCATCATCAGCGCCGTGTTGCCGTTGCCGGCGTGCGCTTCCAGCTGGATCTTCGGCTGCGCCAGCAGCAGTTTGAAGACGTCCATCGCATCGTTGCGCAGCGCGACGATCAGGCCCGTCTCGCCCCGCTCCGGCTCGCGCACGTTCGGATCGAGTCCGCGCGCCAGCAGCGGCTTGATGGTGGCGGCATTGTTCACCTGGGCGGCGCGGAAGAAGGTGACGGCATCCTGGTCCTGCACGCGCGGCGCGGCGGGTGCAGCACCCGTCACCGAAGCCACCGCCATCGCCACGGCGCCGAGACGCAGCGTGAAGCGGGAGCGGATCCGCGCCCGCAACTGGCGCAACCGTTTGGCCAAACCGCGCAGCGACAGTCGCATCAGGCCCTCGCCGCGGAGAACAGCTTGAAGAAGTTGGCGGTGGTTGCCTCGGCCACTTCCTCGACGGTGATGCCCTTCAGCTTCGCGATGAATTCGGCCACATGGGCGACGTAGCCCGGCTCGTTCATCCGGCCGCGGAACGGCACCGGCGCCAGGTAGGGCGAGTCCGTTTCGATCAGCATCTGCTCGAGCGGCACTTCCAGCGCGACGGCCTGCAGATCCTTCGCACTCTTGAACGTGACGATGCCGGAGAACGAAATATAAAAGCCCATTTCCATCGATGCGCGCGCCACTTCCAGCGACTCGGTGAAACAGTGCATCACGCCCGCGACGCCGCCCTGGTCCGTGCCGGCACCCTCTTCGCGCATGATGCGGATCGTGTCTTCGCTGGCCGAGCGGGTGTGGATGATCAGCGGCTTCTTCGCCTCGCGCGACGCCCGGATGTGCGTGCGGAAGCGCTCGCGCTGCCATTCGAGGTCGCCTTCGAGGCGGTAGTAGTCGAGGCCCGTTTCGCCGATTGCGACGACCTTCGGATGCCGCGCCAGCTCGACGAGCTGGACCACCGTGGGCTCGGGCGTGTCCTCGTAATCGGGATGCACGCCCACCGAGGCAAAGATATTTGGATACTCTTCCGCAAGTTTCAGGATGCGGGGAAAGTCCGGCAGATCGACGGACACGCACAGCGCATGCGTAACCCGGTTCTCCTCCATCTTCGCGCGCAACTCCGGCATGCGAGCAGCCAGCTCGGGGAAATCTATATGGCAATGTGAATCGATGAACATGCGTCGATTGTAGCCGACCCTGCAAAACCCCGCAGACCGCTAAATGAGGGACAGACCCTGTTTTAGAGGAAATGTTTACCTGAAACCGGGTGACTCTTCCTATGAGGGGCGGTCACCCGGCTCCGAAAATTTCCCGTAAAACAGGGTCTGTCCCTATTTTTTCTGCTGGTTAATCGACGCGCTTGCCGAGGATGATCAGGTCGCGTTCGATGCCGTCGAGGTTGGCGACGCGGGGGAAGTTGGCCCATTCCTTGAAGCCGAAGCTGCGGAACAGGCCCAGGCTGGCGGCGTTGTGGCCGAAGATGAAGCCCAGCACCGTGTGGACGGCGATCTGCGGCGCGTGGCGGATCGCCTCGGCCAGCGCGTAGCGGCCGATGCCCTTGCCGCGCGACGACTCGGCGATGTAGATCGACACCTCGGCGGTGCCGGAATACGCCGGCCGGCCGTAGAAGTTGGAGTAAGAGATCCAGCCCAGGATCTCGGGCGATGCCGACGTATCGTCCGCATGCTCGATTACCCACAGCGGGCGCCGCTCCGGCTGGTGTTCGTGGAACCAGTTCAGCCGCGATTCGACGGAGACGGGCTCCGTGTCGGCCGTCACTTCGCGCGAAGCGATGGTGCTGTTGTAGATGGCGACGATGGTCGGCAGGTCGTCGAGCGTGGCGAGGCGGTGGCGGAAAGACATGGCTTGCTTACAGTGTATGGGTGGCGCGCGAGGAACGCAGGGCGGCGCCGAGGATTTCCTCGATGCGCGCACGGGTGCGCAGGCCCGTCTCGTCGTCCGGGAAATGGACGCCGATGCCCTGCGCCTTGTTGTTGTGGGCTCCCGGCGGCGTGATCCACACGACCTTGCCGGCGATCGGGTATTTGTTCGTGTCGTCCATCAGCGCCAGGATCAGGTAGATCTCGTCGCCCAGCTTGTAGCTCTTGTTGGTCGGCACGAAGATGCCGCCGTTCTTCAGGAACGGCATGTAGGCCGCGTACAGCGCCGCCTTTTCGCGGATGGCCAGCGACAGCACCGCCGGCCTGGCCAGCGGCACGGTGTTCGGATCGGGCGGCAGCGTGCTCATTGACCGGTCCTCATGCGCAGCAGGCCGTGTAGTCGAGCAGCATGTCCTCGATGAACAGCTTCGGCGACAGCGGGTGGTCCGACGTGGCGCGCCGCTCCGCCGTGCCCTTGATCGCGGCCAGCACGCCCGGCACGGCCACGCGGTCGGCAAGGCCCTTCAGCTCGCGCTGGTAGCGGGGATAGTAGCGCACCTGCCCCGTCAGTTTTACGGAGAACAGGTCGTACAGCCAGCGCTGCTGCCACGAGACGATCGCGCTCAGCGGCACTTTCTGCATCTTGTCCGCCGTCTTCAACGCGCTTTCCACGGAAGGATGCGCCAGATACTGCAGCAGCATGTCCATCTCCTCGCGGCTGCCCGTTTCGGATTGAGCCAGCGCCGCCAGCGGCGCGCCGCCCTGCTCGCGCAGCCAGCCGTCCGCATCCTGCACGCCCTTGGCGGACAACCAGGCCAACGCCTCGTCGTGGGCGGGCAGCGACAGGGTGAACTTGCGGCAGCGCGACAGGATCGTCGGCAGCAGCCGGTCCAGGCTGTTCGACGACAGCAGGAACACGGTGCCCGGCGGCGGCTCTTCCAGAGTTTTGAGCAGCGCATTCGACGCCGGCATGTTCAACGCCTCGGCCGGATACAGCACCACCACGCGCAGGCCCCGCCGGTGCGTGGAGATATTCATGAAGTCGGCCAGCGCGCGCACCTGCTCGATCTTGATTTCCTTCGACGGCGTCTTCGTCTTCTTTTTATCCTCGCCGTCGTCGCCTTCGCCCTCGTCCTCGAACGCTTCGGGACGGATGCGGCGGTAGTCCGGATGGCTCTGCTGCGAGAACCAGCCGCACGACGCGCAGGCATTGCACGCATGGCCGTCCGGCCGCACGTTCTCGCACAGCAGCGCCTGGGCAAAGTGTTCGATGAAGTCGGCCTTGCCGATGCCGGCCGGGCCGTGGAACAGCACGGCATGGGGCAGCCGCTGGCGCACCTGCTGCAGCTGCGCCCAGGCGCTTTCCTGCCACGGATAGATCGCTTCGGTCACGCCAGCGCCTCCACGATGGCCGCCAGCTGCACGCGGATCGCCTCGATGCTCTGCGTGGAATCGATCACGCGGAAGCGGCCCGGATCCTGCGCGGCGCGGCGCAGGTACTCGCTGCGGGCGGCAAAGAAGAAGTCGGCCTTTTCCTGCTCGAACTTGTCCAGCTCCCGTGTCGCATCCAGGCGGGCGCGGGCCACTTCCAGCGGCACGTCGAACAGGATCGTCAGGTCCGGCGCCAGCAGCGGGTGGACCCAGTTGGCCAGCGTCTCGAGCTTGGCCAGGTCGAGGCCGCGGCCGCCGCCCTGGTAGGCGAAGCTCGCATCGGTGAACCGGTCGGAAATGACCCAGGCACCGCGGCTCAGCGCCGGCTCGATGACCTGGGCGATGTGTTCGCGGCGGCTGGCGAACACCAGCAGCGCCTCGGTTTCCAGGTGCATCGTCTCGTGCAGCACCAGCTCGCGCAGCTTCTCGCCCAGCGGCGTGCCGCCCGGTTCGCGCGAGCTGACCAGCTCGACGCCGCGCGCGGCGATCAGTTCGCCCACAAAAGGAATGTGCGTGGATTTGCCGGCGCCGTCGATGCCTTCGAAAGTGATGAATTTACCGCGTGCCGTCATTGCTTCAACAATCTTTGATACTGGTTGACCGCCCGGTTGTGCTCCGGAAGGTTGTCGGAAAAATGGCTCGTGCCATTGCCGCGAGCCACGAAATACAGCGCGCCCGTCTGCGCCGGTGCCAGTGCCGCCGTCAGCGACTGCTGGCCCGGCAGCGCGATCGGTGTTGGCGGCAGGCCGGCCCGCGTGTACGTATTGTAAGGGGTGTCCGTTTCCAGGTCCTTCTTGCGGATGTTTCCGTCGTATCGTGCGCCCATGCCGTAGATGACGGTGGGGTCGGTCTGCAACAGCATGCCCAGCCGCAGCCGGTTGACGAACACTGCGGAGATCATCGCCCGCTCCGATTTCTGTCCCGTTTCCTTTTCGACAATGGAAGCCATCGTCAGCGCCTCGTACGGATCCTTGTACGGCAGGTTCGGCGCCCGCTTTTCCCAGGCCGCGGCCAAATGGGCCAGCATGGCCGTGTGCGCCTGCTTGTACACCTGCAGCTCCGAAGCGCCTTTGGCAAACAGGTAAGTGTCCGGGAAGAACAGGCCTTCCGGCTCGCGATAATCGGGGCTCAGTTTCGCCATCAGCGCACTGTCCGACAGGTTCACCGTGTCGTGCTTCAGGCCCTGGTGGGCGGCAATGGCCTGGCGCATCTGGCGGAACGTCCACCCTTCGATGATGGTCAGCGATTCCTGGGCGAACTCACCGCGTACCAGCTGGTCGATCAGCCGCTGCGGCGTGGTGCCGGGTTTCAGTTCGTACGAGCCGGCCTTGAGCTTGTTGCTCTTGCCGGTGACGCGCGTGAGCAGGTTGAACAGCAGCGGCTGCAGCGGCACGCCCGCCTCGGCGATCTGCTGGCCGGCCGCGTGCGCGCCGCTGCCCTTGTTGATCACGAACGGGATCGTGTCGCCCTCGGCCACGATCGGCGCCTCGGACCACCACGAAAAAGCGGCGCCCGCCGCGGCGGCCACCAGCACTCCCAGCACGATCGTTTTTCTTATGAATGCCATGGTCTGTCCTGCCGCGCCGCCGGGGACGGCCCGCAAATTCGGGGCCGTCCGGCGCGATCGGCGCGGGATCTTTATAATGAGCCCGTAATGATAATGCTTTCGTAGCCAAAGTAGCCAAATATATGAACTCCTGGAATCAAATCCTCGCGCCGCAGGCTGAACCGCTGACGCCGACCGCGCTGGCCGTGGGCTTCGCGGCGCCCGTCACCGACCTGGGCCTGATCGCTTTCACCGGTGAAGAATCGGCCACGTTCCTGCATTCGCAGCTGACGAACGACGTCGAGCACCTGGGCGCGCAGGATATCCGCCTGGCCGCCTACTGCTCGCCGAAGGGCCGGCTGCTGGCGAGCTTCCTGATGTGGCGGGACGAGCAGTCCGTCTACCTGCAGGTGGCGCGCGACATCCAACCGGCCATCCAGAAGCGGCTGCAGATGTTCGTGCTGCGCGCGAAAACCAAGGCGTCCGACGCGACCGACCAGCGCGTGCTGCTGGGCATCGGCGGCGGCCTGGGCGAAGCGGTGCTGCAAACGTGGTTCGACGCGCTGCCGGCCAAACCGTACACGAAGCTGGACCACCCGCTGGGCACGCTGCTGCGCGTGGCGGATGCGTTCGGCGCACCGCGCTACTTGTGGCTGCTGGCGCCGGAGACGGCCGATACGGTCGCGCCCGTGCTGGCGGACCGCCTCGTCGTCGGCGGCAATGAGGCGTGGCGCCTGGCCGAGATCCACGCCGGCGTGCCCGTCATTACGGCGCCGACGCAGGAACAATTCGTGCCGCAGATGGTCAACTACGAGCTGCTGGGCGGCGTCAACTTCAAGAAAGGCTGCTATCCGGGCCAGGAAATCGTCGCCCGCAGCCAGTACCTGGGCAAGCTGAAGCGCCGCACGGCGCTGGCCACCATCGCCGATCCATCGGTTGCGCCGGGCACCGAAGTGTTTGCGCCGGCCGATCCCGGCCAGCCTTGCGGCATGGTCGTCAACGCGGCGCCGAACGGTGCCGGCGGCGTCGATGCGCTGGTCGAGATGAAGCTCGACGCGCTGGAAGCTGGAGACGTGCATGCCCGCGCGGCCGACGGCCCGGCGCTGCACTTCCTGCCGCTGCCCTACGTGCTGGACAAGCTGGATGTCTGAAGCAGACCTGTACGTGTATTACCGCGTGCGTGACGACGATGCCGCGGCGCTGCTGCCGCGCGTCGCCGCGATGCAGGCGCAACTGGCCGCCGTGCATGGCGTGGCGGGCCAGCTGAAACGCCGTCCCGGCAGCACGGATGGTGTGCAGACCTGGATGGAAGTCTATCCCGCCGCCCCGGCGGGTTTCACGGATGCGCTGCTTGACGCCGCATCCGGTCTTGCCGCGCTGCTGGCCGGCCCCCGCCATACCGAAGTTTTTGTGGACCTGAAGTCATGTGCCTGATCGTTTTCGCCTGGCGTGTCGTACCGGGTGTGCCGCTGATCGCCGCGGCCAACCGCGACGAATACTTTGCCCGCCCCAGCCTGCCCGCCGCCAAATGGGAAGAAAACCCGCAGATCGTCGCCGGCCGCGACCTGAAAGCGGGCGGCACGTGGATGGGCATCACGGTGCCGGAAGGGCCGGACGATCATTGGCCGGCGCACATGTCGCCGCTGCGCGCGAGCTGCGCGGGCACGCACCTGGCACCGGCCGAAAGCTGCGGCAAGGCGCCGTCGCGCTTCGCCGCGATCACCAATATCCGCGCACCGCACGACTTCGATCCGTCGGCGCCGTCGCGCGGCATGCTGGTGTCGAACTTCCTCGCCGGGTCGATGAGCGCACGCGATTACGTGGCCGAGATCCGTCCCGGCAGCCAGGCCTACAACGGCTTCAACCTGGTGTTGTGCGACGGCGAGGAACTGGTGTGGTTCTCCAACCGGGGCGACGACGATGCCCGCAACGGCCAGCCGCTGCCACCGGGCGTGTACGGCCTGTCGAACGCGCTGCTCGATTCCACGTGGCCGAAAGTCGTCAAGACCAAGGCGCAGTTCGCGAGCCTGCTGTGCCTGGGCGCGCCGGAAGACGCTTACTTTGAAATGCTGGCCGATACCACGCGCGCACCGGACCAGCGGCTGCCCGACACGGGCGTGCCGCTGGAGCGGGAGCGGCAGTTGTCGGCCGTGCGGATCGAGTCGCCGGATTACGGGACTCGCACGTCGACTGTGGTGAAGTTGTATACGGAAGCGCCGGCTGTTCTGCACGAGGAGCTGGTGAAGTAGACGGCCGGGGCCAGTGCCTCAGATTTCCGTAAACACCACCTCCGTCGCCAGCCGCGACTTCGGCAGCTTCGCATTGAAGTCCTCGCTGCCGCTGTAACCCAGCGACACGATCACGGTCGCCGCGAAACCCTTGTCGCGCAAGCCCAGTTCCTGGTCCAGCACTTCGGCATTGAAGCCTTCCATCGGCGTGGCGCCCACGTCCAGCATCGCGGCGCCCAGCAGCAGGTTGCCCAGTGCGAGATAGGTCTGTTTCTCGTACCAGTAAGGCACATCCTTCTGGCCGAAGCGGTGCAGATTGGTGTACGACATGCGGCCCGCATTCTGCGACGTTTTCGCCGCTTCATTGACGAAGCGGCCGTCCTTCTCTTCCTGCGCCAGCACGGCAGCCAGGTGCTCGTCGCTCGGTGCCACGCGGGTTGCCAGCACGATCACATGCGACGCATCGCGGATCTTCGCGGCGTTGTACTGGAAGCCCGCGTCGGCCGCTTTCGCGATGCGCTCCTTGCCTTCCGGCGTCGAGGCGATCACGAAGTGCCACGGCTGCGAGTTCACCGACGACGGTGCGAAGCGCAGCAGCTCCTGCAACTGCGCGACGATTTCAACGGGGATCTTGCGTTCGCGGTCATACGACTTGACGGTGTAGCGCTGTTTGGCTTTGCTGACGATATCCATTTTCATTCCTTTTATTTGGTGGGCGCCGGCGCGGCATCGATCTTCACGCGCAGCAGTTCATACGGTTTCCTGCGGCCGTCCACGCCGTCGTTGAAGCCGGCCTGGCGATGCAGCTGGTTGGCGATCACGTACAGATAGCCGTCCGGACCGATGGAGAACGTATCGGGCCACAGCAGGTTCGGCGCCTGCGCGATGGTGCGCCACGTCGCCGAGCCGCGCTCCAGCTTCCTGATCGCGTTGTGCTCATAGTCGCCGGCATACACGGCGCCCTTGGCGTCGGCTTCCAATCCATCGGAAGGGCCCTTGACGCCCAGGTCGCGGACTGCCGCGGCCAGTTGCGCTTCCGTCACGGCCGGATCGCGCAACAGCTTCGTGGGCACCGAGTACAGGTGACGGCTCGTCAGCGCGCAATAGTACAGCGTCTCCCCATCCGGCGACAACGCGATGCCGTCCGACGCGACCTTCAGTGCCAGCGGCTTGCCTTCGACGACGGGCACGAAGCCCGGTTCCACCGATGTCGTCGCGTGGCCGCTGAGGCGTCGCACGGCCTTGCCGGTGGCCAGGTCCAGCACGATGATCGCGCCGGGGCCGGACAGCGACGAATCCGTCACATATGCAACGCCGGCTTTGCCGACGCGGAAATCGAAGCGCACGTCATTGACGTAGGTGGATTTCAGGATTACGTCCGCCGGGAACACGATGGTCTTCGCGATGCGGTTTGTTTTCAGGTCGACGGCGACCAGCTTCGCGCCGCCCTGCTTCGGTGCCGCGAAGCCCGGTGCGGCGGTATCGAGTATCCACACGTGGCCGCGGCCATCGGCCACCACGCTCTGCACGCTGATCAGGCCCGCTGCCGGATCGGCCTTGTTCTCGACGTTGTAGGCGGCATCCGGATATGCCACCGGTTTGCCGTCGCGCAGTTCGGCCACCGTGTACGGCACGTCGTCGCCCCAGCGGGGGAAGTTGACGAAGATACGGCCCTGCTCCGTGACGGTGACGCCGGTGGGCATGGCGCCGTCGAACGTGGCCACCTGTTCCAGCTTGCCGATGTCCTGGGCTGCGGCGCTGCCGAACACTGTCGCCAGGACTGCGCTCAATATGATTTTCTTCATGATCGCTGCTCCTTAAAAGCCGGCCAGCACGAGCTTGCCGCGCGCCTTGTTGCTTTCCACGATCGCGTGGGCCCGGCGCAGGTTCGCCGCATCGATCTTGCCGATCTTTTCACCCACCGTCGTTTTCAATGCGCCCATGTCGATCAGCGCAGCCACGCGGTCGAGGATTTCGCGCTGGCGCACCATGTCAGGCGTCTCGTACATCGAGCGCGTAAACATCAGCTCCCAGTGCAGCGAGATGCTCTTGCGCTTCAGCGGCACGGCGTCCAGCGTGGCCGGATCGTCGATCAGCGCGAGCTGGCCTTGCGGCGCCAGCATGTCCACGATGTCGGCGTAATGCTGGTCGGTGTGCGTCAGGCTGATGACGATGTCGGCATGGTCGAAACCCAGCGCATGCAGTTGCGGCTTCATCGGCTTCGCATGGTCGATGACGTGATGGGCGCCGAGGGCGCGCACCCACTCGCGCGTCTCTTCGCGGGAGGCGGTACCGATCACGGTCAGGCCGGTCAACTTGCTGGCCAGCTGCGTGAGGATCGAGCCCACGCCGCCGGACGCGCCGACGATCACCAGTGTGCGGCCGCCGGCGCCCTGCTCCGGCACTTTCAGGCGGTCGAACAGTAGTTCCCACGCGGTCAGCGACGTCAATGGCAGTGCGGCGGCGTCGGCAAAGTCCAGCGTCTTCGGCTTGTGCCCGGCAATGCGTTCGTCCACCAGATGCAGTTCGCTGTACGAACCGGGGCGCGTCAGCGAGCCGGCGTAGAACACTTCGTCGCCCGCCTTGAATGCGGTGACGTCGCTGCCGACTGCTTCAACGATGCCGGCAGCATCCCAGCCCAGCACGCGCGGGCTGGTGACGGCGGACCCGTTGCGCACCTTGGTGTCGACGGGATTGACGGACACGGCGTGCACGCGCACCAGCAGGTCGCGCGGGCCTGGCACCGGGTCGGGCAGTTCCATGTCGATCAGTGCGGCGGGGTTATCGATGGGCAGGCCGTGCTGCGTGTAGACGATCGCTTTCATGATGTTCCTTCGGATGTGATGATGGGTCAATGATAGGGTCGGCCTGGCAACTGAAAAAGATGCATAATTGAGTATTACTTTCACTCGCCGAGAGAAAATGGTCCGTTTCGAAGACCTCGCCCTGTTTGTCCGCACGGCCGCCAGCGGCAGCTTTACCCGTACGGCACGGGAAGCCAACCTGCTGCCGGGCCAGGTCAGCGCCGCCATCATGCGGCTGGAACGGGACCTGGACATCCGCCTGTTCGCCCGCTCCACGCGCAGCCTGCGCCTGACCGACGAGGGCGAACGCTACCTCCCCTATGCGCGCGATGCGCTCGACCTGCTGCACAGCGGCCGCGACGAACTGCGCCGCAGCGACGATACGCTGAGCGGCACGCTGCACATCGCGGCACCGTCCGACTTCGGCCGCAATGTGCTGCTGCCTTGGCTGACCAGCTTCCGCCGCGAGCATCCGAAGCTGGAACTGCGCGTGCAGTTTTCCGACCACGTCACGGACGTCTTCCGCGATCCCGTGGACATCGCGCTGCGTTACGGCCAGGTGGACGACGCCAGCTTCGTCGCGCTGCCGGTCGCGCCGGACAACCGCCGCGTACTGGTCGCATCGCCCGCCTACCTGGAACAATGCGGCAGCCCGCAGTCGCTGGACGAACTGGCGCGGCATTCCTGCCTGCTGTGGCATCTGCAAGGGCGGCTGTACGACAAATGGGGATTCCCGGCCGCGAAAGGCCGCCGGGTGATTCAGGTGAAAGGACCGCTGGCCAGCGACGATGCGGACATCGTGCGGCGCTGGGCGATTGCCGGCGAAGGAATCGCCTACAAATCGTGGCTCGACGTCAGCGACGATGTGCGTGCCGGCCGGTTGACGATCGTGCTGCCCGAGCAGCCGGGCGAAGCAGCGCCGCTGCAGCTGATCTGCCCGCACCGCAAGCAGTTCTCGCCCGCCGTGCGCCAGCTGCATGCGCTGCTGACGCACCGCTGCAGCGAGGTGGGGACTGTCCCCGCA
>DKJA01000015.1 GCA_002454505.1 Oxalobacteraceae bacterium UBA6704
AACGCCGGCCATTCCTCGTCACGAACACCCAGTTCGACGATCTGGCCGGTGCGGAACCGGAGCGGGTTGGGGTACTGGCTGCGGTACGGGCCCAGGAGTCTGGCCCGCATGTCAGCCCGCCGCCACCGCGCGTTTGGCCGCGCTCACGATCCGGTCGACGCTGGGCAGGTACTTCATTTCCAGGCGGAACAACGGAATGTGGGTGTCGTAGCCGGTCACGCGTTCGACCGGCGCCAGCAGGTCGTACAGCGATTCCTCGGCCAGCCGCGCGGCGATCTCGGCACCGAAGCCCGCGGTCTTCGGGGCCTCCTGCACGATCACACAGCGGCCGGTCTTGGCCACCGATTCGGCGATGGTGGCGAAATCGAGCGGACGCAGCGTGGCCACGTCGATCACTTCGGCACTGATGCCTTCGCCAGCCAGCTTGTCGGCCGCTTCCAGCGCTTCCTTCACCTGCGCACCCCAGGTCACCAGGGTCACGTCGGTGCCGTCGCGCAGCACGAAGCACACGTCCAGCGGCAGCGCTTCGCCGTCGTTGACCACCACTTCCTTGTACTGGCGGTAGATGCGCTTGGGTTCCATGTAGATCACCGGATCCGGTTCGCGGATCGCGGCCAGCAGCAGGCCGTAGGCGCGCTGCGGCGAGGACGGCAGCACCACGCGCAGGCCCGGCACGTTGGTGAAGATCGCCTCGTTGGCTTCGCTGTGGTGTTCCGGCGCTCGGATGCCGCCGCCCCACGGCACGCGCAGCACCATCGGGCAGTGCAGGCGGCCACGGGTGCGGTAACGCAGGCGCGCGGCGTGGCAGACGATGTGGTCCACCATCGGGTACATGAAGCCGTCGAACTGGGCTTCAGCCACCGGCTTCATGCCCTGCGCGGCCAGGCCGATGGTCAGGCCGGCGATGGTGGTTTCATCCAGCGGGGTGTCCAGGATGCGGTCGGCGCCGAAGCGCTGCTGCAGGCCGGCCGTGGCGCGGAACACGCCGCCGTTGACGCCGACGTCCTCGCCGAGGACCAGCACCGATTTGTCGTGTTCCAGCTCCCACGCCAGGGCCTGGGTGATGGCTTCGATAAGGGTGATGGGCGTGGTGGTCATGCTCTCTTCTCCGCGCGCGACGGCGGCGCTGTCGGCGGCGTTGGTCTGCGCGCTGGAGGCGCCGTTCTTGATCTCATCCATGGCGCTGCTCCAGGGCGATCGCCTGCGCGCGCTGGGCCAGCAGGTCCTGCGGCGGATCGGCGTACAGGAAGTCGAACATCGCCTCGACCGGCTGCACCGGCGTGTTGAGGTACAGGTTCACTTCTTCATCCACGCGCTTGCCGCATTCCACGGTCCAGGCCTGTTCCTCTTCCTCGCTCCACACGCCTGCGTTGACCAGGTACTTGCGCAGGCGCAGCATCGGCTCGCGCTGCCAGGCGTCCTTCACCTCGGCGTCGTCGCGGTAGCGGCGCGCATCATCGGCGGTGGTGTGGTCGGACAGGCGGTAGGTCATCAGTTCCAGTACGGTACCGCCGTCGCCGGCCAGCGCGCGGTCGCGCGCCTCCAGCATGGCCGCCATCACCGCGATCAGGTCGTTGCCGTCCACCTGCAGGCAGTGCAGGCCACCGGCCAGGCCCTTCTGGGCCAGGGTTTCGGCGCCGGTCTGGGCCGAACGCGGTACCGAGATGGCCCAGCCGTTGTTGACGATGCACAGGATCAGCGGCAGCTTGTAGGCACCGGCCGAGTTCAGTGCGGCATAGAAGTCGGTCTTGGAGCTGCCACCGTCGCCGCACACGGCCACGGCGATCTGCTTCTCCTGGTTGAGCTTGAACTTCAGCGCCGCGCCGGCAGCGTGCAGGCACTGGGTGGAAATCGGCACGCAGAACGGGAAGTCCTTGGCCGCATTGCCGCCGTAGTCATTGCCGCGCTCGTCGCCGCCCCAGTACATCAGCACGTCGCGCGGGCGCACGCCGCGCATGAACATCGCGCCGTATTCGCGGTAGGACGGTGCGAACACGTCGTCCTTCTGCATCGCCGCGCCGATCCCGACATGGGCCGCTTCATGCCCCAGGCAGGCCGCGTAGGTGCCCAGCTTGCCGGTGCGCTGCAGCGCGATCGACTTGCCGTCGAACACGCGCACGAACAGCATCTGCTTGAACATCGGCAGCAGTGCGCGTGGATCGCGCAGGGCCTCGGGCAGGTCATCGCGGACGAGCGTGCCGTCCGTGTCCAGGTACTGGAGATATTCGATCTTGAACTCAGCGGCAACCGTCATTGCGTACTGCACCTTCGACAGGAAGTTACAAATGATATGAATTGCCATGTTAAGGAAGGCGTATGAAAAAGCCGTCCTGCGGCGCAGCAAGAACTGGCTGGCGGGCCCCCCGGTATACCCCACGAAACGCCCGCAAGGCCAATAACATCAACGTATTCAGTTGCATCAACGGTGCATGAGCGCGGTCCTGCGGGGGCTCTGGCCGGGGCTCCCGGGCTGCCACTCCCGCGCTGAACACGGGGCTGCCCCGTGGTCCACACCCTGGCGTAGGGTGCACCCTGCGCAGGCATCCGGCCACTGCGCTACGCTTTCACCCCCTCAAGCGGTCCCCGCCATGTCTGTCGACAAGAACCAACGCGATCTGGAAGCCGGCATCCACACCGACCTGGAAGGCCGCCTCACCTACGGCGGCTACCTGCGGCTGGACCAGCTGCT
>DKJA01000074.1 GCA_002454505.1 Oxalobacteraceae bacterium UBA6704
CGATCCACAGCGTGCGTGCCAACATCGCGTGGGCCGCCACGCCGCCATCGACCTGCAGCATCACGCGGGCCGGACGGCGGCCGGGCAGCGCGGCGATGGCGCGGTAGCCGGCCATGCGGGCCTCGGCAAAGCGGCCGCTGTGGTAGCTGGTGAGCGCATCGACCCGGTGCGCCAGCAGCCGCGCCATCGGCTCGCTGCTGCCCTGGACCAGCGCGGCCATGTCGGCCGCCTGGCCCAGCGCGCGCCGGTAATGCCCGGCGGTGACCAGCGAGATGCAGACGCCCCAGTGCGCGTGCAGCTGCGCTGCGGTGTCGCCGAAGGTGCAGTCCTGCAGCGCCTGTTCGAACAGGCCGAGCATCTGTTCGGTCGTGGCCTGCGTGTGCCACAGCGTGTTGCCCAGCGCTAGGCGCAGCTGGGTGGCGGTACGGCCATGGTCGCCGGCCGGATGCGCGGCCAGCGCGCGCAGCAGCCGTTCGCGGTATTCGGCCAGCTGCGAGCCGTGGAACCACAGCGCGGCGGACGCCATCGTCAGGTCGAAGGCCAGCGCCGGTTCGTGCGGCAGTGCCCAGTCCAGCGCCAGGCGCACGTCGGCCAGCAGGTGGCCGTAGCGGGCCTCCCACTGCGCGCTGTTCATGGCCGGCAGGTCGGCCAGCGAGGCGCTCATCAGGTCGTGCACCCAGGCGGCATGGCGGTGCTGCGTATCGCGGCACTCGCCGCTGTCATCCAGCAAGCGGCTGGCGTAGGCGCGCGTGACGGTCAGCAGCCGGTACGGCGCCGCCTGCGCATGCTGGTCCAGGCTCACCAGCGACTTCGCCACGAGGCCTGTCAGCGCCTGGAAGGCGGCATCGGCATCGATGTCGTCGCCGGCCATGCGCAGCGCCGATTCGAGATCGAAGCGGCCGCGGAACACGGACAGCCGGCGGAACAGCCGCTGCTCGCCATCGTCCAGCAGCGCGAGGCTCCAGTCCAGCGCGGCCGCCATCGTCTGGTGCCGTGCCAGCACGGTGCGCCCGCCGACGGTGCGCAGCTGCATGTGCGCATCCAGCCGGGCCGCCAGGTCGGGCAGCGTCATCACGGACAGGCGTGCCGCCACCAGTTCGAGCGCCAGCGGAATGCCATCGAGTTGCTGGCAGACGGCCGCCAGCAGCGGCGCCTGCCGGTCGTGGAACGGACCGCCGCCGGCGGCGGTGGCGCGCAGCACGAACAGTTCGATGGCCGGGTAGCGCAGCGCCTCGGCCAGCGTCAGGCGCAGGCCCGGCACCGGCACGGCCAGCGCACCGAGGCGGTGGACGGCCTCGCCGGGCAGCCGCAGCGCTTCGCGGCTGGTGGCCAGCACATACAGGCCGTCGGCGCCTTCCCACAGCGCCGTGACGATCGGCGCCAGCGCTTCCAGCACGTGCTCGCAGTTGTCCAGCAGGAGCAGCGTGGGGCGCTGCGCGAGACGGGTGCGCAGGCTGTCGACGGAGCCGTTCAGGTCCGCACCGACGCCCAGCGCGGCGCCGATCGCGCCCAGCACCTGCGCGGTGGTCAGCGCCGGCGCCAGGTCGACAAACACGGTGGCGCCCCGCTGCTGCGCCGCCCAGCGGCGCGCCACGGCCACGGCGGTCGCCGTCTTGCCGATGCCGCCGGGGCCGATGAGCGTCAGCAGCATGTCCCGGCCCAGCAGCGCGGCGATGCAGTCGATATCCTCTTCGCGGCCGAACAGCCGTTCGCCGCGCGGCGGCAGGCCGGGCACGCCCCGCTGCGGCAGCCGTGCCACGGAGGCCGGCGCATCGGGCTCGCGCTGCGGCGGCTCGGCAAGCGGTTCGACGGTGCCGCAGAAGCTGTAGCCGCGCAGCGGCACGTTGACGATCCAGTCGGTGCCGTGCGGTGGCGGCGCGACCAGCGCCTTGCGCAGCATCGACACGTGCACGCGCACGCTGGAATCGTCGACGACGATGTCGCCCCACACGGCCGTCATCAGCTCGGCCTTGCTGAGCACTTCGCCGGCCCGGCGCACCAGCGCCACCAGCAGTTCGAACGAGCGCGCGCCCAGCTGCACTTCGCTGCCGCCGTGCTCCAGGCGGCGGCGCGCCGTCGATAAAATATAGGGCCCGAAGCGCCACGCCTCATCCACTTGCCTTCTCCTCGTCGTCATCGGCCGCATGCGCCCATCTCCCAAACGGGAGAGCTGAAGGAGCGAAGGCGGGATGGCTGCCCACCTGGCCGTACAGTGAGAGGATAGACGGACATGACTTTTGACAAATGGTCCATCATTTCACTTTTCATGTGGTCCAAAAAGACGATGGACCACAAGTCGCCGTGCCGAAAACAGGGCTTGTCCACCCTGCCGCAGGCCGGCTGGCCATTCGGCGCCGCGGATCTGCCGCTGGCGCCGGCAAAGTCATGAAAAAGCGCGTCGCGGCCAGGGCCATCGTGATCGCATGACCGGGCCATTCGACGCGAAAAACATGCTTTGCCGCTGGGCCATTGATGTTGCGCAGGCAGGCCATGGCGGCCACGGCGCCTGCAACGGCGCGGCTTCTTGCCGGACGGCGCGCGATGGCCCAGGAGCCAGCCGCTCTTCTGGCCGGCCGGGTCCGGTGGCATAATCGCCCGTCATGACGCAACCTTCCTATCTCCCCGAAGTCTTCTCGTTCGACAGCGCCAGTGCCGTTCCCCTGTACCGGCAACTCTATCAACGCGTGCGCGAGGCCGTCGATTCCGGCGTGCTGCGCCCCGGCGACCGCGTGCCCGCCACCCGCGTGCTGGCGCAGGAACTGGGCCTGGCACGCGGCACGGTGGCATCGGCGTATTCGCTGCTGACGGCCGAGGGCTACCTGGAAGTGCGCGGCGCCGCCGGCTGCGTCATCGCCGCCAAGCACCCGCCCGGCCCGCAGCCGCGCGTGCAGCGGCAGCGCAGCACGCCGCTGCCGCTCGATGTCGGCGGCGCCATGATGCCGCAGCCGTTCCAGATGGGGCTACCCGCGCTGGATGTCTTCCCCCGCAAGGTGTGGGCACGGCTGGCGGCGCGCGTGGCCCGCGCCACCCAGCAGCGGCACATGCTGAAGGAAACCGTGTTCGGCGCGCCGGCGCTGCGCGCGTCGATCGCCAGCTACCTGCAGCTGTCGCGCGGCATCGACTGCACGCCGGAGCAGATCTTCGTCACGCCCGGCTACCGCGAATCGGTGGGCCTGATCATGCGCGCGCTGCTCGCGCCGGGGGAACAGGTGTGGGCCGAGGACCCGTGCTTCCCGCCCACGCGCCAGCTGCTCAATGGCCTGGGCCTGCAGGCGGTGGCGGTGCCGGTCGACCAGGACGGCATCGACGTCGTGCAGGGCATGGCGGCGGCGCCCGATGCCCGCGCGGCCATCGTCACGCCGGCCCACCAGAGCCCGTTGACGGTGACGCTGTCGGGCCCGCGCCGGCTGGCCTTGCTGGCCTGGGCCGGCGCTGCCCGCGCCTGGATCATCGAAGACGATTACGACGGCGAGTTCCGCTTCGCCAGCCGGCCGCTGCCCGCGCTGGCCAGCATGGACAAGCATGGCCGCGTGATCTACTGCGGCACGTTCAGCAAGGTGATGTTCCCGTCGCTGCGGCTCGATTACGTGGTGGTGCCGCCGGCGCTGGTCGAACGCTTCGAGGACGTGGCCAGCCTGCTGTCCAGCGGCAGCCCCGTGCTGACGCAGCAGATCGTCAGCGAATTCATGCAGGAAGGGCATTTCGCCCGCCATATCCAGCGCATGCGCCGGCTGTATGCGGAACGCCGCGAGCTGGTGGCCACGGCGCTGACCGCCGCGCTGGGCAAGCGGCTCGACATCGCGCCGCAGTCGGGCGGCATGCACCTGCTGGCCCGCACGCCGCATGGCATCGACCGCGACATCGCCGCGCGGCTGCGCGAACAGGGCATGGCCGCGCAACCGCTGTCGCCGTGGTACACCACCGCGACGCCGCAAAGCGCCCTGCTGATGAGCTTTACGAATATCGCCACGGCGGCCCAGGCCGAGGAGCTGGGGCGGCGCGTGGCGCAGGCGCTGGAAGGCTGATCCGGTAATCGCATGTACCGGCAGGCGCCGCGGATACACGGCGATACACGCGGCCGCGCCGGTGCAGGCACAATACGCCCTGACAGCCATGACAAGGAGGGCGAATGGATTCGGACCACGTACTGATCGTCGACGACGACCGCGAGATCCGCGAACTGCTGGTGAGCTACCTGGAACGCAACGGCGTGCAGGCCACGGCCGTCGGCAACGGCCGGCAGATGCGCGACACGCTGGCGGCCCAGCGCGTGGACCTGATCGTGCTGGACCTGATGCTGCCCGGCGAGGACGGCCTGACGCTGTGCCGCGACCTGCGTGCCGGCCCGCACCGCCAGGTGCCCGTGCTGATGCTGACCGCCCGTTCCGACGAGGCGGACCGCATCCTCGGCCTGGAGATGGGTGCCGACGATTACCTGGTCAAGCCGTTTGCCGCGCGCGAGCTGCTGGCCCGCGTGCGCGCCGTGCTGCGCCGCGCCCGCATGCTGCCGCCCAACCTGCAGGTGACGGAGGCGGCCAGCCTGCTGGCATTCGGCGACTGGCAGCTGGACACTGTGGCGCGCCACCTGCTCACGCACGAGGGTACGGTCGTCACGCTGACCGGCGCGGAATACCGGCTGCTGCGCGTGTTCCTCGACCACCCGCAGCGCGTGCTGACGCGCGACCAGCTGCTGCAGCTGACGCAGGGCCGCGATGCCGATGCCTTCGACCGTTCGATCGACCTGCTGGTCAGCCGGCTGCGCCAGCGGCTGCGCGACGACGCGCGGGAACCCCGGTACATCAAGACGCTGCGGCACGAGGGCTATGTGTTCTCGTGCGCCGTCACGGTCAAGACGGCATATTGAACGCAGGCGGCTTGCACATGTGTTGACAAGCGCCCGCCATCCATTAAGATGTAATGAATATATATCTTATGGACGAGCCATGCGTCTGACCTCCTTCACCGATTACACGCTGCGCATGCTGCTGCACCTGGCGGCCGACGAACAGCGCCTGGTCACCATCCACGACATGGCCGACCTGCACGGCATCTCGAAGAACCACCTGATGAAGGTCGTGTATGAGCTGGGGCGGGCCGGCATCGTCGAGACGGTGCGTGGACGGAACGGCGGCTTTCGCCTGCGGCGCCGGCCGGAGGAAATCAATGTCGGCGCCGTCGTCCGGCTGGCCGAGGGCGACTTCCACATGGCCGAATGCTTCGATCCGGCCGGCGGGCGCTGCTGCTTCTCGCCCGGCTGCGGGCTGCAGCACGTGCTGGGCCGCGCCACCGATGCCTACCTGGCGGAACTGGACCGGCACACGCTGGCGGCGTTGCTGCGCATGCCGCAGCACGCCAGCCCTGTGCACGTGATGCGCCGGCTGGCCACGCCGGATGCTGCGCAGGCCAACCAACCACTTTTGAACGGGGCCATCGAATAGCCCCAGCCGGCATAAGGGTTCCCTTGCGCAACACTAAAAACATATATACGATATGCATGTTTATTGCCGCATCGCCCCGCGGTTTTTTTTTGGGGATTAAGAAGTATTTGAAATATATGTTCAAGGGGATTCCATGATGACCTTCCGAAGTATCCAGGGCCGCGCCGCGGCCGCGCTGCTGACGCTGGGCGTGCTGCTCGCGGTACCCGGCGCCGAGGCGGCGCAGCGCAAGTTCGAGATGAATATCGAAGACACCCGCATCACGCTGGTGGAGAAGATGCAGTTCCATACCTTTGCGTTTGCCGGCCAGGTCCCCGGCCCGCTGTTCTACGTGGATGAAGGCGACGAGATCGAAGTCCTCGTCAACAACGTCACCGCGCTGCCGCACACGATCCACTGGCACGGCATGCTGCAGCGTGGCACGTGGAAGATGGATGGCGTGCCGGGCGTGACGCAGCCGCAGATCGCCCCCGGCGAAAGCTTCACGTACAAGTTCACCGCCGATCCCTCCGGCACGATGTGGTACCACTGCCACGTGAACGTCAACGAACACGTGGCGCTGCGCGGCATGTGGGGCCCGTTCATCGTCAAGCCGAAGAAGCCGACGGCACTGGAGAAAACGGTGACGAAGGAATTCATCATGATGCTGTCCGACTGGGACTCGAAGTGGGCCAACAAGCCCGGCTTCGGCGGCGTGCCCGGCGACACCTACGACTACTTCACCATCAACGGCAAGTCGTATCCGGACAACCAGCCGATGCGCGTGACCAAGGGCGACGTGGTGCGCCTGCGCATCATCGGCGCCGGCGACAAGACGCACAGCATCCACCTGCACGGCCACATCATGACGGTGGCGTTCAAGGATGGCTTCCCGCTGCCCGCACCGTACAAGGCCGACACCATCGCGGTGGCACCGGGCGAACGCTACGACCTGATCTTCACGGCCGACAATCCGGGCCGCTGGATGATCCACGACCACGTCGACAGCCACACGATGAACGGCGACCGGCCGATGGGCGGGATCATGAGCGTGCTCGAATACACCGACATCAAGCCGGACGATTTCTACGACTGGAAGGCCAAGAAGTTCGAACCGAACTTCTACTACGAGGACTCGCTCAAGCGGGGACCCGGCATCTACACCAACGACGGCTTCAAGGGCCAGGCCGTCCAGTAAGGAGCGCACATGAAAATCCCGACACGAATCGCCGCGCTTGGGCTGGCCGCCCTCGCGCTTGGCAACGGCGCGGCCGCCGCCGACCTGCTGTCGCAGCAATGCGTGGCCTGCCACGCGGTGACGAAGCCCGACAAGCCGACCATCGACCGCCTGCTCGAACGCAGGGGCCCGGACCTGTACTACGCCGGCGCGAAGTTCAACAAGGACTGGCTGGTGGCGTGGCTGCAGAATCCCACCACGCTGCGCGCCGGCGGCGCGATGTACTTCAACGCCGTCAAGCCCGGCGCCAACCACGCGATCGACACGATCGATGCGGCCAGGGTGCCGGCCCACCCGAAACTGTCGGCGGCCGATGCCGCCGCCGCGGCGGACCTGCTGATGGCCCTGAAGGGCGATGGCCTCGTCACGGCCGGCGCCTTCAAGGGCGAACCGGGCGGCTCGATGGCGGCGATGCTGTTCTCGAAGCTGCGCGGCTGCACGTCGTGCCACGCGGCCAAGCCGGGCGCGGCGCCCACCTCCGGGCCCGAGCTGTACACGGCGGGCGACCGCCTGCAGCCCGACTACGTGCTGGCCTATATCAAGGATCCGCAGCGCTTCGATGCGCACACATGGATGCCCAGCCTGGGCCTGACGGACGGCGACCTGCAGAAGCTGACCGGCTACCTGTCCACGCTGAAGAACCAGGAGAAGAAATGATGGCCACCGCATTGAAACTGCTGCCCAATTTCCTCCGCGGTGCGACGGCCGCCGTCGGCCTGCTGTCGCTGTTGCTTGCTGCCGATGCGGCGCGGGCCGCCGAGCCGCCCGCGCGTGCCGTAAAAAACTACAACGTGTACTGCGTGCAGTGCCATGGCGCGAACCGCGACGGAAACGGCATCAACAGCGCCGCGATGGCCGTCAAGCCGCGCGACCACACGGACACCAAGGCGATGGGCGACACGCCCGACGACACGCTGTTCAAGGCGATCAAGGGCGGCGGCCTGGCGGTCAGCAAATCCGTGCTGATGCCGAAATGGGAAGGAGTACTGAACGACGAAGAAATCACCGAACTCGTGAGCTATCTGCGTTTCGTCAGCAAGACGGCATCGAAGTAAGCCAGGTTTGGAAACAGGCATGTGGCGAAACCAGCCGCGCATTCATCACACAGTTTTACAACAACAGGAAGCAACCATGAAGAAAATCAGCATGTGCATCGCCATCGCCGCGGCGATGCTGGGTTCTGCCGCCGTGCAGGCCAAGACCGTCAAGATCACCATGACGGCCAAGGAAGTCGATACGCCGATCGACAACAAGGGCACGATGTACCGCTCGTGGACGTTCGAAGGCCAGGTGCCGGGCCCGGTCGTCCACGTGGAAGAAGGCGACGTCGTCGAATTCACGCTGTACAACGACAAGTCCAGCAAGAACTCGCA
Organism: Oxalobacteraceae bacterium UBA6704; assembly: GCA_002454505.1. Classification (GTDB taxonomy): domain Bacteria; phylum Pseudomonadota; class Gammaproteobacteria; order Burkholderiales; family Burkholderiaceae_D; genus Rugamonas. The sequence goes on from DKJA01000074.1 coordinate 8,028, forward strand.
CTCGATGGACTTCCACGCCGCCCGCGTGGACGTCGTCAAGGACTTCGAGCAGGTGGCACCGGGCGAGAAAGGCACGTACACGTTCCGCGCCGACTATCCCGGCATCTTCTACTACCACTGCGGCGCCGATCCGATGATCCAGCACATCGCGCGCGGCATGTACGGCGCGATCATCGTCGATCCAAAGGACAAGACGGCAATGCCGAAGGCCGACCGCGAGTACGTGCTGATCCAGTCCGAGCTGTACCAGAATCCGGACAACCAGGCCGACATGATGGCCAATAAATGGTCGAACATCCTGTTCAACGGCGGCATCTTCAAGTACGACCCGGTGCACGATCCGGCCGCCACCCGCATGCTGCAGGCCAAGCCGGGCGAGCGCGTGCGCATCTACTACATCAACGCGGGCGCCAACGAGTTCTCGTCGTTCCACTCGATCGCCGGCATCTGGGACCGCGTCTACCCGAGCGGCAATCCGAAGAACCAGCTGCATGGCCTGCAAAGCTATGTGGTCGGTCCCGGCGATGCGTCGACGTTCGACATCATCTCGCCGGTGGAAGGCGCCAACGCGCTGGTGACCCACTCGATGCGCCAGGCGCTGTCCGGCGGCATCGCGATCCTGCAGTTCACCAAGGACGCCGACCCGACGATGGGCAAGGGCGACAAGATCCTGGTGCGCTGACGTCTCACTGTTGCACAAGCGATGGCGGGCCGCCGGTCCGCCATCTTCAAGGACAATTCCATGGCACTCTCCCGCAGAAGCTTCCTGGCCGGCCTGTTTGCCGTCAGCGCAGGCACCGGCCTGGCCGGCTATCACCTGTCCCGCTATGCCGTCGGCCGCTTCGGTCGCATGGCCGCAGCCGATACCTCAGGCGCCGCATACACCTGCTCGATGCACACGCATGTCCGGCAAGGCAGCCCCGGGCCCTGCCCCATCTGCGGCATGACCATGATCAAGGTGGAGGGCGGCGCCGTCGCCACGCGCGCCGGCGCGCAGGACGCGGTGCACGTGCCGCCGGCCGTGCAGCAGCAGATCGGCGTGCAGACGGCCGTGGCCACGCTGGCGCCGCTGGCGCAGACCATCCGCGCGTATGCCACGATCGGCTACGACAGTACCGCCACCGTGTCCGTCAACCCGCGGGTGGAAGGCTGGATCCGGCGCCTGGCCGTGGCGGGCGTGGGCCAGCCCGTGCGGCGCGGCCAGCTGCTGTACGAGATCTATTCGCCCGAACTGCAGCAGCGGCAGCGCGAATACCTGGACCTGCTGACCCGCAAGGAAGGCATGCTGGCCAGTGCCAGCATGGAAATGGGCGCCGGCGTCAATGCGATGACGGGCAGCCTGGTGAAGGAAAAATTCCGCAACCGGGCCCGCCTGCTGGCCGCCGACATGAACGAGGCCCAGGTGGCCGAGCTGGAACGCTCGCGCCGCGTGATCGATGTGGTGGCCGTATATGCGGCCCGCGACGGCATCGTCACGGCGGTGGGCGTCCAGGAGGGCAATTACGTCAACCCGATGCAGCAGGTGCTTGCCTATGCGGACACCCCGCGCGTGTGGGCCGAGCTGACGCTGTATCCCGACCAGGTGGGCTGGCTGAAGACGGGCGACACGGTGCGCCTGCGCTCCGCGCTGGATGGCTCCGAGACGCGCGCCCGCATCGACCTGGCGACGCTGCAGGTGGACGGCGCCAGCCGCACTGCCCGGCTGCGCGTGCCGCTGGCGGACCGCCACGGCGCCTTCCCGCCCGGCGCGTTTGCCGATGCGGAGATCGATGCGCGGGCGCAGACGGTAGTGTCGGTGCCGCGCGAAGCCGTCGTCAAGGGTGCGCGCGGCGACTACGTGATCGTGGCCGGCGCGCAGGACCATTTCAGGCGCGTGCCGGTCACCACCGGTATCGAAAGCGCCGATGCCGTCGCCATCACGCGGGGTTTGAAGGCTGGCGACCGGGTGGCCGTCAATGCCCAGTTCTTGCTGGATGGCGCGCTGGCGTTGCAGGCGCCGGTTTCAGTCCCCAAGCCAGCCGAACCGACGCATGAAGCTGGTCACGCCGGTCACCACCATGGAGGCATGCCGTGAGCCTCGCCGCGCTGATCGCCTGGTCCATCCGCTACCGGCTGCTCGTGCTGGCCGCCAGCGTGGCGCTGCTGCTGGGCGGTGCATGGTCGGCAGCGCGGCTGCCGCTGGATGCGCTGCCCGACCTGTCCGACGTGCAGGTCATCGTCAATACCGAATACCCCGGCCAGGCGCCGCAGCTGGTGGAAGACCAGGTCACCTACCCCGTCGCCGCGGCGCTGCTGGCCGTGCCCGGCGCACGCGCCGTGCGGGGCTTCTCGATGTTCGGCGAGTCGTTCGTCTACGTGATCCTCGACGAGAATACCGATATCTACCGGGCCCGCACGCGGGTGCAGGAAATCCTCGCCCAGGTGCGCGGCCAGCTGCCGGCCGATGCGATGCCGCGGCTGGGCCCCGACGCATCCGGCGTTGGCTGGGTGCTCGAATACGCGCTGCGCGACCGCTCCGGCAAACTGAGCCCGGACCGCCTGCGTGCGCTGCAGGATTTTCATTTGAAACTGGAACTGCAAAGCGTGCCGGGCGTGGCCGAAGTGGCCAGCCTGGGCGGCCAGGCGCGCCAGTTCCACATCGATGCCGATCCGGCCCGGCTGGCCGCGCACGGCCTGGACATGGATGCGCTGGCCGGCGCCGTCCGCAATGCCAACCGCGCTGCCGGCGGTGCGCCGCTGCAGATGGGCGGTGCCGAATACCTGCTGCACATGCCGGGCTATCTGCGCGACGTGCGCGACCTGGCCGCCGTGCCGGTGCCGGCCGGCGACGCCAATGTCCCGCTGGGCAGCCTGGCCGACGTCGGCATCGGCCCGCAGCTGCGGCGGGGCATGGCCGACCTGGACGGCCGTGGCGACGTGGCCGGCGCCATCGTCGTCATGCGCCATGCCGGCAATGCGCTGGCCACCGCCAATGCGGTGAAGGCGCGGCTGCGCGCGCTGCAGGCGACGCTGCCGGCAGGCGTGGAGATCGTCACCACCTACGACCGCGCCGGCCTGATCGAACGGGCGATTGCCACGCTGCGCGACAAGCTGTTCGAGGAATCCGTCGTCGTCGCGATCATCTGCGGCCTGTTCTTATTCCGCGTGCGTTCGGCGTTCGTCGCCATCGTCACGCTGCCGCTGGGGATTCTTGCCGCGCTGTGGGTGATGCGGCTGCAGGGCGTGTCGGCCAATATCATGTCGCTGGGCGGCATCGCCATCGCCATCGGCGCCATGGTCGACGGCGCGATCGTCATGATCGAGAACCTGCACCGCCACCTGGAACATGAGGCGGAGCCGCCGCGCGGTGCGGCGTTGTGGGCACTGGTGGCGCGTTCGGCCACCGAAGTGGGCCCGGCGCTGTTCTTCTCGCTGGTGATCATCACCGTGTCCTTCCTGCCCGTGTTCACGCTGCAGGGCCAGGAGCTGCGGCTGTTCGCACCGCTGGCCTACACCAAGACCTACGCGATGGCAGCTGCGGCGATCCTGGCCGTCACGCTGACGCCCGTGCTGATGGGCTACCTGATACGCGGGAAGATCAAGCCGGAATCCGCCAATCCCATCAACCGCGGCCTGCAGGCACTGTACCGGCCCGTGCTGGCCGGCGCGCTGGCGCGGCCGAAGACGACCGTCGCGATTGCGCTGCTGGTCCTGGCATCCGGCACGCTACCTTTATTAAAGCTGGGCAGCGAATTCATGCCGCCGCTGGACGAAGGCGAACTGCTGTACATGCCGACGACGCTGCCCGGCCTGGGCGCCGACGAAGCGGCGCGGCTGCTGCAGCGCACCGACGCGATCCTGGCCGCGCGGCCGCAGGTAGCGCAGGTGTTCGGCAAGGCCGGCCGCGCCGA
>DKJA01000103.1 GCA_002454505.1 Oxalobacteraceae bacterium UBA6704
CTGTGGGACACCTACCGCGCACTGCATCCGCTCCTGACCATCATTGCGCCGGAACAGCGCAACGCCGACTTCGTGCGCTCGCTGATCGCATCGCAGCAGGCCAGCCCCTACGGCATCCTGCCCGTGTGGCAGTTCCATGGCCTGGAGACGTGGTGCATGATCGGCTACCACGCGGTGCCGGTCATCGCCGACGCCTACATGAAGGGCATCAAGGGCTTCGATCCCGAGCAGGCCCTGGCGGCAATGACGGCCAGCGCCGAATACGGCCCGTACGGCGGCCTGCAGCACTACATGAAGCTGGGTTACGTGCCGATCGACCTGGAACCGGAAGCGGCGTCGAAAACCGTCGAATACGCGTTCGACGACTGGACCATCGCCCGCATGGCCGAGAAAATGGGCAAGAAGGACATCGCAGCCCGCTACTACAAGCGCGCGCAGAACTGGCGCAATGTGTTCGACAAGAAGACGGGCTTCATCCGCGCGAAGAAATCGACGGGCGAATTCCGCACGCCGTTCAACCCGGTGCAGTCGAACTTCGGCAGCGACTACACGGAAGGCAGCGCGTGGCAGTACTCGTGGTATATGCCGCACGATAATGCGGGCCTGATCGACATGCTGGGCGGCGATAAAGGACTGGTCGCAAAGATCGACCAGGTGTTCGACGCGAAGGTGGACGACAACGTCTACGCCCACATGGAAGACATCTCCGGCCTGATCGGCCACTACGCCCACGGCAACGAGCCGTCGCACCATGTCGCTTACCTGTACAACTACGCGGGCGCGCCATGGAAGACGCAGGCGCGCCTGGCGCAGATCGTCGCCAGCCAGTATTCCGACAAGCCCGATGGCCTGGCGGGCAACGATGACCTGGGCCAGATGTCCGCCTGGTTTGCCTTTACGGCGCTGGGCTTCTATCCTGTCGCACCGGGCAGCAACGAGTACGTGATCGGCCGCCCGTTCGTCGACAAGGCCACGCTGAACCTCCCGAACGGCAAGACGTTCGCGATCCACGCCGAGAACCTGTCGCCCGCCAACGGCTACGTGGGCAAGGTGACGCTGAACGGCAAGTCGCTGACCCGGAGCTTCCTGCGCCACGAAGACATCGTCGCCGGCGGCGAACTGGTATTCACGATGCAGGCCGCGCCGAACAAGGACTGGGGCAAGGCCGACGCCGACCGTCCGTACACGCAGACGAAATACTGATCGATGAAAAGCATTCTTACCTTGGTGATGGCGGCCTGCTGCGCGATCGCGGCGGCCGCGCCGCTCGATCCGGTGGAACTGGTCAACCCGCTGATGGGCACCGCCAGCAAGCCGGAACTGTCGAACGGGAATACCTATCCGACGATTGCCGTCCCGTGGGGCATGAACTTCTGGACGCCGCAGACGGGCAGGATGGGCAATGGCTGGGCATACCAGTACGACGCGGATAAAATCCGCGGCTTCAAGCAGACGCACCAGCCGTCGCCGTGGATGAACGACTACGGCCAGTTCGCCATCATGCCCGTCACCGGCGGCAAGCGCTTCAACCAGGACGAGCGCGCCAGCTGGTTCTCGCACAAGGCCGAGGTGGCGAAGCCCTACTACTACAGCGTCTACCTGGCCGACAGCGACGTCACCACCGAGATCGCGCCGACGGAACGGGCGGCGCAGTTCCGCTTCACGTTCCCCAAGTCCGATCAAAGCTATGTGGTGGTCGATGCATTCGACAAGGGTTCGTACGTCAAGATCATCCCGGGCGAACGCAAGGTGATCGGCTGGAGCACGCGTTATGCGCGCGGCCCGCTGCCGGCAAACTTCAGGAACTACTTCGTCATCGAGTTCGACCGGCCGTTCACGTCCACCGACGTGTGGCAGGGCGACAAGCTGCTTGAAGGTGCCATCGAAACGGACGGCCTGCACAGCGGCGCCCTGCTCGGCTTCGTCACCAGCAAGGGCGACAGGGTGGGCATGCGCGTGGCCTCGTCCTTCATCAGCCTGGAACAGGCGGAGCTGAACCTGCGCCGCGAACTGGCCGACGACGATTTCGATACAACCGCGAAGAAGGCCAAGACGCACTGGAACGAGGTGCTGGGCAAGGTGAGCGTGGATGGCGGCACGGACGAACAGACGCGCACCTTCTATTCGAGCCTGTACCGGATGGTGCTGTTCCCGAACAAGCTGTACGAGCTCGATGCCGCCGGCAAGCCGGTGCACTGGAGCCCGTACAACGGCGAGGTCCTGCCCGGCTACATGTTTGCCGGCACGGGCTTCTGGGATACCTTCCGCGCGCTGTATCCGTTCCTGAACCTCGTCTACCCGTCGATCAACCGCGAGATGCAGGCCGGGCTGGCGAACGCCTACCGCGAAGGCGGCTTCCTGCCCGAGTGGTCGAGCCCCGGCTTTGCCAACGTCATGATCGGGAATAACTCCGCGTCCGTCGTGTCGGACGCGTACATCAAGGGCATCCGCAGCGACGACAGCGAAACGCTGTGGCAGGCGCTGAAGCACGGCGCCGACAACGAAGGGCCGATGCAGGCCGTCGGCCGCGCGGGCGTCAGGTACTACAACGAACTGGGTTACGTGCCTTATGACGTGGGCATCAACGAGAACGCCGCCCGCACGCTGGAGTACGCATACGACGACTTCACGATCTACCAGTTCGGCAAGGCGCTGGGCAAGCCGGCCTCGGAAATCGACATCTACGCCAAGCGCAGCATGAATTACAAGAAGCTGTTCGACCCGGAGACAGGCCTGATGCGCGGGAAGAACCAGGACGGCACGTTCCAGTCGCCGTTCAACCCGTTCAAGTGGGGCGACGCGTTCACCGAGGGGAACAGCTGGCACTACACGTGGTCCGTGTTCCACGACGTGGCCGGGCTGATCGACCTGATGGGCGGCAAGCGCAAGTTCGTCGACAAGCTCGATAGCGTATTCACGCTGCCGCCGGTCTACGACGAAAGCTACTACCAGGCCGTGATCCACGAGATCCGCGAAATGCAGATCGCGAACATGGGCCAGTACGCGCACGGCAACCAGCCGATCCAGCACATGATCTACCTGTACAACTATGCCGGCGAACCGTGGAAGGCGCAGTACTGGCTGCGCGAGACGATGGACCGCATGTACAAGCCCACGCCGGACGGTTACTGCGGCGACGAGGACAATGGCCAGACGTCCGCGTGGTACGTGTTCTCGGCGCTGGGCTTCTATCCCGTGACGCCCGGCGTCGGCCAGTACGTGGTCGGCACGCCATTGTTCCCCAAGGCGTCGATTCAGCTGGAGAACGGCCGCCGGATCACCATCGATGCAAAAGGCGGTGGCCGCTATATCCGCCAGTTGCGCGTCGATGGCAAGGCGGTCAGCCGCAACTGGCTCGGTCACGCCGAGTTGACCAAGGGTGCGAAGCTGGACTTCACGATGTCCGCCACGCCCGTCAAGACGCGCGGCACGCAGGAAGCCGATGTACCCTACTCGTTTTCGACGGGCCAGGACAAGGCATGGCAGTAAGCATGGTTGTGGAAAAGCGGGCAGTAACGATCCGCGACATCGCCAAGGCCACCGATTATTCGATCGGCACGGTGTCGCGCGCGCTGAAGAACCAGGGCGGGCTGACGGAGCGCACCCGCGCCCGCATCTGCACGGTGGCGCGCGACATGGGCTACGATTTCGGCAACCTGCGCCAGGGCGAGGTGCGGCGCATCGCCTTCCTGCTGCACCGCCAGCACAACACGCCGACGCACCGGCCGTTCTATTCGCCGGTGCTGCACGGCGCCGAGGAAGCGTGCCGGCGGCTGGGCATCGCGCTGTCGTTCGTCGTCGTCGGACCCGCCGAACCCGTGCTGGAGCTGGTGCGCCTGCACGAGCCCGATGCGCTGCTGTGCGCCGGCTTCTTCGAACCGGAGCTGGTGCAGGCGCTGCGCGACACGGGCAAGCCACTGGTGCTGGTGGACATGCGGCTGCCCGGCTACCGCTCCGTCAACCCGGATCACCAGCTGGGCGGCTATCTCGCCACGCGGCACCTGATCCGTACGGGGCGGCGGCGCATCGCGATGCTGTCCGGGCCGATGTCGCACCACAGCATCCAGGAGCGGGGCCGCGGTTTTCGCAAGGCGCTGTACGACGCGCGGATGCTGTCCGATCCCGACCTGGAGGTGCAACTGCCCAGCATGGGCGATCCGGCCGAGAATGTGCGGCGCGCGATGGCCGGCCTGCTGGCGATGACGCACCGGCCCGACGCCGTGTTCTGCTACAACGACAGCAGCGCGCTGACGGCGATGAAGCACTGCCTCGATGCGGGCCTGAAGGTGCCGCACGATATCGCGTTTGTCGGCTTCGACGACATCAGCGCGGCCGCCACGGCGATCCCGCCACTATCGTCGATCAATATCGACAAGGAAGCGCTGGGCGCAATGGGCGTCGAACTGCTGATGCAGAAGACTACCGGCCCCGAACTGGAAAAAACCCTCTCCGTACAACTGGTGGTACGCGAGAGCAGCAATGACGACTAAGAGGTAACCATGCAGCACAGTCCCGATTTCTTTTCTACCGACGACATCACCGCGCACATCGCGGACACGATGGCGTTCTACCACCCGCGCTGCATCGATCCGACCGGCGGCTTCCATCACTACTTCAAGGATGACGGCACGGTGTACGACAGCACCACCCGCCACCTCGTCTCCAGCACGCGCTTCGTGTTCAATTACGCGATGGCGTACCGTCACTTCGGCGACGAAGCCTACCTGGAACAGGTGCGGCACGGCGTCGCCTTCCTGCGCTGCGCCCACCGCAATGCGGAAACGGGCGGCTACGCGTGGCAGCTGAAATGGGAAGACGGCAAGGCCACCGTGCTGGATGCGGACAACCACTGCTACGGCCTGTCCTTCGTGCTGCTGGCCTACTCCCACGCGCTGATGGCGGGCGTCAGCGAAGCGCGCGCATGGATCGACGAAACGTTCGACCTGATGGAGCGGCATTTCTGGGAAGAGGAACACGGCCTGTACGCGGACCAGGCCAGCGCCGACTGGCGCGTACTGCACGCCTATCGGGGCCAGAACGCCAACATGCACTCGTGCGAGGCGCTGCTGGCCGCGTACAACGCCACGCAGCACCTGCCCTTCCTGCGCCGCGCCGAAACGCTGGCCTGGAACATCACGCAGCGGCAGGCCAGCCGTGCCAACGCGATGGTGTGGGAACACTACCGCGCCGACTGGTCGGTGGACTGGAACTACAACCTGGACGACAAGGCCAACCTGTTCCGCCCGTGGGGCTACCAGCCGGGCCACTTCACCGAGTGGAGCAAGCTGCTGCTGCAGCTGGAGCAGCACGGCAAGCTGCTGGCGCGCGATCCGGCCTGGCTGCTGCCGTCGGCGCTGCACCTGTTCGAACTGGCGATGCGCAATGCGTGGGACCATGCGCACGGCGGCCTGCACTACGGCTTCGCGCCGGACGGCTCGATCTGCGATGCCGACAAATACTTCTGGGTGCAGGCCGAAACGCTGGCGGCCGCCGCGCTCATTGCCGCGCGCACCGGCGAGCAGCGCTACTGGACGGAATACGAACGCCTGTGGGAATACTGCTGGCAGTACTTCGTCGACCACGAACACGGCGCGTGGTACCGCATCCTCACCGGCGACAACCGCAAGTACTCGGACGAGAAAAGCCCGGCCGGCAAGGTCGATTACCACACGATGGGCGCCTGCTACGACATCATCGGGGCACTGGAAAGGAGCCGGCGTGACTGAGCGGGCGAACATCATCTGCGCGGGCGAAGCGCTGACCGACATGATCCGCGCCGGCGCCGACACATGGCACAGCCGCGTGGGCGGCTCGACGTGGAACGTGGCGCGCGCGCTGGCCAGCCTGGGCGCGGCCAGCGGCTTTGCCGGCGCCATCAGCCAGTGCGTGTTCGGCGATGCGCTGTGGACCGCCAGCACACAGGCGGACCTCGACCTGCGCTACCTGCAGCGCTACGCGAAATCGCCGCTGCTGGCGATAGTGCCGTCCACCGCGCCGCCGCAATACTTCTTCGTCGGCGACGACAGCGCCGACCTGTACTTCGATCCGGCCGCGCTGCCGGAAGGCTGGACCGGCGATGCGAAGTGGCTGCACTTCGGCGGCATCAGCCTGGCCCGCCAGCCGCTGGCCGGCACGCTGCTGGAACTGGCGGCCGAGGCCAAGCGCCACGGCATCCGCATCAGCTACGACCCGAACTGGCGCAACGTCATGGATGAAGCGTACGACGCCACGCTGTGGCGCATGACGCAGCTGGCCGATGTAGTAAAGGTCTCCGACGAAGACCTGCGCGCGTTGTTCCGCACCGACGACGCCGAGGCCGCACTGGCCACGCTGCGCAGCTTCAACCCGCATGCCACCGTGCTGTTCACGCGCGGCGCCGATGGCGCATCGCTGTACCACGGCGAACAAGTGTGGCATGCGGCCGCGCCGAAGATCGAGCTGGTCGACAGCGTGGGCGCCGGCGACGCCAGCATGGCGGGCCTGATCTACAGCCTGCATCACCATCCGCACCGCGAATGGCCGCAGCATCTGGCGTTCAGCGTGGCCGCCGGTGCGGCCGCCTGCTGCGCCGCCGGGGCCCATGCGCCGACGCTGGCGGAGGTGGAAGGCCTGCGCGTCGCCTCGGCCGCCTGATGGGTCGGGGACTGTCCCGGCACGGGACTGTCCCCTCTTCTGCATTTCACTTCACCACCACACCGCATCAACTCACAGATTCGTCCTGAAGAACCGGATCACCTCGGCATTGAACTGCCGGTGAAATGCCGTCCGGTCGAATCCCTCCGCGCTCTTGCAGATCTGCGGCGCCCGCGCGGCCAGCATGGCGGAGCACGGCGCGAGAAAATCGAGGTGGTCGGCCTTCGGCACGACATGGTATTCCGGCTCGCGCGGCAGGGCTGCGCGCACGTGCTCGGCGAACCACGGGTTCGGCAGGACGGCATCGTCCTCGGCCCGCCACAGCTGGATGGGGACGTCGATTTTCGCCAGCGCGGCGGCATCGAAGGTGAAGCCCAGCGCCGGCGCGACGACGACGGCGGCGCGAATGCGGCGCTCGTGCATCTCCGGCGTCGCGGCCCTCGCGGGGCGCGCCGCGCCCTCGCCGCGCCTTGCAATCACTGCGCAGGTGAATTGCCCGGGATGCGCTTCGCAATGGGGCAGCACCTTGCGCAGATCGGGCTGGCCGCCGATGCCGACCAGCGTCGTGAACCCGCCCGAAGAAAAGCCGAACATGCCGATGCGCGAAGGCGCGATGCGGTCCCGGTACTGCCAGTCCTTCAGCATGTAGTCGATTACCATCACGATGTGCTTCTGCCGCGCGAGGATGTCGGCCGCTTCACTGTTGTCGGCGTAGTTGTCGGCCGGATGGTTCAGGGCGACAACGACGAAGCCGGCATTGGCCAGGTCGAGCGCCGTGTCGTAATGGCCGTATTTGGAACCGCCGGTGCCGTGCGAAACGATCACCAGCGGCAGGCCTTTACCGTCGACGGGGGCATCCCTGGCGATGTCTTGGCTGAACGTTCCCATATTGCGGGCCTGCGTCGGCGCCGCGCTCGGATACCAGATCGCGAGAGAGATCTGCTTGCCGGCCGGGCCGGGGATGTCGAACGATTGAAAGCCGGCCGCCTGAGCCGCCAGCGCGCAAAACATCAGGATGCATCCGGCGATGATGTGCTTCATGGTTTCCTCCTATCGGTTGGGATGGGAGGATTCTTGATTGGCGGCCCAGCGGGGGCAATGACGATGCGACAGGGCCGCGGAAAAGGGGCGCGAAAGTGGGTGGGCCGCCACCGAAATGGGATGGCACTTCCCGGGATATACCATGGGGGTAGGTTTTTTCCGAGGCAGTCGATTTCAGTCGATTTGGGGCTTTTCGGGGCTAATCCAGTCTCGATTCCACATTTTGTTGCACTAAAGCCTTCCAACAAAAAACGGTGAAAGTCGATTTCGGTCCAGTCCAGAGGGGCTGGAATCGAAAGCGAACTAATCCTGGCGGCCACGGTCCAACAATTAGATTGTTTTCAAAGGGAGGAGATCATGGGATACGAAGCGAAGTGCCCGGTACACCTGCCGGTTGGCGACTTCCTGGAACTGGAATTTCATCTGATGGATACCCAGCCCGGCGTGACGCCGGATGGCTTTGTGACGGGCCTCGTGCAACGCTGGCTGGCGGCCGAAAGGGAGCGGCTCGGGTTGCCGAAGGATGGGCTCTCCATCCACGGCTTCCAGTGGAAAACGCTCTTCCTGCCTGACGCAACACGACTGCGAACCACACATCGCGACGTGATCGAATTCGCTAAGGTAACGGGTGACAAGATCATTGCCGATGATGGAGCATCGGTCACGCCGTCGTCATTTGCGAACCGGCACGCGCAAGGGAGAAATGCATGGCGCGCCATCTGGCTGCTTTTCCCGGGCGAGGAACATTGGATCCGCGCCCTCGACTGCAGGGCGCATCTGGATCAACGGCGACGAAACCAGTCTAAAAGAAAATCCGGGTTCTCGAGAGCGGTCTAAGCAAACGAGGGAGCGCTTCTAAACCGGTCCAGCGTTTTTGGCCGGGCAAGCGATTCCGGTCCAACGAATCTGGCGCGACGCTGATTCTGGAACGAAATCGACTGGATTCGTGTGATTTAGTGCGATCTAGACTGGGCGGCAAAAAAGCTACCCCCACCCGATACTCCGTCGTGCCGGAGAGCCGAGAGGGCCGCAATGGGGACTGCCCCCGCACGGGGACTCAGTCCCCTCTTCTGCTTTCAGTTGGCGCGGTAAGGAGTCAGATGCAACCCCGGGGACAGGCCCCTGCGGGGACAGTCACCAGTAAACCGGTGTGTCGAGGCGCATGGGGGGAAGCTTACACTGGAGGATCGCGGTGCTGGCGGCTTGCGGACGG